>DCVO01000005.1 GCA_002327405.1 Thiobacillus sp. UBA2186 | reverse complement strand
TCGATCTGGTGCTCGATCTGGAAGCGCGAGAACAGCGGCACGTCGTCCTTGTACAGCTTGACGCGGTTGACGTTGCCGGGCATGACATGGGCCATGAAGCCCTGCGCCTGCTCGTATACGTCCTCGGTGTCGATGAGGATTTCGCCGATGTCGGGCTGGAAGTAGTCGCGAATGGCGCGAATGACCAGCGAGCTTTCCTGGTAGATGAGGAAGGCGCCGCTCTGGCTGGTGGCCGCGCCTTCGATGGCTTTCCACAGCTGCAGCAGGTAGTTGAGGTCCCACTGCAGTTCTTCGGTGGTGCGGCCGATGCCGGCGGTGCGCCCGATCAGGCTCATGCCGTCCGGCACTTCCAGGCCGGCCATGGCGTCCTTGAGTTCGTTGCGGTCCTCGCCCTCGATGCGGCGCNNGCGCCCTTGTTGCCGCGCTCGTCCTTTTCCACTTGCACGATGAGTTCCATGCCTTCGCGGATGAGGTCGGAGGGGCGGCCGGAGCCCTTGACGCAGGAACGGGCGATCTCCTTGAACGGCAGGAAGCCGTGGCGCTCGCAGCCGTAGTCGACGAAAGCCGCCTCCAGGCTGGGCTCGATGCGGGTGATGATACCCTTGTAGATGTTGCTTTTGCGTTGTTCCTTGGCGGAGGATTCGATATCCAGGTCGACAAGCTTCTGCCCGTCGACGATGGCCACCCGCAGTTCTTCCGCCTGGGTGGCGTTGAATAGCATGCGCTTCATGTTTTACTCCCGCGCGCACGCATACGGGACGGAAAAACCGTCAGGGTCTGTGAGGCCTGATAATCGGGGTCAGCAGAACGGTCATCAAAAATAATTGAAGGGTTTTTCAGTCCGGTCAAAACGCCGCGGAGATTGCTCGACGCGGGCGTTGCTTCTTAGACCCGGCAACTGGCAGCCTGTCGGACTTGAGGCTGATCTACTGCGCCGGTGGGAAGAGCGGCCCATTTTTCCCCGATTTCTCGTTGCATAGGCCCGCTATGCGCCTCGAAATCGTGNNCCCACCCGGCTCGCTACGATCGCTCAAGTCTGACAGGCTGCTAGGGCCGAGTCAGGCGTATGCGTAATGCACGTTACATTAAGTTAGTATCACCACTTTTTCCATCGCATCATGTCGGGCGCGGGCGTCGCTGGGCTGAATTTTGTCAGGGCGCGCGGGCGCGGGAGATTCGGATGCAAAGTGCCGGTGGGTGAAAACAACCGGTGAATTCGGGTTCGATGGCGGCGCGAGGCCCCCAGGAACCAGCGCAGTATATTAAAAATGAATGACTTAGGCAAAGTTTCGGTCAGGCGGGTCAAAGTGGACGAGGGCCATGAAGGCCAGCGCCTGGACAACTTTCTGCTCGGCCAGTTGAAGGGCGTGCCCAAGAGCCGCATCTACAAGCTGGTTCGCGGGGGCGAGGTGCGGGTCAACGGCGGCCGCGCCGAGGCCGGCTACAAGCTGAAATCGGGCGACGAGGTGCGCATTCCGCCGGTGCGGGTGGCCGAAACCCTCCCCAAGGCCACCACCCTGCCGCGGGACGTGCCGCGACTGGCCCCGCGCATCCTCTACCAGGACGACTACCTGATCGTGCTGAACAAGCCCGCCGGCATGGCCGTGCACGGCGGCAGCGGCATCTCGCGCGGGGTGATCGAGCAGTTGCGCCTGGAATTTCCCCAACACCGCTTCATGGAACTGGCGCATCGCCTGGACCGGGAAACCTCGGGCGTGCTGGTGGTGGCCTTGAAACGCAGTGCGCTCACCGCGCTGCACGAGATTTTCCGCCAGCACCGCATCGACAAGCGCTACCTGGTGCTGGCGACCGGGCGCTGGCGCGACGAGCTGCGCAACGTCAAGCTGTCGTTGCGCAAGTTCGTCACCAAGGAAGGCGAACGCCGGGTGAGCGTGGACGAGGGTGGGCAAACGGCACACACGGTGTTCAGACGCATAAAAACCTGGTCCGGCTTCGCGCTTTTGGAGGCGGAACTCAAGACCGGGCGCACCCACCAAATCCGCGTGCACCTGGCTTATTTGAAGCATCCCATCGCCGGCGACGACAAGTATGGCAACTTCCCGCTCAACAAGGAACTGGCCGGGCAGGGGCTGAAACGCATGTTCCTGCATGCCGCGAAACTCAGCTTCAACCATCCGATTACCGGCGAGCCCTTGATTTTCGAGGCGCCGCTGCCAGATGAACTGCAACGGTTTTTGGACAAACTCGATAAAGATGCCCAGACAGTATGAGCTTTTGATTTTCGACTGGGACGGCACCCTGATGGATTCGGCAGGCTTCATCGTCGATTCCATCCAGCGGGCCTGCGCCGACCTTGGCATTCCGGTGCCGGACGAGCGCGCCTGCCGCCGGATCATCGGCCTGGGCCTGCAACAGGCCCTGCAGACCCTGTTGCCCGATCTGCCCGAGGGCGACTATCCCCGTCTGGTCGAGCGCTACCGCCATCACTATCTGGGACGCGATGCCGAGATCCCGCTGTTCGAAGGGGTAGAGGAGGGCATCCGCGAACTGCATGGCGCCGGTTTCATCCTCGCGGTAGCGACCGGCAAAAGCATGAAAGGCCTGGAGCGCGCGCTGGATCATTCACGGCTAAGGACGTATTTCTCCGCCACGCGTTGTGCCGACCAGACCCATTCCAAGCCGCATCCTGCCATGGTCGAGGAAATCCTCGACGAACTGATGCTGGAAAAGCGCCAGGCCCTGGTGATCGGCGACACCGGCCACGACATGCTGATGGCCCGCAACGCCGGGGTGGACCGCCTGGGAGTGAGCTACGGCGCGCATTTGCCGGAAGATTTGCATGAACACGAGCCGGTCGCGGTCCTGGACTCCTTCAATGAAGTGAAAACATGGCTGATGGAACGCGCGTGAACGAGGGGCGCGTGATTTGCGCTTCCTGCGATTTGCAGGAAGGAGGCAAAGGCGTGCGCTTCATGGTGGAATGGCATGGCCGGCCGGCCGCTGCTTTCGTCATCCGCCATCAAGGGACGCCGCATGCCTTCCTCAACCGGTGCGGCCACGTGCCGGTGGAACTG
>DCVO01000013.1 GCA_002327405.1 Thiobacillus sp. UBA2186 | reverse complement strand
CTCGTTTTCCCCGATTTCTCGTTGCATAGGCCCGCTATGCGCCTCGAAATCGTGCAAAACTGTCCTCGCTCTCCCACCCGGCTCGCTACGATCGCTCAAGTCCGACAGGCTGCTAGCCAGCCAGCATGGCCTGCAATCCCGCGCGGCATCCTGCCGCCGAATCGCAGCAGAGCGCCTTGAGCCCGCGGCTGAGTGCGCGTTCGACGTTGCCGGGATCGTCATCCAGAAACAGGGCCTCGTCAGGCATCACGCCGAGATCGGCCACGACCTCGGAAAAAATATTCGCGTCGCGCTTGCTCTTGCCCAGCCGGTAGCTGCAATACACGCGGTCGAATTCCCGGTAAAAATCGTCGCGCCGATCGAGGCGGTCGAGCCAGTCGGTCTGGTCGCTCAGAATGGCGCAGGCCAGGCCGCGGCTGCGCAGGTCGCGCACCAGTTCGATCATCTCCGGGCGCAGCGTGAAGCGGGCGAGAATGATTTCGGTCAGGGCGGCATCGTCTTCGCCAAAATGGAAGCGGTTGCGCATCAGGCGCCAGAAATCGGCTTCCCTCGCCTTGCCGGTCACATAGCCGCTGGCATAGACCGTATCGATTCCATGGCGGTGCAGGGCCTCGGGGTCAAGACCGTTGAGGCGGGCGATGGCATGCAGTCCGGCACGGAAGCCTTCCTCGGCGAGCACGCCGCCAAAGTCGAACAGCACGGCGCGGATCGCCCGCGTGGAATTTTTCATCTTTTCAAACCTTGTACTCGGCATTTAACCGAGTTCAGTTACGAGGGTAAGCAGCCCGTATACCAGGGCACTCAGGAGCATTCCCGCCGCGAACAGGCGCATGTTGCGATAGCGACGCGCCATGGGTACGAGTTCGTGCAGGGACACGAAGCTCATCGCGCCGGCGGCGAAGGCCATGAAGTGGGCGTTGAGGCCCGGTGCGATTCCCACCGCCACCAGCCCGATGACGGCCCCCAGGGGCTCCGCCAGCGCGGAGAGCAGCGCGGCGCCATAGAGAAAGCGTCGGCTGCGGATCACCACGGCCGGCACCGCCATGGCGAACTCTTCCGGCACGTTGTGCAGCGCGATGGCGATGGCGACCAGCACGCCGAGCTCGGGCGAAGCGATGTAGGCATTGGCCATCGCAAAGCCTTCCGGCACGTCGTGCAGGATCAGGCCGAGGGCCACCAGATAGGCCGTCTTGACCAGCATCCGTTCGGCCATGCCCTTTTCCTCCACCAGATGGGTATGCGGCACGACGAGGTGGGCCGTCCAGACCAGGCCGGCGCCGAGGGCGAAGCTCATGAGGGTGAGCGGCGCGCCCATGATGGTTATCGACTCGGGAACCAGTTCCAGCAGGGAGATCAGCAGCATGATGCCGGTGGAGAAGCCGATGCCGGCGGCGATGGCGCGGGCGTTCTCGCGCAGCCAGACGGCCAGCATCACGCCGAGCCAGGTCGTGAACAGCGACAGCAGGGACAGCAGCAGAACGGCTACGTGGGTCGTGCTCATCGTTTATGGCAGGCGCTATGCGCCTCAGGCCTTGGAGGCGACGATGATGACGGCGACCAGCACGCCGCCGGCGAGTGCCACCAGGCTGAATTTGCGTTTCTCCTGTTCCGCCCGCGGCAATAGGTGTGTGGCGCCCACGTAGACCAGCGCGCCTGCCGAAAGCGAAAGCAGTGCGCCCAGCGCCTGCTTGTCTATTGAGCTGATGAGCGGATAGGAAACCAGCATGCCCAGGGGTGTGGTCGCCGCCGCCGCGAGAAAGGCCAGGACCATCGCCTTGCGCTCGCCGAAGCCGCCGCGCACCAGCAGCAGGTAGGTGATGATGCCCTCCGGGAATTCGTGCAGCACCATGCCCAGGGTGGCGAGATAGCCGGTGAGGATGCTGACGCTGAAGGCGATGGAATAGATGAAGCCGTCGATGAAGGAATGAAAGCCGATGCCGAGCATGGGGGTGATGCCCATGGCGTATTCCTTTTTGTCCGGATCCTTCTCGCAAACGAAGGCGGTGATGAAGCGGTTGAACAGGTGCAGCCCGAGGAAGCCGACCAGCAGCCAGATCGGCGCCTGCGGGTTCATCGAGAAGGACTTGGGGATGATGTGCAGGAAGGAGGCCGAGATCAGCACGCCTGCGGCGAAGCACATGAAATAGGCGGTGTTGCGATGCCCCCAGTCGGCGAAACGGCGGATGGTGTAGATGCCGAGCGAGGTCACCAGGGCGGCCAGCGCGCTGGTGGCCAGAGCGGTCCAAAAGGTGTTTTCCAAAAGCTATCCTCGTTTCCTGTTGCCGGTGGCGGATCAACCCCTGTTCATTCCGGAGCCGGCCTTCAACAGAATACTCCGGCCGGTCATTTCGGGGGGCGGCTCGATGCCAAGCAGGTCGAGCACGGTCGGCGCGACATCGGCCAGCCCGCGCCCGGTGCCGAGCTGCGCCTCGCGCATGCCGAGGATCAGGAACGGTACCGGATAGGCCGTGTGCTGGGTGTGGGGCTCGCCGCTGACGGGGTCCACCATTTCGTCGCAGTTGCCGTGGTCGGCCGTGAGCAGGATGCGATATCCGCGCGCCAGCGCCGCCTGCGCCACCCGATGGAATTGCAGGTCGAGCGTCTCGACCGCTTCGATGATGGCCGGGATCACGGCAGTGTGGCCGACCATGTCGCCATTGGCGAAGTTGACCAGGATGAAGTCGTATGTCCCGTCCTCGATGGCGGCGATGATGCGGTCCGCCACTGCCGCGGCGCTCATTTCGGGCTGCAGATCGTAGGTGGCCACCTGGGGCGATGGAACGATCTCGCGCGCCTCGCCCGGAAAAGGCTGCTCCCTGCCGCCGTTGAAAAAGTAGGTCACGTGGGCGTATTTCTCGGTTTCCGCGCAATGGAACTGCCGCAGGCCGGCGTCGGACAGCACTTGCGCCAGTACCTTGTCCGGCGCCTTGGCGTCGAACAATACGGGGAAGGGAAACGCCGCGTCGTAACGGGTCATCGTCACCACGCGGCGCGTACTCTCCGCATCGCGCTCGAAGCCGGTGAAATCCTCCATGCCCAGGGCGGCAACCAGTTGGCGCATGCGGTCGGAGCGGAAATTGAAGCAGAACACCGGCTCGTCCGGCGCGATGCGGCTTTGCTCCGGGTCGCCGATCACGGTGGGGCGGATGAACTCGTCGCCCTCGCCGCGCTGCCAGGCCAGATGGATGGCCTGCGCCGCCGATTCTGCCGCCTCGCCCTGGCCGCGTACCAGGGCGCGCCAGGCTGACTCTGTACGCGGCCAGAAACCTGCGCGATCCATGGCGTAATAGCGGCCGCTGACGCCGGCAATGCGGCCGTGTCCCAATTCCTGCAACCGCGCCTCCAGTCGCCCGGCGAACCGGTCGGCGCAGCGTGGCGCTGTATCGCGCCCGTCGGTCACCATGTGGATCACCGGCTCGACTCCCGCCTGCACTACCAGCGTCAGCAGACCCAGCAGGTGGTCGATGTGGGAATGCACCCCGCCGTCCGAGACCAGGCCGATCAGATGCAGGCGTTTCGTGCCCCGAAGCAGCGCTTGCCAAGGCTCCAGCCGGGCAAAGGCGCCGCTGGCAAGGCTGTCGGAAATCCTCAGCAACTCCTGCTTGAGCACCCGGCCCGAGCCAAGGGTGAGATGGCCGACCTCCGAATTGCCGAACTGTCCGTCCGGCAGCCCTGCGGCGAGGCCTGAGGCCTGAAGTGCCGTATGGGGATTGCTGGCGAAGTAGTGATCGAGATGTGGCGTGCGTGCACGCGCCCAGCCGTTGAAGGCACGGCTGGGGTTGAGCCCGAAACCGTCGAAGATCACCAGTAGAACAGGCTGATGGGACATGGTCCTTTCATTTTTCGCAACGGGCGGAAACGACGACGAACGCGCATTGCCCACGCCCGGGGCGCAGGGCCTCGATATACCGTGTCTCGGCCAGGGGGTGGGCAAGGGTCTGGGCCCAGGTATCGATCTCGAAACCGCTTTTCAGCAGCAGTTGTTCCACTTCGCCGGCGGAATAAAAAGTCGCTTCGCGATAGAACACGTTTTCGGCCTGGTGCGCCAGATAGTCCTGGCCCATGCCGCTGTCGCGGTCGATGAAGCCGATCACCAGGCGTCCGCCCGGCTTGAGCACCCGGTACGCCTCGGCCAGCATTTTCTCGGGCGAGTCAACGAAGCAGATGGTCGTTACCACCAGCGCAAAATCGAACAGCCCGGATGAGAAGGGGAGGCTTTCCGCCACGCCCTCGATCACCTCGATGCCACGCGCGGCTGCATGGATCAGCATGGCTGGGGAGGGATCGACCCCGGCCTGTACGCCCAGCGGCGCGGCGAAACGGCCGCTGCCTACCCCGATTTCCAGCCCGTTTCCAATCAAGGGCACGAAAGGCCGCAGGGCGAGCAGCTCGGAGATGTAAGCGGCCTCGTGTTCGCCGAACCATGCCTCATAGCGCTGGTGATGCGCTTCGAAAGGGGCGGCTCTAGGCATGGGCCAACAACTCCTTCAGCACAGCAACAAAGCGCTGGTTGCCTTCCGGCAGCGCCGTGGCGATGCGCATAGCGCCGGGCCGAGTGACGGGTCGTTCAGGCAGAAAGCGAAATCCTTGTCCGCCGGCAGTGGGCTTTCGCACAGCAGCAGCTTGATGCCCTTGAATATACAGCCGCCTTTTCCCGCTATCGAGCCCATGATTTTGTGCTTCCTGTCCAGAAGATAATGCCTGGCCTGGCGTCATGCCGGCAGACGGATGACGCCACGAGCAAATATGAATATAGATTTGCTGGCCTGGTCGTCGCTGGCTTGCTAAGACCAGTTCCGTTGAGAAACCCGCCGGATCGGACGGTTCAGGACGGCATCATGCCCAGATTGCGCACGATGACTTGCAGTCCGGGTTGGGCGCTGTGCAGGCGGTTGAAAAACACATCGCCGGCAAAGATTCTCCCGTCGCGCCGCCTGGCCAGGAAGGGAATGGCGCAGTGGCACAGGTATTTGAGGCGGGGGTTGATGTCGTTGCTGACGATCAGGGCGACGCCTTCCAGCTTGGGCAACAACAGCGACACGTGATGGCCAAGCAGTTCGGTGATCGGATAGCCGAACAATTTCTCGCACGCGGAACTGCATGTCTGGATCAAGCCTTCATCGTCAAGCGCGATTGTCGCCAGACTGGACTGCACATCAACGCGGGCGGAAGCGGCGGTAAGCTCGGAAAGATCGCTCATGATGATTTGTCCCCGCTTTCTCTGGAATTGCGGTCAATAAAACCAGACTAGTATGCGATTTCGGAATTACTAGGAATTGAACCCGATTTATATGTAAATTTTATGAATCCGGGGGCCGGTCGAGACCATCCGCCCTGGCGGCTTGCCTGCGGGAGCGAACCTCCTATCATGAAATTGTGGAGTGAATAATTAGAAAGACATCAAATGAGCCGACTCAGCCGCGAACAAATCAGTGAAATCACGCAGAAATTGCGCAACCGTCAAAGGGCGCTTCTTGAAGAAGTGCGCGACGAGTTCGATCAGCGCGACAATCAGCAGTTGGTCGAACTCATGGGGCGGGAACCCGGCGACAGCGGCGACGTTTCGCTGGCGGATGCGCTCGCCGACATGAACATCCTGAGGGCAGATCGCCAGATCCATGAATTGCGCGATATCGATGCCGCCTTCGCCCGCATGAAGTCGGGGGATTTCGGCATCTGCACCGATTGCGGCGCCGAAATCCCGGCCCAACGCCTGCTGGCTTATCCCACAGCAAAGCGTTGCATGGCCTGCCAGCAAAGGCATGAACAACTTTTTGCCCAGGAGGGACGGCCAAAACTTTAGCTCGTTTTTTCCATCTCTCCTCCATGGAACGCCGTTTGGCAAATTGACTTACCTAAGGAGTCATCATGCAAGTTCCCCTGCAAATCACCTTTCACGAAGTTGCCCACTCGGACGCGCTTGAGAACCACATCCGGGAGAAGGCGCAGAAGCTGGAGCAGTTTTACTCGGCACTGATCGGCTGCAAGGTTGTGGTCGACCAGCCCGGGCTGCATCAGCACAAGGGCAAGCCCTTCAATATCCGCATCGACCTGACGGTGCCCGGAGGCGAAATCGTGGTGGACCGCCAGAAGAACGAAGATGTATATGTGGCGTTGCGGGATGCTTTCGACGCCGCACGCAGGAAGCTCGAAGACTATGGCCGCCGCCAGCGCCTTGAAGTCAAGACACATGAGCCTGTGCTCTTTGGGCGGGTGGCCAGGCTGGTTCCGGAAGAGCGCTTCGGTTTCATCGCCGGGACCGACGGGCGCGAGTTCTACTTTTCGGCCATGAACCTTGCGAACGGCAATTACGACCAGCTGACCGTGGGCGATGAAGTGCACTTCCTTGAGGATGCCGGCAGCGAGGGCCTGCAGGCCAAGCGGGTCACGCTTCGCAAGCACGAGGAAGCCTAGCAGCCTGTCGGACTTGAGGCTGATCTACTGCGCCGGTGGGAAGATCGGTCCATTTTTGGCTTGCGCCGAAACTCGCAAACTCGTTTTGGCTTGCGCCGAAACTCGCAAACTCGTTTTCCCCGATTTCTCGTTGCATAGGCCCGCTATGCGCCTCGAAATCGTGAAAAACTGTCCTCGCTCTCCCACCCGGCTCGCTACGATCGCTCAAGTCCGACAGGCTGCTAGGCCAGGACTGGCGCGGTGGCAGGGATATTCCCCGGCTTGCGTAACGATTTGATTTGCTTTATATTATGCGGCTCTTTCGCGTACTCGCCGCGAAGATTGAGATAAAGGACCCCCAATGAAAGCTGATACCCATCCCGAATACACAGAAATCGAAGTGACCTGCTCCTGCGGCAGCAGCTTCAAGACCGGCTCCACGCTGGGCAAGGCCCTGCACGTGGAAGTGTGCTCCGAGTGCCATCCCTTCTACACCGGCAAGCAGAAGATCGTCGACACCGCCGGCCGCGTGGAAAAATTCCGCCAGCGTTACGGCGCCAAGAAGTAATTCGCACGTTCCCGATAAAAAAGGCAGCCTCGGCTGCCTTTTTTATTTGTGCGCCGGGCGGGTATCATCACGTTCTGTTTTCCGTTTTGCCGAGGTATGCCATGAGTTCCCCCGTCCTGCGCCGTGTCGCCGTCGCCGCCAGCGGCGCATTGCTGCTGACGCACTGTGCACAGAACCCGGTTTCCGGCGGCAGCGATTTGGTGCTGATGTCGGAGCAGCAGGAAATCCAGCAGGGCGCGCAGGCGCACAAGGAAGTGCTGCAGGAATACGGCGTGGTGAACGACCCGGAATTGCAGGCTTACGTAAGCCGCATCGGCAAGGGCCTGGCGTCGAAAAGCCACCGCTCCAACCTGGATTGGCACTTTACCGTGGTCGACAGCCCGCAGGTGAACGCGTTCGCCCTGCCCGGCGGCTATATCTACATTACCCGCGGCATCATGGCCTATCTCAATACCGAGGCGGAGCTGGCCGGGGTGGTCGGCCATGAAATCGGCCACGTGACCGCGCGCCACGGTGTGCGTCAGCAAAGCGCCGCCACCGTGATTGGCCTGGGCGCGATCCTGGGCTCGATCCTGGTGCCGGGCCTCAATACCCAGGCCGGCTCCTCCCTCCTGCAGGCGCTCAGCCAGTCGCTGGTGGCGGGCTACGGCCGCGAGCACGAGCTCGAGGCGGACCGCCTTGGCGCCGAGTATCTCGCCAAGACCGGATACAACCCGCAGGCCATGGTGGAAGTCATCGGCGTGCTGAAAAACCAGGAACTGTACGACATCCAGCTGGCCAAGCAGGAAGGCCGCGAGCCGCGCCGCTATCACGGCGTATTCGACACCCACCCCAGCAATGACGCGCGCCTCAAGCAGGTCGTGGGCGAGGCCAGGAAATATCAGGTTGCGAACCCCGTCGAAAACCGCGAGGCCTATCTGAAAGCGATGGACGGCGTGTATTTCGGCGACAGCCCCGACCAGGGCGTGATCCGCAACAACGCGCTGCTGCATGAAAAGCTCGGCATCGCCGTGCAGTTTCCGCAAGGCTGGCGGGTGCAGAACCAGCCCGACCGCGTGGCCGCGATCAATCCGCAGGGCACGGCGCTGGTCGAACTGAAACCGGGCCCGAAAAACGCCCAGCCCATGGAAACCCTGCAAAAGGGGCTCAAGTTCGACCAGGGCGCCCGCTTCGAGTCCGGCAACGTCAACGGCCATCCGGCGGCGTTTGCGGCTGGCGCGCTTCAGGGCAAGCCGGTGCTGGCTGCGGCCATCAATCACAACGGCAGCCAGTATCTGCTGGCGGCGCTGGCCAAGGATGCCAATGCCTATAACCAGAACCGCAACGAGATGAAGGCGGCCATCAACAGCTTCCACACACTTGCCGCAGACGAACGCCGGCAGGCGCGGCCGCACACCATTCGCCTCGTCAAGGCACAGCCGGGCGTGGCCATGGCGCAGTTGGCGGCGCAATCGCCACTCGGCAAAAGCGCCGAGGCGCAACTGAGGTTGATGAACGACCTGTATCCCACGGGCGAGCCCAAACCCGGCCAGATGATCAAGATCGTCCAGTGAATCGAATTCCGGCCCATTACTGGTTGGTGGGGCTGTGCCTGGCCTGGCTGCTGCCCGGCCTGACCGGACATGTGCCCTGGAAGGGGCCGGATGCAGAGACGTTCTCCCGGTTGCTTGCGGCACGACAGCAGGGCGATTGGCTGTTTCCTTCAATGGGTGCCGGCGCGCCCTACATGCCCCTTTATCTGTGGCTTGCGCAGGGCCTGGCGACGCTGTTGTCGCCGGTACTGCCCCTGCATGATGCGGCCAGGCTGACCAGCGGCGTTCTCGTCGGCGCTTCGCTTTGGCTGACAGCGTTGACTGCCCGCACCTTGTATGGGTCCGGTGCGGTGTGGCCGGCAGTCCTTGCGCTGCTGGGCTGCATGGGCCTGCTGGTGCCGGCGCACGAAGCCAACCCATACACCGCGCAATTGGCGGCGCTCTCGCTGTTTGCCTACGGGCTGGCGCGCATGCTGGAGCAACCCTTGCGCGGCGGCGGGCTCGCCGGGCTGGGCCTCGCGGGATTGTTCCTGGCGGGGGCCTGGCTGCCTGCGCTGGCTTTGGCGGTCGCGCTGCTGCTGTTGCCCGCCCTGCTCTCGAGCTGGCGCACCTCCGCGCGCGTGGGAGGCTCCTGGTTTGCGCTGACCGGGGCTTTTGCCCTGTGCGGGGTATGGCTGCTGTCGGTGCATGCCCACTATCCGGATCGGCTGAGCCATTGGTGGCAGCATCTCGCGCTCGGGCAAACCGTCTTCGGCATGGGGGAGAAGACCCGCTACAACCCCCTGTACTTCGTCAATGCGCTTTCCTGGTTTGCCTGGCCGGCCTGGCTGCTGGCGGGCTGGGCGGTTTATCGCCTGAAGCGCCAGGGCTGGAATTCGGTCAAGCTGTGGATGCCGCTGGGCGTATTTGCCGTGGCGCTCATTGCCTTGAGCCTGCATACCGGCTCCGAGCAAGTGCAAAGCATCATTCTGCTGCCGTCGCTTGCGCTGCTGGCGGGTGCAGGTCTGGGCGAGCTGAAGCGCGGCGCCGCCAACGCCTTGCTGTGGTTTTCGCTCATGGCGTTCAGCTTTTTCGCGCTGGTGTTCTGGGTATATTGGGCGGCATTCGATCTCGGCTGGCCTGCGCAACTGGCCAAACGGCTGGCCAAGCTGGGCATGGAAAGCCAGGGATTCAGGCCGCTGGCCCTGGCCCTTGGCCTGCTGATCACGCTGGCCTGGATAGCCTGGCTGATGCGGCTGAGACGTCAGCCGCGTTCGCCGCAGCGGCCCATCCTGGCGTGGAGCGTGGGGACAACTTTTGTGTGGTGCCTGCTGCTTGCCCTGTTCATGCAGCCGCTGGACAAGCGCATCGGTTACGAGCGGGTTGCGCTGGAAATCAGGAGCGAACTCGCCGATGGGGGCTGTGTGGCGTCGCAGAATCTGGACGTCACCCTGCGTTATCTGTTGGCATATCACGGCGACCTCGACATCCGGCCCGCAGCTTCGGCTGCCTGCGACTGGCTGCTGGTGTTCCAGAAGGACCGCAAACCGGCCGTGCCGCATGACGGCTGGGTCAAGCGCTGGGTGGGCGGGCTTCCCGGCGAGAAGGATGTGCGCTTCTGGCTCTACCGGCGTGAAGATTGAATCGTGTCGGGCCGGCCACTGAATATTAGCGGCCTCGTTCTCGCAGGCGGCCAGGGCAGCCGCATGGGCGGGCGCGACAAGGGGCTGGTGCCTTACCGCGGCAAGCCGCTCGTCGATCATGTGATCGCACGCATCGCCCCTCAGGTCGATGAGCTGCTGATCTCGGCCAACCGCAACCTGGGCGATTACGCCCGGCGCGGCTACCGTATCGTGACGGACGCCCTGCCGGACTTTCCGGGGCCGCTCGCCGGCGTGCTCGCCGGCCTGCAGGCAGCGAGCCATGAATGGGTGCTGGTCGTACCCTGCGACATGCCGCAGCTGCCCGAGGATCTCGCCCGGCGTATGGCCGCGGCAAGCCGGGACGCAAGCATCGTCATTGCCGAGGATGGCGTGCGCAGCCACCCCGCCGTCATGCTCATCCATGCCAGGCTGGCGCAAGCGCTCGCCGATTATCTGGCCGGCGGGAAGCGCTCGGTGCACGGCTTCCAGGAAAGCGTGGGATTTGCCAAGGCCGTTTTCGATCCGGACGAGATGGCCAACATCAATCGCCTGGATGAAGCGGGTTAAGGCAAAAGGCAAACCTCCCTGCTCGCTGCAATCAGCCTTTATTTTTGAGTTTTGCTTTTTGATTTTTGCCTTTTGATTTGAATCAATTCTCCGCCGGATCGACATCCAGGTGCCAGCGCACATTGCGCGGGGGCCGCTTGTGAAGTTCGGGCATCCACGCGCGCAGCAGTTGCTGCAAATCCGCGCGCGAGGCGGATTGCAGCCACAGCTGGGCGCGTTCGAGTCCGGCTTTCTTCAGCATGGGTGCGCCAACCGGTTCGAAGATTTCCACCGCCGGCATACTCGGCGCCAGCGCACGCGCGGCATGCAGCCAGTCGAGCGCATCCGCCAGCCTTGCGGCCTCCGCGCGCAACACGGCCTGGTGCGAGAACGGCGGCAGCATGCCCTTTTGGCGGATTTCGAGCTGCTCGTGCGCAAAACCGGCAAAGTCGTGCGCGAGCAGGTGAGCAAACAGCGGATGCTGCGGGAATCCGGTCTGGATCAATACCTGCCCCGGCTTGTCGGCGCGCCCGGCGCGTCCGGCCACCTGCATCAGCTGGGCGAACAGCCTTTCTTCGGCGCGGAAGTCCAGGCTGAACAGGGCGCCGTCGGCATCCAGCACGACCACCAGGGTCAGGTTGGGAAAATCGTGTCCTTTCGCGATCAGTTGCGTGCCGATGATGAGATTGGCCTCGCCTGCGTGGATCTGCGCCTGCATGGTTTCCCAGCTGCCCTTGCGCCGGGTGGCATCGCGATCGGCGCGCACCATGTTGGCCTCGGGAAAATGCCGGGCCAATGCGTCTTCCACGCGCTGCGTACCCTGGCCCAGGGCACGGATGTCCGGATTGCCGCAGGCCGGACACTGTGCAGGGATTTTTTCCTCATGCCCGCAATGGTGGCAACGCAGACGGTGTTCGCGCAGGTGCAGGGTGAGGCGCGAGGAGCAGCGCGGACAGGGCGCCACCCAGGCGCAGGCCGGGCAATGCAGCACCGGCGCATAGCCGCGCCGGTTGATGAAGACCAGCACCTGCTCGCCGCGCGCCAGGGTTTCGCCGATGGTCTTCAACGCCGGCCGGCTCAGGCCCTCCTCCGGTTTTTCGAGGCGCGTGTCGACGAGCCTGAGATCCGGCAGTTTTGCGCCGGTCGCGCGCGCGGGCAGGTTGAGCAGGATATAGCGTCCGGCCTCTGCGTTTTGCCAGCTTTCCAGGCTGGGCGTGGCAGAACCGAGAATGACTGGAATATTGCGCTGGCGCGCGCGGAATACGGCGAGGTCGCGCGCCGAATAGCGCAGGCCTTCCTGCTGCGAGAACGAGGCGTCATGCTCCTCGTCCACAATGATCAGGCCCAGGTCTGGCAGAGGGGTAAATACGGAGAGGCGGGTGCCCAGCACAATGCGTGCGCGGCCGTTTGCAGCCTGCTGCCAGCGTTGCAGGCGTTCGCCTTCGGAAAGGCCGCTGTGCAGCACGCTGATGGGGGTGTCGGGAAAGCGTGCGGCGACGCGCTGGGTGAATTGCGGCGTGAGGCCGATTTCCGGCACCAGGATCAGCGCCTGCCGGCCTGTTGCCAGCACCCGGTCGACGAGGCGCAAATAGACCTCGGTCTTGCCGCTGCCGGTGATTCCGTGCAGCAAAAAAGGCGCGAACTCGTGCAGGCGGCTGCCAACCTGATCACAGGCCGATTGTTGTGCAGGCAACAACTGCGGCAATGTTGCCCGGGTTGCGGCGTTTTCTCCCTGTACGATTTCCAGCCAGCCTTTGTCCTGCCAATCCCGCAATAACTGCGAGGCGTTCGCGCATAATCCCGCCAGTTCGGCCGTCTCGGCCGGGCCGGAACTCAGACGTGCCGCAAGGCGGCGCTGGGCCACGGCCCGCGGCGGCAGTCCGTCAGGCAGGGCCAGACGCCCCGACGAACTGAGCGCATAACGGACGGCGGCCCTGGGCGCCTGGAATTTCCAGCGCCTGAGCGCGGTGGGCAGCGCGGCCAGGGCAATCTGCCCGATGGGATAGTGATAGTACGAGGCGCAAAACCGCAGCAGGGCCAGCACATCGTCGGCCAACGGCGCGCGATTTCTGTCCGCCTCGATGACGGGTTTGAGCTTTTCGGGCGGGCAATCCGATGTGTCGGCGATTTCCAGCAACAAGCCCACCCATTCCTTGCGCCCGAACGGAACCTTCACCCGCCGTCCGATATCCGCTTCGGTCAGGCCGTTCCCCTTGTAATCGAACAGCTTGGGCAGGGGGACATCCAGTGCAACGCGTGCAATTTTGTGGGGCATGTCGGGCAGTGGATAAAGCGCTATAGTTAGCGGGCAAAGTTGCGGTTATTTCGTGAAGTTTGAGCTAAATATTTATGATTAATAAAGGTTTTTGGGTTGTCCACGAAATCTGTGGATAATTTTGTGGATGACTGCTTGCCTATGCCCTGAGAGGGCGTAAATACGCCATCATGACGATTCGGTTAAAAAACGGGCAAGGAAGATAATTATTAAAAAACAGAGGCTTGTATTTTGCGCCAAGGTGTCAAGAAGCCAGAGGGAAAATTTTGCGCCTAGCACATTATTTGTGCATAAGTGAGAACTAATGTGCTATCTGGCATGATATTTGGGGCTGATTTTTCGTACGGTATTGAGCAATAAGCCCACGCTCTCCGGCGGGGTATATTGGTTGATCCCATGGCCGAGATTGAACACATGGCCGGAGCCCTCTCCATAGCTTTCCAGGATGGCTTCGGCTTCGTTCGCGATGGCTTCGGGGCTGCCCATCAAACACAGCGGATCGAGGTTGCCCTGCAACGCGACCTTGTCGCCCACTCTTTTGCGGGCATCGCCGATGTCGATGGTCCAGTCCAGGCCCAGGGCGTCGCAGCCTGTGGCTGCCATGTCTTCCAGCCACAGGCCGCCGCCCTTGGTGAACAGGATGCTCGGCACGCGGCGGCCTTCGTTTTCCTTTTTGAGCCCTTCCACGACGCGCGCCATGTAGGCCAGGGAAAATTCGCGGTAGGCGCGGTGCGAGAGCATGCCGCCCCAGGTGTCGAAAATCATCACCGCCTGGGCGCCGGCTTCGATTTGGGCGTTCAAATAATCGGTGACCGCCCTGGCGTTGATTTCGAGGATGCGGTGCAGCAGATCCGGGCGCTGGTAGAGCATGGATTTGACGGTGCGGAAATCGTCCGAGCCGCCGCCTTCGATCATGTAGCAGGCCAATGTAAAGGGGCTGCCGGAAAAACCGATCAGCGGCACCGAGCCGTCCAGCGCCTTGCGGATGCTCTTGACCGCGTCCATCACATAGCCCAGCTTGTCGTTGGGATCCGGCGCGTCCAGGTCGCGGATTGCCCATTCCTCGCGCAGGGGCCGCTCGAAGCGCGGGCCTTCGCCCTGGGCGAAGTAAAGTCCCAGACCCATGGCGTCAGGCACGGTGAGAATGTCGGAAAACAGGATGGCGGCGTCCAGCGGGTAGCGTGCCAGCGGCTGCAGGGTGACTTCGGTTGCCAGGTCCGGGGTTTTGCACAGGGTCAGGAAATCGCCGGCGCGCGCGCGCGTGGCATTGTATTCCGGAAGATAGCGCCCGGCCTGGCGCATGAGCCAGGAAGGCGTGTAATCGACGGGCTCGCGCAGGAGCGCGCGCAGGAAGGTATCGTTTTTGAGTGCGGACATGGGGCTGGGTAATAAATTCGCCAAACCCCAAGTTTAACAGGCCGGGAGTCTACCCCGGCCTGTATGGCGTCAAGTCAACGCTTGCTGAATTTCCACTCGCCGTCCTGGTTGGGGCAGGCGAGAATTTCCCTGGGTTTGCGGCTGTCCATTACCAGGGTTGCATAGCGGCAGCCGCTGGAGGCATCGCCGCGGGGGGTGAAGTGGTAGCGGTGGCCGTCGTGGTGCCACACTACCGGCACCCCGGCCTTGCCCAGTTCCAGCGCATGGCCCATGCAAGCGCGGTCGTTCTTGTCCAGTTCCTCGCCGATGGCGTGGCCGACCACGGCGCCCAGCACCCCGCCCACCACCATGCCGACGACGCGATCGTCCTTGCCGGCAACCTGGCCGCCGATGACAGCGCCGCCCACGCCGCCGAGCACGGTGCCGATGGCATCGCGGTTGCAGCGGCCGGACAATATGCCGAAGTCGTCCCTGTATTTGTAGCCGGAATACCCGGCGTAATAGGGATCGTTTTTCGCGCGCCAGCCGTGCGCGGGCGCGTGGCTGGGCGGGGTGGCCAGCGCAACGCCGGCAAAGAACAGGGGTATCAGTCCCAGGCTGAATTTGGCTTTCATGTCGTCTCCCATCAAATTTTCAAGCGGAAACAATAGCAGAAACAATATCGGAAGATATCGCTATAACTTCAGCGCAACCCGATAACCGGTCGTGGTTGTTGCGCAGGCCAGGTTGCATCAGCGATAACCATGGCCGCCGCCATAACCGGAGCGGCCTTGGGCATCATGCGCTTCCTTGCGGATGACGCGGCTGGCGGCGTTCAGGGCCGTATCCAGCTTCTGGAATTCGACGCGGCTCAGCAGGCCGTCGGCCAGAAACTGGCGCTCCATTCTTTGTATGTCGCGCTGCCTGTCCATCAGCTTGCGGAATTCCTGCGGGGTGATGCGCTTTTCATAAAGGCCGTTCAGGATGCGGTCCATCTGTTTGTCCTGGCGCTCGTTCACTTCCTTCATCAGGCGCAGGCTTTCCTGGAATACGGGGTGCTTGTGGAAAGCCTGTCCATCGAACCCCGGGCGATAGTCGTCATTGCCATGCGCCATTGCGCTTGCGGAAATGCCAAGCACGGCGGCGATGCCCAGGGATTGAATGATCTTTTTGGTGTTCATTTTGCGACTCCTTTTCGTTTGTCGTGCCGCTGGAGCCCTAATGGCTCGAAACGTCAGCGCACGGTTGCACTTTATGCATGAAATGTATTTGGCTTGTTTGGCGAGTGTGGCGTGATGCAAGCAGTTGTAACTGACATGTATCAGGGCGATGAAAGCACGGCCATGGCCTACGACAACGGCACGGCCGCGCTGGCCAACAACCCGGCTACGCCCGCCCTGATGCCGGAAGGCAGCCGCATCGACGTGATGGTCGGTTACGTCGGTCCTGACGTGAAAACCCGGCCCGGCATCGGCACTTCCAGGGCGGATGCGTTCTACATGCCAGCCTTCGGCTATGTCAAAAAAAGCGGCGACCTCGTTTATGTGGCGCCGGCATCTACGGCCAGGGCGGCATGGGTACCGAGTATGCCGGCGGCGACATGGCGCAGGTCGGCGTGGGCCGCGTGATTTTCCCGCCGGCCTGGCAGGCCGGCCCGCGCCTGAGCATCGGCGGCAGCGTCGAGGTCGTGTGGCGGGCATGGACCTCGTGGTGTCCGGCTACGGCATCGATTTCAAGGACGACAGCGACTTCACCGGCAAGGCCAAGGGCTACAGCCTGGCGGCCAAGCTCGGCTTCACCTACCGCCTGGATGAGTCTCTCACCGTCGGCGGCCTGTACCAGACCGCCGGCAACCTGCCCGATCTGGAAGGCGCTGGCTACAAGGTGGCCGGCTTCGACATGCCGGCGATGGCGGGCCTGGGCTTCGCCTGGCAGGCGAGCGAGCGCCTGATGGCCGCGGCTGACGTCAAGCGGTGTTGTGGAACGACAGCATGAATACCGTCACCATCCACATGCCCGGCGGCGGACTCGCACCCTTCCAGCAGGACTGGGACAACCAGACCGTGCTCGCGCTCGGCCTGGCCTACAAGTTCAGTGACGCCTTCACCGGGCGCGTGGGCTACAACCACGGCAAGAACCCGATCCCGGACGCGCTGGTCAGCTACCTGTGGCCGGCCATCGTCGAGGACCACTACACCGCGGGCTTCGGCTACGCCTTCGACAGGCAATCGCAAATCAACTTCTCCCTGAGCTATGCGCCGGAAGTGTCGGTGACGGGCGCCGGACCGCTGCCGCCTTTTGGCAATGGAGGCATGAGCATCGAGCACAACCAGTTGAACTGGCAGGTCACCTACAGCTACCTGTTCTGATTTGTCGTATGCAGAAAAAAACCAGGCCGGGATTTCCCGGCCTGGTTTTTGTTTGTGGTTGGCGGAGGTTTAGTTCAATCCGAGGTAGCCAAGTATCCCCTTGGCCGCTTCGCGCCCTTCCCATACCGCAGTGACCACGAGGTCGGAGCCGCGCACCATGTCGCCGCCGGCGAAGATTTTTTCGTTGGCGGTCTGGCCGGTGAACGCGTTGCCCTTGGCGATGAGGCGGCCGCCCTGGTCGAGGGTGAGGCCGAGGTCGGTGAACCAGGGCGCGGGGCTGGGACGGAAGCCGAAAGCGATGAGCACGCGGTCGCAGGGGATGACCTCCTCGGAGCCGGGCACCACCACGGGGGTGCGGCGTCCGCGCGCGTCGGGCGCGCCGAGTTCGGTGGTGACGAGCTTGATGCCCTCGACCTTGCCGTCGCCGACGATTTCCACCGGCTGGCGGTTCCAGAGGAACTTCACGCCCTCTTCCCTGGCGTTGGCGACTTCGCGCTTGGAGCCGGGCAT
>DCVO01000024.1:241-21867 GCA_002327405.1 Thiobacillus sp. UBA2186 | reverse complement strand
GCGCTCGCACGTCACCGTCACCGCGCGCACCAACGGCTTCCTGTGGATCGAGGACCTGGTGAAGAAGATCGAGGAACAGGCCTCGTGCGAACTGTACAGCCTGTTGAAGCGCCCCGACGAGAAGTACATCACCGAGCGCGCCTACGACAATCCCAAGTTCGTGGAAGACATCGCGCGCGACGTCGCCGCCGCCATGAATGCCGAAGCGTTGATCGATGCGTACATCGTGGAAGCCGAGAATTTCGAAAGCATCCACAACCACAGCGCCTACGCGCTCATCGAGCGCGACAAGACCAAACGATAATCGCCCGGAGAAATCCCCCGGCCCTGTCGGCAAGGGACTCACGAGCAAGAGTCGACGGGCATATGGCCTTGGACGCAGCCGCTCGCGTGCCTTACCATCGGACTTGACTCCACCTTGCCCGACCGACCATGGCCGCCGAACCACACGCCCCCGCCGAGTCTTCGCCCGCGGCACAGCGGGTGTTCGAGATTCGCCGCGCCTACAACACCTGGGTGGCCAACGAAACCCTGGAAGACTACGCCCTGCGCTTCACCCCGCGCAGCTACCGCAAATGGACGGAGTGGCGCGTGGCCAACACCGCCTTCGGCGCGGCCTCCTTCCTGGTGCTGGAAGCGGTGGGCGCCACGCTGCTGGTCAACTACGGCTTCCTCAACGCCGCGCTCGCCATCCTCGCCACCGGGCTCATCATCTTCCTCGCCGGAATGCCGGTCAGCTACTACGCCGCGCGCCACGGGCTGGACATGGACCTGCTCACCCGCGGCGCCGGCTTCGGCTACCTCGGCTCCACCATCACCTCGCTCATCTACGCCTCGTTCACTTTCATCTTCTTCGCGCTGGAAGCGGCCATCATGGCCTATGCGCTGGAGCTGGGCTTCGGCATCCCGCCGGCCTGGGGCTATCTCATCTGCGCGCTGGTGGTGATCCCGCTGGTGACCCACGGCATCACCGTCATCAGCCGCGTGCAGACCTACACCCAGCCGGTCTGGGCCATCCTGCTGCTGTTGCCCTACATCTTTCTGTTCGTGCAGGAGCCTCAGGCCTTCGCCGGGCTCATGGGCTATGTCGGCCGCGATGCGAAAAACCCCGGCTTCGACATGCACCTGTTCGGCGCGGCCATGGCGGTGGGCCTTGCGCTCATCACCCAGATGGGCGAGCAGGTGGACTACCTGCGCTTCATGCCCGAACGCACGCAAGAGAACCGCCGCCGCTGGTGGTCCGGCGTGCTGGTGGGCGGGCCGGGCTGGGTGATCCCGGGCGTGGTCAAAATGCTGGGCGGCGCGCTCTTGGCCTACCTCGCCATCACCCACGCGGTGTCGCCGGAGCAGGCCATCGACCCCAACCAGATGTACCTCGTCGCCTACGGCTACGTCTTCCCTTACGCCGGCCTCGCGGTCGCGGCCACGGTCATCTTCGTGGTCATCTCGCAGCTCAAGATCAACGTCACCAACGCCTATGCCGGCTCGCTCGCCTGGTCCAACTTCTTCTCGCGCGTCACCCACAGCCATCCGGGGCGCGTGGTGTGGGTGGTATTCAACACCCTGATCGCGCTGATGCTGATGGAGCTGGACGTGTTCCAGGCCCTGGGCCGCGTGCTCGGCCTCTACTCCAACATCGCCGTGGCCTGGATGATGGCGGTGGTGGCCGACCTCGTCATCAACAAGCCGCTCGGGCTCTCGCCGCCCGGCATCGAATTCCGCCGCGCCTATCTCTACGACATCAACCCCGTGGGCCTCGGCGCCATGGGCATCGCCTCCGCCTTGTCGGTGTCGGCCTACGTCGGACTGTTCGGCGAAGCGCTGCAACCCTACGCCATCTTCATCGCGCTCATCGCGGCCCTGGTCTGCTCGCCGCTGATCGCCTGGCTCACCAAGGGCCGCTACTACCTCGCGCGCCAGCCCCACGCCTCCAGCGCCTCGCACACCTGCAGCGTCTGCGGCAAGGACTACGAAGGCGAGGACATGGCCGCCTGCCCCGCCTACCAGGGGCACATCTGCTCGCTGTGCTGTACCCTGGATGCGCGTTGCCACGACCTGTGCAAGCCGCAGGCGCGGCTGGTGGAACAATGGACCGCCCTGCTCGAACGCCTGCTGCCCGCCTCGCTCAAACCCTATCTGCAGGCCGGTCTCGCGCACTATCTGTTGCTCATGCTCGGCTTCGTCGCCATCATGGGCCTCTTGGTGGGGCTGCTGTATTACCAGGAGGTGCTGATCCTGGGCGAAGGCGACGGCTATCTTTTATCCCATTTGCGCGATGCCTTTCTGCGCGCCAGTGCGGCATTATTGCTGGTGACCGCCGTCGTCGCCTGGTGGGTGGTGCTGGCCGGCAAGAGCCGGCAGGTGGCGCAGGAGGAATCCAACCGCCAGACCCAGCTGCTGCGCGAGGAGATCGCCTCGCACCGGCGCACCGACGAACAGCTGCAGCGCGCCAGGCAGGTCGCCGAGCAGGCCAACCAGGCCAAGAGCCGCTACATCACCGCCATCAGCCACGAGCTGCGCACGCCTCTCAACAGCATCCTCGGCTACGCGCAGATTCTCGACGGCGACGACGCCATCCCGCCGCACCGGCGCCAGGCGGTGAGCGTCATCCGCCGCAGCGGCGACCATCTGCTGTCGCTGATCGAAGGCACCCTCGACATCGCCCGCATCGAGAGCGGCAAGCTGAGCCTGAACATGAAGCCGCTGGATTTCCGCGACTTCGTGCAGCAGATCGTCGGCATGTTCGAACTGCAGGCGCGCAACAAGGGCATCGGCTTCAGCTACGAGCCGCAGGGCGAACTGCCCGCGGTGGTGCGCGCCGACGAGCGCCGCCTGCGCCAGATCCTCATCAACATCCTGGGCAACGCGGTGAAATTCACCATGCAGGGGCAAGTCAGCTTCCGCCTCAAATACCAGCGCGAAATGGCCGTGTTCGAAATCGAGGACAGCGGCCCCGGCATCGCGCCGGAAGAACTCACGCACATCTTCGAACCTTTCTCGCGCGGCAGCGCGGCCCACGTCGGCGCCACCGGCGGCACCGGGCTGGGCCTCACCATCGCCAAAATGCTCACCGACCTGATGGGCGGCGAAATGCGCGTTGAGAGCACGCCGGGCAAGGGCTCGTGCTTCCGCGTGCGCCTGTTCCTGCCGCAGACTTCGCACGCCGCGGAAAAAAACCGCCGCGCCCATCGCATCGGCTACGTGGGCGTGCGCCGCCGCATCCTCGTCGTCGACAACGAAAAGACCGACCGCGAATTTTTGCTGAGCGTGCTGGAGCCGCTCGGCTTCCAGGTGGCGCAGGCCGCCTCCGGGCAGGAATGCCTGGACCTGATCCCGCGCTTCCGCCCGCACCTCGTTTTCATGGACCTGGCCATGCCCGGCATCGACGGCTGGGAGACCATCCGCCGCATCCGTGAGAGCGGCATCAGCGACGCCGAGATCGCCGTCATCTCCGCCAACGCCTTCGAAAAAGTCACCGACAACGATGCCGGCGTCAGCGCCGAGAACTTCATCACCAAGCCGGTGCGCGTGGACGAGCTGCTGGACTGGATCGGCCAGCGCCTGGGCCTGGAATGGGTGACCGCGGAAGCGCCGCCAAAAGAAGCCATTGCCGCCGCACCGCCGGCACAACTGCGCTACCCGCCGCAGGCAGACCTGCTGAAACTGGACGAGCAGATCCAGCTCGGCTACGTGCGCGGCATCCACACCAGGCTCGACGAGATCGCGCAGAACGATGAGAGCTACGCCGACTTCGCCGACGTCATGCGCCAGCTGGCGCGGCAGTTCCAGTTCGACGCCATGCGCGAAATCCTGCGCAAGGGGCTGGATGGTGAATCGAGCGAGGTGCGCCATGACGCTTGACCGCGCCAGCGCCGACATCGTCCTCATCGTCGACGACGTCCCGGAAAACCTTTCCCTGCTGCACGACGCCCTCGACGAAGCCGGCTACACCGTGCTGGTCGCCACCAACGGCGAAAGCGCCCTGCAGCGCGCCGGCCACAGCCGGCCCGACGTCATCCTGCTCGACGCCGTCATGCCCGGCATGGACGGCTTCGAAGTGGCGCGGCGGCTCAAGGCCGACTTCGCCACCCAGCACATCCCCATCATCTTCATGACCGGGCTCACCGAAACCGAGCACGTGGTGGCCGCCTTCGCCGCCGGCGGCGCCGACTACGTCACCAAGCCCATCAAGCCGCAGGAAGTGCTGGCGCGCATCGCCGCCCACATGCAGAACGCACGCCAGATGAAGCAGGCTCGCACCGCGCTCGACGCCTTCGGCCAGGCCACCGTGGCCGTGCGTTCCGCCGACGGCCGCATGGTGTGGCAGACCCCGCTCGCGCGCAAACTGCTGCGCGACTACTTCGCCGTCGAACCCGAACAAACCCCGCCGCGCCTGCTGGCCTGGATCAAGGAAGCACAGCAGGCAAAACTGGAAAACCGCGAACCGCCCGTGCTCGTCGCCGACCAATCGCGCCGCCTGCTCGCCACCCTGCACGACCCCAGCAGCCTGGGCCACGAAGGCGAATGGCTGCTGGTGCTGCGCGAAGAAAACCACGCCTCCACCCTAGAAGCCCTCATGGCCGCCTTCCGCCTCACCCTGCGCGAGGCCGAAGTGCTCTACTGGGTGAGCAAAGGCAAGATCAACAAGGACATCGGCGAAATCCTCGGCACCAGCCCGCGCACGGTAAACAAGCACCTGGAACACGTGTTCGAAAAGCTGGGCGTGGAAACGAGGACGGCGGCGGCGAATCTGGCGATGAGCAAGGTGGCGGGGGTCAGGCCGGGGGAGGGATAACCACGAACAATATCGGGGTCAGGTCTTGGTCAACAATATCGGGGTCATCAACAATATCGGAATATCGGGGTCAGAATATCGGGGTCAGGTCTTGCAATGCAGCAATAGCGGGGTCACTATCGGGGTCAGGTCTTGCATCAACGGGGTCACTATCGGGGTCAGGTCTTGCATCAACATCGATCCCGACACGCCGCCAGCCTTTCGGATACGCCCCGAAGCCGTTCAATTGGCGGATTGCGCCCCGGAGAGATCCTTGAGTGCATCGGCGGCGATGGCGAAGGACCGCAGTCGCGCCGCGTGATCGTGAATCATCCCGGTCACCATCAGTTCGTCCGGCGCGTGGCGCGCGAGGAGGTCGGAAAGCTGCCTGCGCACCTCGTCACGGGTGCCGGTCGCCGAACAGGACATTGCGGTCTCGACCTGCGCCAGGACGGCTGGCGGGATCTCGGCGGCGACATCCCTGACCGGACGGGGCAGCTTGCCGGGACGACCCGTGCGCAAGCGAGCGAATGCCAGAAGTTGCGAGGACCGAAGGTAGTGGGCCTCTTCATTGGTATCCGCCGCGAAAACGCCGACAGCCATCATCGTGCGCGGCCGCGCCAGCCATTTCGATGGCCGGAAGGTCTCGCGATATGTCCGCATCGCGACGTCCAGCATCTGCGGCGCGAAATGCGACGCGAAGGCGTAGGGAAGCCCCATATGGGCGGCAAACTCGGCGCCGAATAGGCTGGAACCCAGAATCCACACGGGAACATGCGTCCCCTCGCCGGGCACGGCTTTGATCGGCGCATCTTGCGGGGCATCGTCGAGGTAGTAGAGAAGCTCGGCCACATCCTGGGGAAAGCGGTCGCCACTGTCCGTGTGACGGCGCAGAGCCCGTGCGGTGGCGGCGTCGGTTCCGGGCGCGCGGCCGAGCCCGAGGTCAATCCGCCCCGGGAACAGCGTTTCCAGCGTGCCGAACTGTTCGGCAATTATCAGCGGCGCATGATTGGGCAACATGACGCCACCCGCGCCGATCCTCATCGTCGCGGTTGCCGCCGCCACCTGTCCGATCAACACGGCGGTCGCGGCGCTGGCGATGCCCGGCATATTATGATGTTCCGCGAGCCAGTAACGATGATAGCCGAGCGATTCGGCAAGGCGCGCGAGATCCAGCGTATTGTGAAGCGCGTCCGCAGCGGTGCCACCCTCCGGTATGGGCGACAGGTCGAGCAGGGAAAAATGCTGCATGGATGATCCTCTTCCTCTTCGGATCGCGAGATCAAAGATTATGTAGCCTTAGCCCCTGTGCATTCAACCCCGGGTCACGGTCCGTTCCCGCCCGCCTGCATCCGACATTGTTCCATGCAATATCGGGGTCAGGTCAGCATATCGGGGTCAGGTCTTGCATCAACACATTTTCCTGATGCACCTTGACTACCGAAAACCTTACGCCGCTTCCATCTCCACGTGCACGCGCCGGCCTAATGCCGTGGCGATGTTCACCAGGGCGTCGAGTGAGAAGCGCGATACGCGTCCACGCAGCAGGTCGTTCATTCGCGGCTGGGTGACGCCGCAGCGGCGGGCGGCTTCGGCCCGGGTCCAGCCGTTTTCCTCCACGATGGCGGCGATTTTAACGTGAAACAACGCGAAGCGTTTCTTCGTCCCCCTCTCCCTCGGGGAGAGGGCCGGGGAGAGGGAACGGACACGGCGGTGCGCTGCGTTCCTGATTCGGGTTGGCGCTGCCGCATGCCCGTTTGCATGAGCTCGGCGCGGGCGCCGAGGTTGGCCGCTTCTTCAGGGGTGTCGGCAATCGCGTCCCATACGCTGGCGTAAGTGTCGGGTTTCATGCCCAAAATATACCGGTTTCAAAATATACAGGTTTGGATATAGCCGCGGCAACAGCGCAGGCGAAATCACCTTTGTCCCCGATGTACGCCATCTGACGTATACCCCTCCCCTCCCCGGCTCCGTAATCTGGCCCCTGACTGAACCTCGCCCTCAGTCCGTCCAATCAACTTCATAGGGAGCCTTTCATGCAACGTCGCAATTTCATCAAGGTAGCCACGCTATCCGTGGCCCTGGCTGCCGCGGGTTTGAGCAGCTTTTCCGCTTTCGCCGCCGACACCATCAAGGTCGGCATTCTGCATTCGCTGTCGGGCACCATGGCCATTTCCGAAACGGCACTGAAGGAAACCGCGCTGATGACCATAGCCGACATCAACGCCCACGGCGGCGTGATGGGCAGGAAGCTGGAGCCGGTAGTGGTGGACCCGGCTTCCAACTGGCCGCTGTTTGCCGAAAAGGCGCGCCAGCTTTTGGCCAAGGACAAGGTCGACGTGGTGTTCGGCTGCTGGACTTCGGTGTCGCGCAAGTCGGTGCTACCGGTGTTCAAGGAACTCAATGGCCTCTTGTTCTACCCCGTGCAGTACGAAGGCGAAGAGCTTGAGAAGAACGTGTTCTACACCGGCGCCGCGCCCAACCAGCAGGCGATCCCGGCGGTGGAATACCTGATGAGCAAGGACGGCGGTTCGGCCAGGCGCTTCGTGCTGCTGGGCACCGACTACGTGTACCCGCGCACCACCAACAAGATACTGCGCGCGTTTCTGCATAGTAAAGGCGTGAAGGATGCCGACATCATGGAGGAGTACACCCCCTTCGGTCACAGCGACTACCAGACCATCATTGCGAAAATCAAGAAATTCGCCTCCGAAGGCAAGAAGACGGCGGTGGTCTCCACCATCAACGGCGACTCCAACGTGCCCTTCTACAAGGAACTGGGCAACGCCGGCCTGAAGGCGACCGACGTGCCGGTGGTGGCGTTCTCGGTGGGTGAGGAAGAGCTGCGCGGCGTGGACACCAAGCCGCTGGTGGGCCACCTGGCGGCGTGGAACTACTTCCAGTCGGTAAAGAACCCGACCAACACCGCCTTCATCAAGATGTACAAGGACTGGGCCAGGAAGCAGAAGCTGCCCAACGCCGACACCGTGGTGACCAACGATCCGATGGAAGCCACCTATATCGGCATCCACATGTGGAAGCAGGCGGTGGAGAAGGCCAGGTCCACCGACGTGGACAAGGTGATCGCCGCCATGGCCGGGCAGACCTTCAAGGCGCCGTCGGGCTTCACCATCAAGATGGACGAGAAGAACCATCACCTGCACAAGCCGGTGCTGATCGGCGAAGTGCGCGCCGACGGCCAGTTCAACGTGGTGTGGAAGACCAAGGGCCCGGTGCGCGCCCAGCCCTGGAGCCCCTACATCCCCGGCAACGACAAGAAGAAGAACGAGCCGGACAGCAAGTAATCCGCTTTGATTCCGCGAGGTACGCGCACCCGGGCCGTCCGGGTGCGCGCTTGATAAGAAGCCACATGAAACGCATCCTGATACCCCTGCTGTTCTGGTTTTGCGCGCTGCCCGCCGTGGCTGCGCTCGACCCCGCCCTGATCGGGCAGCTGGCGGCGGAAGAATCGGATGACAAGATTGCCGCCATTCAGCAGCTTGGCGCCAGCGCCGACCGCGACGCCGTCAAAGTGCTGAAGGCCCTTGCCAACGACGAGCTCTACGTCGGGGGCGACAGGATTTTCCTGATGGAAGACGACAAGGCCGTGGACGCCGCAAGCGGCGAAGCGATCGAACCCGCGCCCGAGAGCTACGAATCCATCACCATCAACAACCGCATCCGCGCCGAGCTGACCAATGCCATCGCCTCGCTGCGGCTGCTCAACCCCGACCGCGAAGTGCGCCTGACCGCGGCCCGGGAGCTGCAGACCAATGCCGGCATGGAAATGGCGCCGATCCTGGCGCAGGCGCTGGCCAGGGAAACCGACCCCGAAATCAAAAAGCTGCTGAAGCTGGCCCACGCCCTGGCCAACCTCGGCAACGCGGAGGCCGACGCCCGGCTGGCCGCGGTAGAGGCGCTGGCGGACAACGCCACCCCCAATACCAGGAACCTGCTGCTGCCCCTGCTCGACCCCAAGATCGAAGCCGACGAGCGGGTGCGCAATGCGGCCAAGTCCTCGCTCAGGGTGATCGAGTCGCGCCTGGCCATCGGCGAGAGCATAGGCCAGGTGTTTTCCGGGCTGTCGCTGGGCAGCATCCTGCTGCTGGCCGCGCTGGGCCTGGCCATCACCTACGGCGTCATGGGCGTGATCAACATGGCGCACGGCGAGTTGCTGATGGTGGGCGCCTACGCCACCTACTTCATGCAGGGCCTGTTCCGCACTTACCTGCCCGGGTATCTCGACTGGTACGTGCTTGCCGCCATCCCCGCCGCCTTCATGGCTGCCGCGCTGGTGGGGGTCGTGCTGGAGCGCAGCGTCATCCGCTGGCTGTACGGCCGGCCGCTGGAAACCCTGCTCGCGACCTGGGGCCTGAGCCTGATCCTGATCCAGGCCGCGCGCGTGCTGTTCGGCGCGCAGAACGTGGAAGTCGCCAACCCGGCCTGGATGTCGGGCGGCGTGGAACCGATGGCCGGCCTGGTGCTGCCGTGGAACCGCATCGTCATCATCGGCTTTACCCTGTTCGTGCTGGGCCTGGTGTGGGTGCTGATGCAGAAGACCCGGCTGGGCATGTTCGTGCGCGCCGTCACCCAGAACCGCGCCATGGCCGGCTGCGTCGGCGTGCCCACCGCGCGCATCGACACTCTTGCCTTCGGTCTGGGCGCGGGCATCGCCGGCCTGGGAGGGGTGGCGCTGTCGCAGATCGCCAACGTCGGGCCGGACATGGGGCAGGGCTACATCGTCGATTCCTTCATGGTGGTGGTGCTGGGCGGCGTGGGCCAGCTGGCCGGCGCGGTGTGGGCGGCGCTGGGCCTGGGCGTGGTGACCAAGTTCCTGGAAGGCTGGGCCGGCGCGGTGATCGCCAAGATCGTGGTGCTGGTGTTCATCATCGTCTTCATCCAGAAGCGTCCGCAGGGGCTGTTCGCCCTCAAGGGCAGGTTCGTCGAGTCATGAATACAGCACGATCCGTCATTGCGAGCATCGCGAAGCAATCCAGGATGCCTGGGAAATCCGCCATCCCTGGATCGCCGCGTCGCTTCGCTCCTCGCGATGACGGAAATTGTCTGCGTCTTCCCAAGGCATTAGCCGATGCGTAAGCCCTTCACCATCCGTTTCCTCTCGGCCATGCCGCGCAGCGGCTGGATCGCCATGGCGGTGTTCGCCGCCGTCACCCTGGTGGTCATGCCGGCGCTGCATCTGTTCGCGCCCGCCGACAGCGCGTTTTACGTATCGAACTACGTCATCACCCTGGGCGGCAAGCTGATGTGCTACGCCATCGTGGCGGTGGCGATGGACCTGATCTGGGGCTATGCCGGCATCCTCTCGCTGGGCCACGGCGTGTTCTTCGCGCTCGGCGGCTACGCCTTCGGCATGTACCTGATGCGCGAGATCGGCACCGACGGTTCATACCATTCCACCCTGCCCGACTTCATGGTCTTCCTGGACTGGAAGGAACTGCCCTGGTACTGGCTCGGCACCGACTCGATCATGTGGTCGCTGCTGCTGGTGCTGGCGGTGCCGGCGCTGGTGGCCTATGTCTTCGGCTACTTCGCCTTCCGCTCGCGCATCAAGGGGGTGTATTTCTCCATCATCACCCAGGCCCTCACCTTCGCGGCCATGCTGCTGTTCTTCCGCAACGAGACCGGCTTCGGCGGCAACAACGGCTTCACCGACTTCAAGCGCATCCTCGGCTACGACATCACCTCGCCGGAAATGCGCGCCACGCTGTTCGCGCTGTCGGCGCTGGCGCTGATGCTGACGCTGCTGCTGGGGCGCTACCTGGTCACCTCCAAGTTCGGCCGCATCCTGACCGCGATCCGCGACGCCGAATCGCGGGTCATGTTCATCGGCTACAACCCGCTGCACTACAAGCTCTTCGTCTGGACGCTGTCGGCCATGCTCTGCGCCATCGCCGGCGCCTTGTACGTGCCGCAGGTCGGCATCATCAACCCCGGCGAGATGTCGCCGGCCAATTCCATCGAGATCGCCATCTGGGTGGCGGTGGGCGGGCGCGGCACGCTGATCGGCCCGGTGATCGGAGCGGCCATCGTCAACCTGGCCAAAAGCTATTTCACCGTGGCTTTTCCCGAGTACTGGCTGTTCTTCCTGGGCGCGCTGTTCGTCGGCGTTACCCTGTGGCTGCCGCAAGGCGTGGTGGGGCTATGGCAGCGCATCCGCACGGCGAGGGCCGCATGAGCGTCGAACAGCTCCAGCAGTCGCCGGCATGGGACGACGGCGCACCGGGCCTGGGCCATGTGCTCACGCCCGGCCTCGACATCTCGCACAAGGTCATCCTTTATCTGGAAGACATTTCCGTCAGCTTCGACGGCTTCAAGGCCCTGAACAAGCTGAGCCTGGCCATCGATGCCGGCGAGCTGCGCTGCATCATCGGCCCCAACGGCGCCGGCAAGACCACCATGATGGACGTCATCACCGGCAAGACCCGGCCCGATTCCGGCACCTGCTTTTTCGGCCAGACCATCGACTTGACCCGCATGAGCGAGCCGGAAATCGCCCATGCCGGCATCGGCCGCAAGTTCCAGAAGCCCACCGTATTCGAAAACCACAGCGTGTTCGTGAACCTGGAACTGGCCATGCGCACCGACAAGCGGGCGCGCACCAGCCTGTTTGCGCGGCTGGACGACGACGGCCGCGACCGCATCGCCGACACCCTGAAACTGATCCGCCTCGACCATGAAGCCGGCAGGCTGGCCGGGCTGTTGTCGCACGGCCAGAAACAGTGGCTGGAGATCGGCATGCTGCTGATGCAGGAACCGAAATTATTGTTGCTGGACGAGCCGGTGGCCGGCATGACCGACGACGAGACCGAGCGCACCGGCGAGCTGTTCAAGTCGCTGGCGGGCAAACACAGCCTGGTGGTGGTGGAACACGACATGGCCTTCATCGAACAGCTGGGCGGCAAGGTGACGGTGCTGCACGAGGGCTCGGTGCTGGCCGAGGGCGACCTGGCCACGGTGCAAAACGACCACCGCGTCATCGAAGTGTATCTGGGGCGCTGACCATGTTGCATGTGGAAAACCTCAACCAGTATTACGGCGGCAGCCACATCCTGCGCGACATCTCTTTCGATGCGCCCACCGGGCAGGTCACCTGCCTGCTCGGCCGCAACGGCGTCGGCAAGACCACCCTGCTCAAATGCCTGATGGGCCTGGTGCCGGCGAAAACCGGCGCGATCCGCTTCGGCGGCGAGGACATCACCAACGCGGCCTCGCACGCGCGGGTGAAAGCCGGCATCGGTTATGTGCCGCAGGGAAGGGAAATCTTCCCGCGCCTGACCGTGGAGGAAAACCTGCGCATGGGCCTGGCCGCGCGGCCCGCCGGCACGCCCATCCCGGAACGCATCTTCGAGATGTTCCCGGTGCTGAAGCAGATGATGAAGCGGCGAGGCGGCGACCTGTCCGGCGGGCAGCAGCAGCAGCTGGCGATCGGGCGCGCGCTGGCCTTCGGACCGAAACTGCTGATCCTGGACGAGCCCACCGAGGGCATCCAGCCTTCCATCATCAAGGACATCGAGCGCGCCATCCGCAGCCTGGCCGAGGAAGGCAGCATGGCCATCCTGCTGGTGGAGCAGTACTACGACTTCGCGCGTTCGCTGGCCGACCAGTACCTGGTGATGGAGCGCGGCGAAATCATCAAGCGCGGCGCCGGTTGCGACATGGACAAGGACGGCGTGCGCGAGCTGCTGGCGGTGTGATGGATGGAGTGGCTGTCCTCGCCGAACGATTGCGCAGCGGCTGGCAGGCGCGGCTGGAACTGGATTTCGAACGGCGGCAGCAGACGACGGTGCTGGCGCGGCGCAGCCACACGGGACCGCTGTGCATTCAGCGCCCGCTGTACCCGGAAGGCGATCGCGTGTGCCATGCCATCGTGCTGCACCCGCCCGGCGGCATCGCCGGCGGAGACGAGCTGGAACTGGAGATAAACGTCGGCGAACGCGCGCATGCGCTGCTGACCACGCCGGGCGCGACCAAGTGGTACCGCAGCGACGCCTTCCCGGCACGGCAGACGCTGGCGCTGAATGTTGGCACCGGGGCGGTGGCGGAATGGCTGCCGCAGGAGTCCATCGTTTTCGACGGCGCGCATGCGCAAATGGCAAACCGCATCGAGCTCGCGCACGGCGCGGCCTTCGTGGGCTGGGACGTGCTGTGCCTGGGCCGCAGTGCGCGCGGCGAGACTTTCGGCCGCGGCAGGCTGCGCCTGCACACGGAACTGCGGCGCGAAGGCCGGCCGCTCTGGCTGGAGCGCGCGGTGATTGCAGGCGGCAGCCGGGTGCTGAATGCAGCGGCGGGACTGGCCGGGCACGGCGTGACGGGCACGCTGCTGGCGGCAAGCGATGTCTTGAATACGGCCATGCTGAATGCCTGCCGCAAGATCGAAGCGAAGGGAGCGGGCTTTGGCGTGACCCTGCTGCCCGGCCTGATGGTGGCCCGCTACCTGGGCGACTCGGCGGAACAGGCGCGCGAATGCTTCACGCAGGTCTGGCACGCATTGCGCGAGCCGTTGACGCAGACGGCGCCGATGGCGCCGCGCATCTGGAACACATGAAACGCCCTCCCCCTCGACGGGGGAGGGCCGGGAGGGGTAAATGGAACTGACGCCACGCGAGAAAGACAAGCTGCTGATCTTCACCGCCGGCCTGCTGGCGGAACGGCGCAAGGCCAAAGGGCTCAAGCTCAACTATCCGGAGGCCGTGGCCTACATTTCGGCGGCGATCCTGGAAGGCGCGCGCGAAGGCCGCACCGTGGCCGAATTGATGAGCTGCGGCGCGACGCTGCTGACCCGCAGCGACGTGATGGACGGCGTCGCGGAAATGATTCCGGAAGTGCAGGTGGAGGCGACGTTTCCGGACGGGACCAAGCTGGTGACCGTGCACCATCCAATCGTATAGGGGACGACATGATTCCTGGCGAAATAGACACCCGTCCCGGCGACATCGAACTCAACGCCGGCCGCGCCACCGTGACGCTGGAAGTGGCCAACACCGGCGATAGACCGATCCAGGTGGGCTCGCACTACCACTTTTATGAAACCAACGAGGCGCTGGCCTTCGACCGCCAGGCCGCCAATGGATTTCGCCTGAACATCGCGGCGGGCACGGCGGTGCGCTTCGAACCGGGACAGACGCGCACCGTGCAACTGGTGGAACTGGCCGGTGCGCGCACGGTGTACGGCTTTTCCGGCAAGGTCATGGGAGCGCTGAAATGACGCAGATATCGCGCCGCGCCTATGCGGAAATGTTCGGGCCGACGGTGGGCGACCGCGTGCGCCTGGCCGACACCGAGCTGTGGATCGAAGTCGAGAAGGACTTCACCGTCTACGGCGAGGAGGTGAAGTTCGGCGGCGGCAAGGTGATCCGCGACGGCATGGGCCAGTGCCAGCTTCCTGCCGACAAGGTGGCGGACACCGTCATCACCAACGCTCTGATCGTCGACCACTGGGGCATCGTCAAGGCGGACGTGGCGATCAAGGCCGGCCGCATCTGGGGCATCGGCAAGGCGGGCAATCCCGACATCCAGCCCGGCGTGAACATCCCGGTCGGCGCCGGCACCGAAGTCATCGCCGGCGAAGGCATGATCCTCACCGCCGGCGGCATCGACAGCCACATCCATTTCATCTGCCCGCAGCAGATCGAGGAGGCGCTGATGTCGGGCGTGACCACCATGCTCGGCGGAGGCACCGGCCCCGCCACCGGCACCTGCGCCACCACCTGCACGCCGGGGCCGTGGCACCTGATGCAGATGCTCAAAGCCGCCGACGCCTTCCCCATGAACCTGGGCTTCCTCGGCAAGGGCAACGTCAGCCTGCCGGAGCCGGCGCGGGAACAGGTGCGCGCCGGAGCCATCGGCTTGAAACTGCACGAGGACTGGGGCACCACGCCCGCCGCCATCGACAACTGCCTCTCCGTCGCGGACGAGATGGACGTGCAGGTGGCCATCCACACCGATACGCTGAACGAATCCGGCTTCGTGGAGACCACGCTCGCCGCCTTCAAGGGCCGCACCATCCACACCTACCACACCGAGGGCGCGGGCGGAGGCCATGCGCCGGACATCATCAAGGCCTGCGGCGAAGCCAACGTGCTGCCCTCCTCCACCAATCCGACGCGGCCCTATACGGTGAACACCATCGACGAGCACTTGGACATGCTCATGGTGTGCCACCACCTCGACCCTGCCATCGAGGAGGACATCGCCTTCGCCGAGTCGCGCATCCGGCGCGAAACCATCGCCGCCGAAGACATCCTGCACGACCTCGGCGCCTTCAGCATGCTCTCCAGCGACTCGCAGGCCATGGGCCGCGTGGGCGAGGTAGTGATCCGCACCTGGCAGACCGCGCACAAGATGAAGGTGCAGCGCGGGGCATTGAAGGAGGACACCGCGCGCAACGACAACTTCCGCGTCAAGCGCTATGTGGCCAAGTACACCATCAACCCGGCCGTCGCCCACGGCATGAGCCACCTGGTCGGCTCGGTGGAGGTCGGCAAGCTCGCCGACCTGGTGTTGTGGCGGCCGGCGTTTTTCGGCGTGAAGCCCTCGCTCATCATCAAGGGCGGCATGATCGCCGCCGCGCCCATGGGCGACGCCAATGCCTCCATCCCCACGCCGCAGCCGGTGCACTACCGCCCCATGTTCGCCGCCTACGGCGGCGCGCTCGACACCGCGGTGACTTTCGTCTCGCAGGCTGCGCTCGATGCGGGCATCAAGGAGGAATTCGGCCTGGTCAAGCCGCTGGAAGCGGTGAGGCATACCCGAAAAATTTCCAAGCGCGACATGGTGCACAACGACGCCCTGCCACACTTGGAAGTCGATCCCGAAACCTATGCCGTGCGCGCCGACGGCGAACTGCTGGTGTGCGAGCCGGCGCAGGTCCTGCCAATGTCCCAGCGTTACTTTCTCTTTTGATCATGATCGTCATCGTCCAACGCCACACCGGGACCGAACCCGCGCAGGAACGCCTGGTCCTGCCTTTCGACCTGCGCTGCAGGAGCCGCCTGCGCGCCAGGCTCGCCAGCGGCGAGGAAGCCGGGCTGTTCCTGGAGCGCGGCTCCGTTCTGCGCGGCGGTGACCGGCTGCGCGGCAACGACGGGCGCATCGTCGAAGTGGTGGCGGCACCCGAGCAGTTGATCGAAGTGCGCACCGACGACATCGCTCTGCTGGCGCGCGCCGCCTACCATCTCGGCAACCGCCACATGCCGGTGCAGATCGGCGCGGGCTGGCTGCGCCTCGCTGCCGATTCGGTGTTGAAAACCATGCTCGAAGGACTGGGGCTGGAGCCGGCGGAAATCGAAGGCCCGTTCGAGCCGGAAGCCGGCGCCTATGCGCCGGGACACCAGCACGGGCATTCCTCCGCACTTTCGAAAATCCACCAGTACGGACAGCGCGCATGAGCACGTTTGCACTCTCGCGTCTCCTGCAACTGGCGAGCCCCGCCCTGCCGGTGGGCGCCTACAGCTATTCGCAGGGACTGGAGTGGGCGGCGGAAAGCGGCACGGTGCGCAACGAAGCCAGCGCCGGCGAGTGGATCGGCGATGTATTGCGCTCCGGCGTCGGCGGCTTCGAAGCGCCGCTGCTGGCGCGCGTGATGGCCGCGGCGGATGCCGGCGACTGGCCGCGTCTTGCAGCCTTGAACGAACGCTTCATCGCCGGGCGCGAGAGCAGCGAACTGCGCACCGAGACCTTGCAGATGGGCCATTCCCTGCGCGTGCTGCTGGATGCGCTGGAAGACGTGCCGACCGCGTGGCGCGAGGCACTGCGCGAAATGGGCGAAGTGAGCTTCCCGCTGGTTTGGGGCTGCATCGCGGCAGCCTGGCGGATTCCCGCGCAGCAAGCGCTGACTGCCTATGTGTGGACCTGGGCCGAGAACCAGGTGATGGCGGCGGTGAAGATCGTGCCGCTGGGCCAGACCGCGGGCCAGCGCTTGCTGCATGAGCTGGGAACGGTGGTGGAACAGGTTGCCGCAGAGGCCATGTCGCTCGACGAAGACGACTGGAGCAACTTCGCCCCCGGCTTCGCCATCGCCAGCTGCAGGCACGAAACCCAGTACACAAGACTGTTTCGCTCATAGGAGGCGACATGAACCAATCACAACCCCTGCGCGTCGGGCCGTTGCGTGTTGGAATTGGCGGCCCGGTCGGATCGGGCAAGACCGCCTTGACCCTGGCCCTGTGCCGCGCCCTGCGCGAGCGTTATCAATTAGGTGTGGTGACCAACGACATCTACACCGCCGAGGACGCGCAGTTTCTGGTGCGCAACGAGGCGCTGGCGCCGGAGCGCATCCTCGGCGTGGAGACCGGCGGCTGCCCGCACACGGCCATACGCGAGGATGCCTCGATCAACCTGGAAGCCGTGGCGCGTTTGAATGCCGCGTTTCCCGATCTCGACATCGTGTTCGTGGAAAGCGGCGGCGACAACCTGGCCGCGACCTTCAGCCCGGAACTGTCCGACCTGACCATCTACGTGATCGACGTCTCCGCCGGCGACAAGATTCCGCGCAAGGGCGGCCCGGGCATCACCAAGTCGGACCTCCTCGTGATCAACAAGATCGATTTGGCGCCCATGGTGGGCGCCTCGCTGGAAGTGATGGACCGCGACGCGGGGAAAATGCGCGGCGAGCGGCCCTTCGTGTTCAGCAATCTGAAAACGGGCAAGGGTCTCGGCGAGATCATCGATTTCATCGAAACCCAGGGCCTGCTCAAGGGCGCCGAAGCGGCGTGATGGAAACTTTTATTTGAAGGAGAACGAGATGATGAAACGACTTGCGATTCTGGCCGCCCTGTTCCCGGCCGCGGCCTCTGCCAATCCGGGACATCACCTGTTCGATTCCGCAGTTGCGCTGATGGCGCATCTGCTGAGCGAACCGGATCATGTGGCGATGCTGGCCGGCGTGCTGTTCGCGCTCGGCTGGCTGGCCTTACGCGCGCGGGGCAGCCGCCGAAAATCCGATCGCCGCGCTTCCTAGTAGCGCTGCGTCAGGGTCATGATCTGGCCTTCGCGCTTCATGTCCATGCGATTGAGAAAGGACATCCCCAGCAGCACAGCCGGCATGCTGGTTTCCACCACCAGGCCCTCCACCTGGTTCAAGCTGATGTTGCCGACCCTGACGCTGTTGAACGTCACCCTCCACGCCGGGATGATGCCGTTGGCCGTGCTCGCGCCCATCATCTGGCCCGCCTTGTAATCGATGCCCATGCGCTTGGCTTCAGCAGCCGGCAGAACGACGCTGGATGCCCCGGTATCGAGCAGGAACATGACGCTGGAGCCGTTGACCGATCCTGGCGCGATGAAATGCCCGCTCGGATCCGCGGAGAGGGTGACGCTAGGCTTGCCGCTGCCGCCGCTGGGCGACGCGAACGATTGGCCCATGGCCAGGGTACGCTGCTTGCCGTCGATTTCGAACGTGGCCGCATCCGAATTGGACGACAGCAGTTTCACCCCCTGCACGGTCTGGCCGGCGGCGATCAGCTTGGGCGGGCTCCCGTCTATGCTGATCATGGCCTTGTCCCGGAAAAGCCCCACCACCCCCACCGATGTTGCGAAGGCCGGCGCAGTTAGCAGCACGAGCAGCCATGCCATACAATAGGCGGGAAATTTGCTTCGAACGGTATTCTGCATATGCGTCCTGTCGTGGTGTTCCGTTTTTCCCAGACCGAGGGTCCCGGCTATCTGGGCGAGTCCCTGACCCGGAAGGGCATTCTTTGGGATCAGGTCAATGTCGATGCTGGCGATAGTGTGCCAGAAGATATCAACGGATTTTCCGGCCTGGTCTTGATGGGCGGCCCGATGAGCGTGAACGATGACATGCCCTGGATCCCGCCCTTGCTGAAACTGGTCCGCCAGGCGGTCGAAGCGGGGGTGCCGGTGCTGGGGCACTGCCTGGGCGGACAACTGATGAGCAAGGCCCTCGGCGGTACGGTCGTGGCCAATCCGGTCAAGGAAATCGGCTGGGGCGAGGTGTCCAAGATCGGGCACAACCCTGCGCCGGACTGGCTGGGCGAACTGCCTTCTTCATTTGAAGTCTTCCAGTGGCACGGCGAAACTTTTTCCATACCCGACGGCGCGGTCCGCCTGCTGGAAAGCCCGTTTTGCGCCAACCAGGCCTTTTTGCTGAACAACCTGCATCTCGGCCTGCAATGCCACATCGAGATGACCGCGCCCATGATCCGGGCCTGGTGCGAAGCGGGGGCGGATGAAATCGCACAGGCGGCAGACAGCCCTGCCGTGCAGCAGCCGTCCGCCATGGAGGAAGACATCGCGGCCAGGCTGGAAACCCTGCACGGCGTTGCGGATATTCTTTACGGAAAATGGATCCAGGGGCTGCGCGCCTGAGAAAGGCGGTTGGCGGTTGGCAGTAAAAGCGAAAGCACAAGCTACTGAAAACTGATGACTGATGACTGAAAACTGTTCTTCCCAGGGAACCTGGCTGATACATTCATGTCAGTTGGAGACATTCCGGCTTTTGGATAAACTGCCCGCGTGCATAACCGCCTCAAACGCTTCCTGCTGATTTTCATGATGCTGGCCCTGCCCGTGCAGGCGTTCGCGTCCGCGGCCCTGCTCGCGTGCGACATGTCCATTCCCGCCGCCATCACCAAGGTATCGGCAACGCCCATGGACCACGCCATGAGCGGCTGCCACGAAGACGCCGCAGAAAAAACCGCTTTGCCAGCCGGCGATCACCAGTGCAGCCATTGCGCGGTCTGCTACCTGGCCGGCGCCTTCCCGATCCCGGCCTCTGCCACGGCAACCGTGACCCCCATTCCCTACACCCCCTACCTGCAGCGCACTGAACCGTTCAGCGGCTTCATTCCCGAAGGCCCCGAGCGTCCGCCTCGAACCTCCCTCGTCTGAGCTGCGCGCCGATTGACGGCGCGCTTTTGCGGCTGACCGCAGCACCCATGCCATAAGGCTTGGCGCCGCGAGTCGAAACAGCTTTCAACGAGGTTCAAAATGCCAAGATTACCGTTTCGCCATGTGGCGCTGCTCGCGTGCGCATGGCTGGCTCTTTCTCCTGCCGCCCAGGCGGCGGAAGAAAAACTCTCCGCCGAGCCTGCGCACCCCTCGCTGGCTCCGCCCTTCGATCAATACCGGAACTTCCGCGACGAGCCGGTGGCCGACTGGCGCAAGGTCAATGACCGCGTCAACGAGGTTGGCGGCTGGCGCACCTATCTGCGCGAGTCGTTCCAGGACGGCGGCAGCGCCGGCCATGACCGCCACCGGCACTGAAGGAGAACGCCATGAGGAAACCAACCCCCATCGCGCTCGCCATGCTGTCCCTGGTGCTGAGCGGCTGCGCCAGTTTTTCCAAGGATGGCGGCTTTGACGCCATCGAGACGGCCACCCGCTCGCACATCCAGAAGGACGTGGTGTGGACGCGCGACGACGCCACGCGCGAACGCGTGCAAAAACGCGTCGATGCGCTGCTCGAAAAAACCCTGTCCGCCGACGACGCGGTGCAAATCGCGCTCTTGAACAACCCCGGCCTGCAGGCGGCGCTCAACACCCTCGGCATCGCCGAAGCAGACTGGGCGGCGGCGCAACGCCTGCCCAATCCCGGCTTCTCCATCGGCCGCTCCACGCGCGGCAGCGAAATCGAGTGGGAACGCAGCCTGCACTTCAATCTGGCACGGATCCTGACCATGCCGATGCGCGCCGACATCGAGCAGCGCCTGTTCGAGCAGACCCGCCGCAACCTCACCCTCGAAGTGCTGCGCCTCGCTTCCGATACGCGCAAGGCCTGGTACACCGCGGTAGCCGCAGCCGAGACCGCGCAGGTCCAGCGCGAGGCCATGGAAGCCGCCGAAGCCGGCGCCGAGCTTGCGCGCCGCATGGCCGAGGTCGGCAACTGGAGCAAGCTCAAGCAGGCGCGCGAGCAGAGCTTCTATGCCGACACCGCGCTCGCCGTGGCGCGCGCGGAACAGTCCAGGACCCAGACCCGCGAACGCCTGGTGCGACTTCTGGGCGTGGCCGATGCGGCAAAACTGAAGCTGCCGTCACGCCTGCCCGACCTGCCGGCAAGCCTGCCGCAGCTGGCGAATGTCGAACAACAGGCCATGGACTCGCGCCTGGATCTGCAGATGGTGAAGCTGGAGAGCGAGGCGCTGGCGAAAAACCTCGACCTCACCCGCCGCACGCGCTTCATCAACGTGCTGGAGTTCGGCATCGCCAATAACACGTCGAACGAGGAGCAGATGCAGCACGGCTACGAAATCAGCTTCGAGCTGCCGCTGTTCGACTGGGGCCAAAGCCGCGTGCTCGCTGCGGAATCGCGCTACCGGCAGATGCTCGCGCGCGCGCGCGAGACCGCGATCAACGCGCGCTCCGAAGTGCGCGAAGCCCATGCCATGCTGCAGAACCAGTACGCCGTGGCGCGCCATGTGCGCGACGAAGTGCTGCCGCTGAAAAAGCGCATCTCCGAGGAGAACCTGCTGCGCTACAACGGCATGCTGATCGGCGTGTTCGAGTTGCTGGCCGATGCGCGCTCGCAACTTGCTGCCGTCAACACCGCCATCGAATCGAGCCGCGATTTCTGGCTGGCCGAGGCCGACCTGCAGATGGCGCTGATCGGCACGCCCGGCAAGACCATGGTCACCAACACCGCAGCCGCGCCCAGTGACGCGGGTGGCGGCCATTAACAAGGAAAACCCAATGACTTCCAGACGCGATTTTTTCAAACTCGGCGGAGCGGTGGCTGCCGCCAGCGTGAGTTCTGCTGCCATGGCAGCGCTGCCCGAAATAGTGACGACGGACAAACCCGACACCCAGCCGCCGCTGATGCCCCCCAACGGCCGTCCCTACAATCCGGTGGTGACGCTGAACGGCTGGACCCTGCCCT
>DCVO01000024.1:0-127 GCA_002327405.1 Thiobacillus sp. UBA2186 | reverse complement strand
CCAACGGCATGGACGGCGTGGGCGGGCTCACCCAGCCGCAGATCAAGCCCGGCAAGACCTTCGTCTATGAATTTACCGCGCGTCGCCCCGGCACCTTCATGTACCACCCGCACGCCGACGAGATGAC
>DCVO01000115.1 GCA_002327405.1 Thiobacillus sp. UBA2186 | reverse complement strand
GGCGTGCGGTAGTAATCCATGCCGGTCTCGCCGATCCCGATCACCTTGGGATGCGCGGCCAGTTCGACGAGCTGCTCCTCCGTGGGCTCGGTGCAGTCTTCGTGATCGGGATGCACGCCGACCGTAGCGTAAAGATTGTCGCGGCTTTCGGCTACAGCCAGCACTTCGGGAAAGGTTTCCAGATCGACGCTGATGCACAGCGCGTGGCTGACCTGGTTGTCCTGCATATGCCGGTAGATATCAGGAAGCTTGCCTTCGAAGTCCGGGAAATTGAGATGGCAGTGTGAATCGATAAACATAAACCAGTCACAAGATTCAAGTTACAAGTTGCGAGAGATACATTTTACGCCCCAGCCCTGACGAACTTGAGACTTACAACTTGTTACTTGTTACTGAATTACATCGTATGCGTCGGCCGCGCGGACTTGAGCGCGCCGCCCAGAAAGCCCTCGATCTTGTTGCGCGCGGCGTTGCCGCTTTCGTTGGCGGCGAATTGCACGCCTATGCCCTGTGCCCGGCCGCCGTGCGCGCCCTGCGGCGTGACCCAGATGACCTTGCCGGAAACCGGAATCTTGGCGGGATCGTCCATCAGCGACAGCAGCATGTAGACCTCTTCGCCGATCTTGTAGGCCTTGTTGGTGGGAATGAACAGGCCGCCGCCCTTGACGAAAGGCATGTAGGCGGCAAACAAGGCCGCCTTTTCCTTGATGGCCAGCGAGAGCACGCCGGGGCGGGCGCCGCCTCCCATTTCTGACGCGGGTGACTGCATCATCTGCCTCCTCCTTCAAAAATGCGGCCGTATTCGATCAGCCAGGATTCCATCACCATCTGCCGGTTGAGCGGATGATCCACCCATCTCCCGCTTTCAGCCTCACGCCGGACGAAGTCCAGCAAATTTCCCAGATTGGCGCTTCGTGCCAGCCCGCTCAGCGCTGCCTGGTAATCCGGATTGAAACCCGCCTTGCCCCCGAGGGCGCAAGACAACAGGTCCAGCAGCCACTTGTAGCTTACCTTATGCCAGGTACGTGCCGGCACCTGCTTGTTCCAGCTTTCCGCCAGCGCCACGCCATCTAAACTTTTCGTCCTGCTCAACGCATCAAGCAATTCCTGGCGAATCTCGAGTTCGCCATCATCTCTCGCTTCCAGTACCGACAGCGGCGCGCCGCTGACCCAGGCCAGGGCTTTCTCGTCCAGGCCGTTCTGTCTGAGCCAGCCCTGCAGCATCGTCATGTCCGGCAGCCCCACCTCCAGTTTGTGGCAGCGGCTGAGTATGGTCGGCAGCAGCTGGCGGGGCTGGTGGCTGACCAGAATGAACACCGTATTTATCGGCGGCTCTTCCAGGACCTTGAGCAGGGCGTTGGCCGAAGCGGTGTTGAGCGCCTCGGCCGGTTCGATCAGCACCAGGCGATAACCGGCGCGATAGGTGGACAGTTGCACGAAATCGACGGCCTGGCGCGCCTGCTCGACGCTGATTTCGGTGGCCATGCGCACCTCGCCCTCCCTGGTTTCCTTCTCCAGCAGGGTCAGGTGCAGGAAGTCCGGATGCGTACCGGCGTCGAACCAGTGGCAACCCTCGCATTCGCCACAGGCCTCGCCATCCTGCCTGGGCTGCTCGCATAACAGGCTTTGCGCCCAGCCTCTCGCCAGTTGCAGCTTGCCCACGCCCTGCGGGCCGGCCAGCAGCAGGGCATGCGGCATGCGCTGGCGCATGCCGAGCAGCCGGGACCAGAAGGGCGAAAGCCAGGGATAAGGCGCCGGCATCAAAGACGCTCCAGAATCCGGTCGAGTTCGACGCGGATGGATTCGATGCTGTGGCTGGCGTCGATGACATGAATGCGGCCCGGCTCGGCCTGCGCGCGCTTCAGGTAGGCCTCGCGCACGCGGGCAAAAAACGCAGTCTGCTCCTGCTCGAAGCGGTCGGCCGTCCTCGCCGGGGCACGACGTGCCTCGGCAAGCTCGGCCGAAACATCGAACAGCAAGGTCAGGTCCGGCTTGAAGCCGGCCAGTGTCCAGTCTTCCAGGGCCTGCAGGCGGCCGGCGTCGATGCCGCGCCCGCCGCACTGGTAGGCGTAACTGGCATCGGCGAAACGGTCGGACAAGACCCAGGCGCCGCGCGCCAGCGCGGGCTTGATCAGCGCGGCCACGTGCTCGGCGCGTGCCGCGTACATCAGCATCAACTCGGTGTCGGGCTGCATGGAGTCGTTCAAGAGCAGCGCGCGCAGCTTCTCGCCCAGCGGCGTGCCGCCCGGCTCGCGCGTTACCACCAGTTCCACGCCACGGGACCTGATCTTGCCGGCGATATAGTCGAGATGGGTGCTCTTGCCCGCGCCGTCTACCCCTTCAAGCGTGATGAATTTGCCTGGTCTCATTTCTTCACTACTGATTTCTGGTACTTGTTGACTGCGCGGTTGTGATCGTCCAGCGAGTTGGAGAACACATGCGTGCCGTCGCCCCGGGACACGAAATACAGCGCCTTTGAATCGGCCGGATTGAGCGCGGCGCGGATGGCTTCTTCGCCGGGCATGGCGATCGGCGTCGGCGGCAGACCGGCGCGCGTGTAGGTATTGTAAGGCGTGTCGCGCTGCAGGTCGGCCTTGCGCAGGTTGCCGTCGAATTTCGCCCCCAGGCCGTAGATCACGGTGGGATCGGTCTGCAGGCGCATTCCCATTTTAAGCCGGTTGATGAATACTGCGGCGATCTGCGGTCTTTCCTCGGGTGCTCCGGTTTCCTTTTCGATGATGGAGGCCATGATCAGCGCCTCGTAGGGCGTTTCGTAAGGGAGATCAGGGGCTCTGGTTTCCCATGCAGCGAGCAATTTCTCCTGCTGCAATTTGTAAGCGCGGCGTAAAACATCGATGTCGGGCGAATCGGGATTGAAGAAATAGGTGTCCGGAAAGAACAGGCCTTCGGGATGTTTTTCTTCGGCACCGATGGCGCCCAGCATGTCGGCATCGGTCATGTCGACCAGCTGGTGTTCCAGATGGGGATTGCGTGCCAGCTCCTGGCGAACCTCGCGGATATTCCAGCCCTCGACCAGAAGAATGGCCGCTTTCGTGACCTCGCCGCGCACGATCTTGCCCAGAAGTTCCATGGGGGACAGCGGTTCTTCGAGAGTGTATCTGCCGGCCTGAAGGCGGCCTGCATACCCCATCACCCGCCCCAGGATGCGGAAACGGGTTTCGCCTTCCAGCACGCCGTCGTTTTCGAGCTGCATCGCCAGTCCCTTCAGACTGGTACCCGGCTCGAGGGTAAGCTGATATGGCGTTACAGGCAGGTCAAGCGGACGAAAGGCAAACCATGCCATCCAGGCCGCCAACCCCAAAAGAACGAGCACGCCAAAACGAATCAGTTTTTTAATTATTTTCATCCAGCCAGTTTCTCAGTTTCCCAGCCCAGCCACTGTTCGGCCAGCGCTTTTGCCCCAGTTCTGCCACGCGCCAGATGCCGACAAGGCTATTGCACAACAAAACCCCATCTGCTGCCAGCAGGCGTTCGCGCGAAATCGGTTCCACGGATGCCGTCTGTCCATGTTGCACCGCCGCATGCATGATCCGGCTGCGTGTCACCCCTGCTATGCCGCAACCCGAAACATCCGGCGTAATCAGCCCGCCCTGTTCGACAATGAACAGGTTGGTCATGGTACCGCAGATCACTCGGCCGGCTTCATCCAGGAGCAGGCCTTCGGCAATGTCCGCATCATCCCACTCGGAGCGTGCCAGTACATTCTCCAGTCGATTCAGGTGCTTGATCCCTGCAAGCTTAGGCTGGTGCGACAGCCGCAGTTCGCACCAGCGAACCCGCACATCGCGATTCTCTCGCCCAGAAAACGGAAAACCCGAGACGATGCGGCTGGGCGCGGCTTCGGCCGGCATGGCATAGCCGCGCTGGCCGATGCCGCGCGTGACGATGATCTTGACCACACCCACCCCGGGCCCGGCCGCGATCTCGCGCACTTCGGCTTCCAGCAGTTCCCTGTCCGGGCATGGAATCGAGAGCGCTGCGCAATCATCGGCCAGCTTGCGGAAATGGTCTTCCCACCAGCGCACCTCGCCGGCCACGGCCTTGAGCGTGCGGAACACGCCATCGCCGTAATGCAGCCCGCGGTCCATCGCATCAAGGCCAGAAGAGCGCACGCCATTGATGAGCATCACTCCTTCCATCAGCTTTCCTCCTTTGCCAAGGCCCTCAGAAGCCCCTTGGCCTTGGCCCGCGTTTCGGCCAGTTCGCGTTCCGGCTCGGAATCCGCAACGATGCCGGCGCCGGTCCTGAACCAGGCCGTGCGGTCTTGCAGCAGAAAACTGCGGATCAGGATGTTGAGGTCGAGCGTGCCATCCAGGTTCAGGTAGCCAAGACTGCCTGTATAGGCACGTCGCGGCGACGCCTCCAGTTCCCTGATGATCTGCATGGTGCGCACCTTGGGACAGCCGGTGATGGTCCCGCCAGGGAATACGGCGCGTATCAGTTCGAGGAGCCCGATGCCTTTTCTGAGTTGTCCGACCACGCTGGATTCGAGGTGGTGCACATGGGCGTAGCTCTCCAGCTCCATGAGCGCCTCGACCCGCACGCTGCCGGGTTCGCATATCCTGCCCAGATCGTTGCGTTCCAGGTCCACCAGCATGATGTGCTCGGCGCGCTCCTTGGGATGAGCGGCCAGCCTGGCCTTGAGCGCCGCGTCCTCCTCGCGGGTGGCGCCGCGCGGGTGCGTCCCGGCAATGGGCCGGGTGAGGATGCGGCCGCCCTGCCCCAGCCGGACCAGTCGCTCGGGCGAAGAACTGACGATGCTCCAGTCGCCCATGTCGGCAACGGCGGAAAACGGCGCCGGGTTGCTGCGGCTCAGCTTGCGGTAAAGCAGAGACGAAGCAGCCGGCCCGGCAAAATCGGCGCGCCAGCCGCGCGACAGGTTGACCTGGAACACATCGCCCTCGCGGATGTAGGACTTGATGCGCGAGACACCGTCGAGAAACCCCTGTGCGGCATCCTCTTCAAGCCGCAGATCGGGAAGGTCGGCTTCTTCCGGTTCCGGCACGGCACGCAAGTCGGCCTGCATAGTCCGCAGCAAGGCTTCCTGCCCTTCTTCAGCCATCAGCCAGGTCTGTTTTTGCTGATGGTCGATGAGGATGGCGGCGGGAATGCGGCTTGCCCAGGCAAGCGGGAAATTTTCGGGATCGTCCGCCATGCCTGCCGTCGGCTCGAGCAGGCCGCCCAGTTCGTAGCTGAGCGCGAGCAGCCAGCCGCCGCGAAACGGCAGGGATGAGGAAGCGGGAGTGGCGGCAGGCGGCTGCGGCAAGCTGCCGAAAAAAACGGCGGCGGCTTCCGCACTCGCCTCCCGATACAGGGCTTGGCCCGCTTGCGGGAAGGCAAACAGAATGTCCCAGCCCGAACTGCCTCCGGTCCTGAACAGGGCCGGATAGCGGTCGGGCCTGGCGGTCCTTACTGCGAGGAGATCCGGCACATCAGGCCAGGCCAGTATCTCCACGGATAGACATCAGACTCGCTTGAAAACCAGCGAGCCGTTGGTGCCGCCGAAGCCGAAATTGTTCTTGAGCGCCATGTCGATCTTCATTTCCCGCGCGGTGTTGGCGCAGTAGTCCAGGTCNNCGAAGATGTTGATGGTGGGCGGCGAAACCTGATGGTGCACGGCCAGGGCGGTGAATACCGACTCCACCCCGCCCGCGCCGCCCAGCAGGTGGCCGGTCATGGACTTGGTGGAATTGACCACCAGCTTGTAGGCCGCATCGCCCATGGCCGCCTTGATGGCTTCGGATTCGTTCTTGTCGCCCAGCGGCGTCGAGGTGCCATGGGCGTTGATGTACTGGATCTGCTCCGGGTTGATGCCGGCATCCCTGAGCGCATTCAGCATGGAGCGGCGCGGGCCGTCCATGTTCGGCGCCGTCATGTGGTAGGCGTCGCNNNGCGCCCTCGCCCAGCACGAAGCCGTCGCGGCCCTTGTCCCAGGGACGGCTGGCCGTGGCCGGATCGTCGTTGCGGGTGGACAGCGCCTTGGCGGAAGCGAAGCCGCCCACAGCCAGCGGACAGACTGCGGACTCCGACCCGCCACAAACCATGACATCGGCATCTCCGTACTGGATGGTGCGCGCAGAAAGGCCGATGGCATGCAGGCCGGTGGTGCAGGCGGTGACCACCACCAGGTTCGGCCCCTTCATCCCGTACATGATCGACAGGTTGCCCGAAATCATGTTGATGATGGTGCCGGGAATGAAGAAAGGCGAAATTTTGCGCGGACCGCCCGTTTCGATATACGTGTTATGCGTATA
>DCVO01000166.1:8279-8430 GCA_002327405.1 Thiobacillus sp. UBA2186 | reverse complement strand
GGCGACGCCGTCGGCCCCACGCTGTATTACGGCGCCGGCGCCGGTTCCGAGCCGACGGCGTCCGCCGTGGTGGCCGATCTCGTCGACGTGACGCGGCTCGCCACCGCCGACCCCCACCACCGCGTACCGCATCTGGCCTTCCAGCCCGACG
>DCVO01000166.1:0-8246 GCA_002327405.1 Thiobacillus sp. UBA2186 | reverse complement strand
CGACATCACCCGCATCCTGGCCGACAGCGAGATTTCCATCGATGCGCTGATGCAGCGCGAGCCGGAAGAAGGCGAAGCCAGCACCGACCTCATCCTGCTGACGCACGAAACCCTGGAGAAGCAGATGAATTCGGCCATCGCACGCATCGAAGGGCTGGGCACCGTGCAGGGCAAGGTCACGCGCATTCGTCTGGAAACTTTAGGAAAGTGAGGAGTGAGGAGTGAGGAGTGAGGAGTCGGGGTGGGGCGCTACGCGCGTTTCTGTTCCTCACGCCTCACGCCTCACGCCTCACTGAACCATGAAATACATCAGCACCCGCGGACAATCTCCGGCTCAAGGCTTCACCGACATCCTGCTGGGCGGGCTGGCGCCCGACGGCGGCCTGTACATGCCGGAAACCTATCCGCATTTCGGCGAAGCCGACCTTGCCGCCATGCGCGGCATGAACTACCGCGAGCTGGCCTTCGCCATCATTTCCCGTTTCGTCGACGACATCCCCGCGGCCGACCTCAAGCGGCTCATCGACAAGACCTACACCGCGCAGACCTACCGTTACGTGCGCGAAGGCCAGAATGCAGAGGACATCACGCCGCTCTTGACGCTGGAGCCCGGCCTGCATCTGCTGTCGCTGTCCAACGGGCCCACGCTCGCCTTCAAGGACATGGCCATGCAGCTTCTGGGCAACCTGTTCGAATACGAACTGGCGCGCCGCGACGAGAGCATCAACATCGTCGGCGCCACCTCGGGCGACACCGGCTCGGCGGCGGAATACGCCATGCGCGGGAAAAAGGGCATCCGCGTGTTCATGCTCTCGCCCGAGCACGGCATGACGCGCTTCCAGCAGGCGCAGATGTTTTCGCTGCAGGATCCCAACATCTACAACATCGCCGTGCATGGCGTGTTCGACGATTGCCAGGACATGGTCAAAGCCGTGTCCAACGACGCCGCCTTCAAGGCCAGATACAGGATCGGCACGGTCAACTCCATCAACTGGGCGCGCGTGCTGGCGCAGATCGTCTACTACTTCAAGGCCTATTTCGCCGCCACCGAGAACAACGCGCAGAAGGTCAGCTTCTCCGTGCCGTCCGGCAATTTCGGCAACGTCTGCGCGGGACACGTCGCGCGCATGATGGGCCTGCCCATCGACAGGCTGATCGTCGCCACCAACGAGAACGACGTGCTGGACGAGTTTTTTCGCACCGGCGTATACCGTCCGCGCGACGCCGCGCACACCTATCACACCAGCAGCCCGTCGATGGACATTTCCAAGGCCTCGAACTTCGAGCGCTTCGCCTTCGATCTTTCCGGGCGCGACGCCGAAGTCACCCGCGCCATGTGGGCGAGGGTGGACAAGGGCGAGATGGTGGACTTCAAGACCTACGGCCTGTTCGAGAAAGTGCCAGGCTACGGCTTCGTGTCCGGTGCCAGCAACCACGCCTTGCGCATGCAGACCATACGCGAGACCTACGAGCTGTATGGCGTGGTGATCGATACCCATACCGCAGACGGCCTGCATGTCGGGATCAAGCATCGCGAACCCGGCGTGCCGCTGGTGGTGCTGGAGACCGCGCTGCCGGCCAAGTTCGAGGACGCCATCCGCGAAGCCATCGGACAGAAACCCGAGCGGCCTGTGGAACTCAAGGATCTCGAGTCGCTGCCGCAGCGGGTCGATGTGATGCAACCCGACGTCAATGCCCTCAAGGCCTACATCGCGTCCAAAATCGACGCCTGAAGCGTTTTCCAAGCTGCTTGAGGAAGTGCGCGGCTGCCGCCTGTGCGCGGACAAGCTGCCGCATGCGCCACGACCGGTACTGCGCGCCAGGGAAACGGCCAGGCTCTTGATCGTTGGCCAGGCGCCAGGGCGTCGCGTGCACGAAACCGGCATTCCCTGGAACGACCCTTCCGGCGATGTCCTGCGCGACTGGCTGCAGTTGTCGCGCGGGGAGTTCTACGACGAAAGCCTGATCGCCATCATTCCCACGGGGCTTTGTTATCCCGGCACGGAAAACGGCAGCGACCTGCCGCCGCGCCCGGAATGCGCCCCGCATTGGCACCCCAGGCTGCTTGAGGCGCTTCCCGATATTCGACTGACCCTGCTCGTCGGCCAGTACGCCCAGGCCTATTACCTGCGCGACAGACGCAAGCGCACGCTCGGAGAAACCGTGGCGGCCTGGCGGAAATACGCGCCGGACTATCTGCCCTTGCCGCACCCGAGCTGGCGCAACCGCGCATGGCTGAAAAAGAATCCATGGTTCGAGAACGACGTCCTGCCCATGTTGCGCCGGAAAGTGGCGTCCATATTGGGCGGAAATCATCCATAATGAACCGTGTTCAACTGATCCCGCCGCTTCATGAAGCTGATAACCTCGCCCACCACGCCGTTCGGCCGCAAGGTCCGCATTGTCCTGCTGGAAAAGAAGATTCCTTTCGAACCGGTCAACGACATTCCCTGGAATGTCGATACCCAGGTGGGCAATTTCAACCCCCTGGGCAAGGTGCCGGTGCTGGTGCTGAAGGACGGCGAGACCCTGTTCGATTCGCGCGTGATCGTCGAATACCTCGAGCATGTGAGTCCGGTTGGACACCTGCTTCCTCAGGATGCTACTTCGCGCATCCAGGTGCGCAAGATCGAGGCGCTGGCCGATGGCATCACCGATGCGGCGGCGCTGATCTTCCTCGAGTTCAAGCGTCCCGAAGCCCAGCAGAACCGCGACTGGATCCTGCGCCAGCAGAACAAGGTGTTCAAGGGGCTGGAAGCCCTGTCCGAGGCGCTGGGCGAGGGGACGCTGTTCGTAGGCAACAAACTGAGCCTGGCGGATATTGCAGCAGGCTGCTGCCTGGGCTATCTCGATTTCCGTTTCCCGGACATCAAGTGGCGCGAAGCTCATGCCAACCTCGCGGCCTTCTACGAAAAAGTCAGCGGCCGCCCCAGCTTCAAGGAAACCATTCCGGCCGCCTGATCGTTTCTCGGCAGCCGAAACAGGATGAGCGCCGCTCCCGGAACCTGTTTCATGCGGGGGCTCTGGGCCTGCATTGCGGTGATCGCCGTGCCATTGCTCAATGGCTGCAGTTTCACCCAGCCCGTGGCCGAGGTCACCGCCCAGACCGTGGTTGCGCCGTTGCCGGTGAATTTCGCCAAGATCGAGAGTCGGGATTACTGCCTGGAGCATGCTGCGCAAATGCATGGCCAGAAATCCGAGCCCGAGCAGGCGGCGGCGCTGAATCAGGAGGTGGAGGCATACCAGGCGCTGGTCGAGGGTGCACTCGTCCATAGGGCAGAGACCGTACGCCTCGTCGAAAGGCTCAGGCTTGAGCTGGATCGGAGGGAGCCGTTGTCAGGCAAGGATCTGGCCGAACTGAACGCTGGGCTGGCTGATCATCTGGCCCTGCGGGAAAGGCTATTCCGGGTTGCACAAGCTCACGAATGCTGGCTCGGCGCAAGCGGGCCGGCTGAGGCAATGGCTCCGCTGCGGCGCTTGCAGGGCATCATGATTTCCCTGTCCGCTGCGCTGGTGCTGTACGACAACTACCTGCTTGCCATTTCCCTCTATCAGGAGGAGCCGCGGTTGCGGATGCTGCTCAACAACAAGGATGTCGGCTACGGCATCGATTACGGCGAACTCAACCGGGTTGCGCTTTCCTTTGCGTCGGAGGAAAACCGCAACCGCGTGCGGCGCGGCATCGCCTACTATGAAAGCGAAATCGGCGGATTTGAGGGTTTGGTATTGGAAGATCGGCACCTGCTGTTCCTCGACCAACTCATCCGCCAGAGCCCCTCCTACAGCATGACCAAGCGCTTCTCGCCGCTGGCGTATCTGGGGCGCAAGCTCGAGTTCTACGCTCCCTTTACCATCGAGGCGCTATTAAGGCTCAAGGATGAGGGCCTGAACATGGGCAGCATGATTTTCGGCAACACCGTGGGGCTGGTGGAAAGCCGGCGCGGCAAGCTGCATGGCCGTCGTGACGTGGCCGAAGACCTGACAGGCGAACTCAGGACGGGCGACATCCTGGTCGAACGCACGCCTTTCAGGCTGACCAATTCGTTCATTCCGGGCCGCTGGGGGCATGCCGCCGTGTGGGTGGGCACAGAGGAGGAATTGCAGGCACTGGGCATCTGGGAACATCCCGTCGTCCAGCCCCACCAGGATGCGATCAGGCAGGGGCGGCGCGTGGTCGAGGCCCTGCGTTCGGGCGTCGAGCTGAACACCTTGAACCATTTCCTCAACGTCGACGATGTCGCCGTGTTGCGCCACACCGCCATGGAGCCGAAGGAGAAGGCTGACGCCATCCTGCAGGCCTTGCGCCAGACGGGCAAGCGCTACGATTTCAACTTCGACGTGGAAACCCGCGACCGGGTCGGCTGCGCAGAACTCGTCTACCATGCATTCGGCCGGATCGACTGGCCGACGCAGAGCTATCTGGGCCGCTCGACCGTCGCGCCGGACAATATCGTATTCCGCGCGCTCGACGAAGGGCCGCTTGCCGTGGTGCGGCTATACAATGACGGCGAAAAAGTGCTCGATGAGCCCAAACAGGCACTGGAAAGGCTGATGGCAGCCAGGGACGTGGGCGAATGAAGGAAACCGAAGGCATGAGCGAAAAGAAACTGGATACGGCAACGCTGGCCGGCGGCTGCTTCTGGTGCCTGGAAGCGGTATTCCGCAGGCTGAAAGGCGTGGAAAACGCGGTCTCGGGCTACATGGGCGGCGCCACCCGGAACCCGACCTACCGCGATGTGTGCAGCGGCAATACCGGGCATGCCGAAGTCGTGCAGATCCGGTACGACCCGGCCGTCATTTCCTATGCCGATCTGCTCGAAGTGTTTTTCGCCATCCATGATCCCACCACGCTCAACCAGCAGGGCAACGACCGCGGCACCCAGTACCGCTCGGCCATTTTCTACCATACACTCGAACAGCTGGCGGCAGCCGAAGCGGCCATCCTGGCAGAACAGGCCGGCTGGCAGGATCCCATCGTCACCGAACTGGCAGCGGCAGAGACTTTTTACCCTGCCGAGGATTATCACCAGGACTATTTCGCCAACAATACTTTCCAGCCTTATTGCCAGTTCGTGGTGGCGCCCAAGGTGAGGAAGGTGGTGGAGAAGTTCGGCGATAAACTCAAATAAGAGACGCTAACCACGGGGGACACGGGGAGCACGGGGAAGGCAAACAGAAAATCACTCTTTTCCCCCGTGTTCCCCGGGGTTAATTCTTGTCTTTTCCGGAATCAACGGAAAGGCGTCGCCTGGCCGTCTCGTCCCATGCGATAACTCTGCCAGTCGGGTCCGCACAGGCCGAAGCGAAACGGACTTTCTCGCCCCGGGGCGGCAAAGCGCAAGTCCTCGAACCACACGCATGATCCGCTCGGATGATGGTCTATCCGGTAGAGGGCAGGTGCGCTGGCAAACCAGCGGAAGAAGGCAAACTCGGGCCGCGCCCAGATGTCGCGCGCCAGCGAGTTGTCCAGGCCGTTGCCGAATTTCGCCGCCGTTTTCCAGTTCGCCATGGCCGGCGGCTGGAACGAGGCGAGCGCACGGACGAGCCAGTTCGCGCCGGCCGGCGCCGACTGCTGGGTGTCGGCGTTGAGTTTCAGATGCGCGTAGTGGTAGTGCTCGGGTTCGCGCACGATCACGGTCCAGTTGAACGGGGAAACCGGGCGCGGCTCGGCGCTGACCTGCACATCCCTCAAGCCTTCTGCGAGGGCGTAGGCCTTGCCGGCATCCAGGGCCTGCTGTTTCCAGTAGAACTGCGTGCCGATCCAGGCCATGACGAACACTGCGCTGAGTTGCGCGGCCCGGGGCGATGCCTTCCGCCACAGGCTGCCCAGAAAACCCAGCAGCAGGATAAAGGTCATCAGGGGGTCGACGATGAAAGTCGTGCCCAGCGAATAGGTCTCGCGTGTGAAAGGCGCGAACAGCTGGGTGCCATAGCCGGTGATCCAGTCGCCGAAAATGTGCACCAGCAGGACCACGGCGGCGAGTCCATAGAAATCGCGCCAGCCGCCGGGCGATTTGAACATCCTGGAAAACAGCCACGACAGCAGCAGGGCCCACAGCGGCAGCAATAGCAGCGAATGGGTTTCGCCGCGATGGTGCATGAGATACAGCTCGGAGGAAATCGGCGCCAGCAGGATGTCGAGATCGGGGAAGTTGGCGGCCAACGCGCCGGCGATGTAACGGCTGCGCATGGGCAGATTGCGCGCCGGCACGAGGCGGGCGGTTACGAGGCCGGAAAGCGTATGGGTCAGGTTGTCCATGCTCTACAGAACCCGAAGCGGCGGGGGAGTTCCCTAGCAGCCTGTCGGACTTGAGGCTGATCTACTGCGCCGGTGGGAAGATCGGTCCATTTTTNNCTCTCCCACCCGGCTCGCTACGATCGCTCAAGTCCGACAGGCTGCTAGTGGCGCGTGGCCGCGGGCTCGACGCCCCGGCTGGCGGTAAATAGCTGGGCGGCTTCCACTGCGTCGAAACGGTAGTGGCGGCCGCAGAATTCGCAGTCGATTTCCACCTGGCCGCCATGTTCCGCCAGGATGCCCTCGATTTCCTCCTTGCCCAGCGACTGCAGCATGTCGCCGACCTTTTCCCTTGAACACGAGCAGGCAAAGGCCAGCGGCTCCTGCTCGAAGCGGCGCAGGGTTTCCTCGTGGAACAGGCGCATCAACAAATCGTTGGCGGAAAGCCCCAGCAGTTCCTCCGGCTTGATGGTGTCGGCCAGGATGGCGGCGCGGTTCCAGGCATCGCTGTCCATGCCCTGCTGGTCGGGCATGCGCTGCAGCAGCATGCCGGCGACCCTGTCTTCGCTCGCGGCAAGATAAATGCGGGTATCCAGCTGCTCGGAACTTTGCATGTAGTGGGCCAGCACCTCGGCGGTGGTCTCGCCTTCCAGCGGCACGATGCCCTGGTAGTTCTGCTTGCCCGACTTGCTCTGGTCGAGCGTCATGACGAAGCGGCCGTGGCCGAGCATGGCGGCCAGCGTGCCGTCGGGCGCTTCGCCCGTCCATTTGGCGGTGGCGCGCAGGGTGTGATCTGACGTGGCTTCGACCACGATCAGCCGCACCGGCCCGTCACCGTGCAACTGCAGCACCAGGCTGCCTTCGAACTTGATGTTGGAGGTGAGCAGCGCGGCGGCGGCCAATAATTCGCCTAGCACCTTCCTCAATGGCGCCGGATAGTCGGCATGCGACTGGATGGTCTTCCACACATCATCCAGTTGCACGATGCCGCCCTTGACCGGGGCGTATTCGAACACGAAGCGGGTGAGGGCGTCGGCCATTATTTTTCCGTCTTGGCCCAGGAGTCCTTCAGCGTCACGGTGCGGTTGAACACGGGCGCGCCAGGCCTCGAATCCTTGAGATCGGCCACGAAATAGCCGTGTCGCTCGAACTGGAAGCGCTCTTCAGCGTGGGCCTCCTTCAATGCCGGCTCCAGTTGGGCGCGAATCACGCGCTTGGAATCGGGATTGATGTCTTCCAGAAAATCGCGCTCCTGGCCGGGATAGGGCACGGCGAACAGGCGGTCGTAAAGACGCACCTCGGCTTCGTAGGCGTGCTGCGCCGACACCCAGTGGATGTTGCCCTTGACCTTGACCGAGTCTGCCCCCGGCGTGCCGGACTTGGTGTCGGGCAGGTAGGTGCAGCGCACAGCGGTGATGGTGCCGTCGGCATCCTTGTCGCAGCCGGTGCATTCGACGACATAGCCATAGCGCAGCCGCACCTTGTTGCCGGGGAACAAACGGAAATAACCCTTGGGCGGATTCTCGGTGAAGTCCTCGCGCTCGATCCACAGTTCCCTGGAAAAGGGGATGGCGCGCTTGCCCAGTTCCGGCTGCTGCGGATGGTTGGGCGCTAAGCAGTCCTCGCTGTGGCCTTCGGGATAGTTGTCGATGACGAGCTTGACCGGGTCGAGCACGGCGATGCGGCGCGGGGCATGCTCGTTCAAATCGTCGCGCATGCAGGCTTCCAGTACGCTCATGTCGATCCAGCCGTCGGATTTGGACACGCCGATCTGGTCGGTGAAGCGCTTGAAGCCCTCGGCCGTGAAGCCGCGGCGGCGCGCGCCCTTCAGCGTCGGCAGGCGCGGGTCGTCCCAGCCGTCGACGTGCTTTTCGTCCACCAGCTGGATGAGCTTGCGCTTGGAGAGCACGACGTAAGTCAGGTTCAGGCGCGCGAACTCGATCTGCTGCGGCAGCGGGCGCTTGAAGAAGCCGCCGTCGGCGAGCTTGTCGAGCAGCCAGTCGTAGAACGG
>DCVO01000041.1 GCA_002327405.1 Thiobacillus sp. UBA2186 | reverse complement strand
CTGCTGGACGACAACTTCGCCACCATCGTGCAGGCGGTGCGCGAAGGCCGCCGCATTTTCGACAACATCCGCAAGTTCGTGAAGTACGCCATGACCGGCAACTCGGGCGAGATCTGGACCATCTTCCTCGCCCCCTTCCTGGGCCTGCCGATCCCGCTTCTGCCCATCCACATCCTGTGGGTCAACCTCGTCACGGATGGATTGCCCGGCCTTGCGCTCGCCAGCGAACCCGCCGAGCGCAACGTCATGCAACGGCCGCCGCGGCCGCCGACGGAAAGCATCTTCGCGCATGGCATGTGGCAGCACATTTTGTGGGTGGGATTGCTGATAGGCGGCATGTCGCTGCTGACCCAGGCGTGGGCCCTGCATACAGGCACCGCACACTGGCAGAGCATGGTGTTCACCGTGCTGACCCTGTCGCAGCTGGGCCACGTGCTGGCGATCCGCTCCGAGCGCGAATCGCTGTTCACCCAGGGCGTGCTGTCCAACCGCATGCTGATCGCCGCCCTGCTGCCCACTTTCGCGCTGCAGATGGCGGTGCTCTACGTGCCCTGGCTCAATCCCGTCTTCAAGACCGAACCCTTGAGCCTGGGCGAGCTTGCCGCCTGCCTGGCGCTGTCCTCGGTGGTGTTCGTCGGGGTGGAGATCGAGAAGGCCCTGGTGCGGCGCGGCTGGCTGTATGCTAGCCCGGATATTTCACCAGACCGGCCCCGAATATGACGGAAAATCGCATGAATAGAGGCTTTGCGCGCAATCAGCCCGAAATCCAATTTGTACCGCCGGCCTTCGCGGGTGTTGGCGGCCAATTTGCGGCATCTTTGCGCCCCCGCTTCGCGCCCATAGGCATGGCTATGGGCTTGGCGCGGGATGCGCAAATCTGCTCGCAAATTGACTCGCCACCATCCCGCGATCTGATGAAATATCCGGGCTAGCGCCCCAGCCAGTCGATGAGCGGCGCCCAGCTCTCGCGCTCGGCCTGGGTGAGATGCGGCGGCAGGTCGAACAGCGTCTTGCCCTCGAAGGCCGCGTTCACGTACTGCTGGGTTTCGTGCAGGTAGGCGATCACCGGCAGCTCGAGCTTGTGCAGGTACTGGTCCAGCGTGACGGCAGCGCGCGTGCGCGGCGCCATGCGCATGCCGACGATGCCGATGTCGATCTTGCCCTGGCGCACCTTCTTTTCTTCCGCCAGTTCCTTCAGGAAATCCTGGCTCGCCTGGATATCGAACAGCGAAGGCGAGATCGGCACCAGTACGCGCGTCACCAGCTTGACGGCATGGTCGAGATTCTTGCCGTGCAAACCGGCGGGCGAATCGATGATCAGCCAGTCGGCCTTTTGCCTGCTCTCGCCGGCGATGCCGATTGCAGGGAGGTGTGCAGGCCGGCGCGCCAGCCATTTGCTGGCGGATTTCTGCCGGTCCAGATCCAGAAGGTTCACCGCATTCCCCTGCGCGGCCAGCCAGCCGGCCAGATTGATCGACAACGTGGTCTTGCCCGCACCGCCCTTCGGATTCGCCACCAGAATCGCCTTCATGCCGCCTCCTTAAAGTTTGTTTTTACAAAGAGGACAGGAGGACAAGAGGAAAAGCCAAAAGATTTACTCCTGTCCTCCTATCCTCTTTGTTCAATCTTTGTTGCTCAGTCCTTTCTTTCAACCTGCGTCACGTCGCGCACCGCGCCGAACGCAGCGGACGTGGTCATGGCCGCATACGCGCGCAGTGCTGCCGAAACCGTGCGCTCGCGGTTGACCGGTTTCCAGGCATGCTTGCCTTTCGCATCCATTTCCGCGCGGCGGCGTGCGAGTTCCGCCTCGTGCACCACCAGGTTGATGGCGCGCCTGGGAATGTCGATCTCGATGCGGTCGCCTTCCTGCACCAGACCGATCAGGCCGCCTTCGGCCGCCTCGGGCGAGACGTGGCCGATGGAAAGACCCGAGGTGCCGCCTGAGAAGCGCCCGTCGGTGACGAGGGCGCAGGCTTTGCCGAGGCCCTTGGACTTGAGATATGAAGTCGGGTACAGCATTTCCTGCATGCCGGGGCCGCCGCGCGGGCCTTCATAACGGATGACGACGACGTCGCCGGGCCGGATCCGGTCGCCGAGGATGGCTTCCACCGCTGCGTCCTGCGATTCGCATATGCGCGCCGGGCCGGAGAATTTCCAGATGCTTTCGTCCACGCCCGCGGTCTTGACGATGCAGCCGTGCTCGGCCAAGTTGCCGTACAGCACGGCAAGGCCGCCCTCTTTCGAGTAGGCGTGTTCGATATCGCGGATACAGCCGTGCTTGCGGTCGAGATCCAGTTCCTGCCAGCGCTTGTCCTGGCTGAAGGCCACTTGCGTGGGCACGTTGCCGGGCGCGGCCTTGTAGTAGTGCTTCACGTCCGCGCTCTTGCTGCGGCGGATGTCGTATTTCTCGATCTGCTCGCCCATCGACTTGCTGAGCACGGTGGGCAGGTCGCGATGGATGAGACCGCCGCGCTCGAGTTCGCCCAAGAGCGCCATCACCCCGCCGGCGCGGTGCACGTCTTCCATGTGGTAGAGCTGGGTGGCGGGCGCGACTTTTGAAAGATTCGGCACCTTGCGGCTCATGCGGTCGATGTCGGCCATGGTGANNGTCCTTCATGGTGAAGTCGACGCCGGCCTCGCTTGCCGCGGCGAGCAGATGCAGCACGGTGTTGGTGGAGCCGCCCATGGCGATGTCGAGCGCGATGGCATTCTCGAAGGCCTCGAAGGTGGCGATGTTGCGCGGCAGCACCGTGGCATCGTTTTTCTCGTAATAGCGGCGCGCCAGCTTCACGATGAGGCGGCCGGCGGCGAGGAACAGGTTCTTGCGCTCGGCGTGCGTGGCCAGCACCGAACCGTTGCCGGGCAGGGAAAGCCCCAGCGCCTCGGTCAGGCAGTTCATGGAGTTGGCTGTGAACATGCCCGAGCAGGAACCGCAGGTGGGGCAGGCGGAACGTTCCATCTCCATCACTTCGCTGTCGCTGCAATGCGAGTCCGCCGCCGACACCATGGCGTCGACCAGGTCGA
>DCVO01000010.1 GCA_002327405.1 Thiobacillus sp. UBA2186 | reverse complement strand
CAGCGCGTTGGCGAACGACAGCGTGTGCGGGCCGACCTCGCGCTGGTTGATCAGGCACTTCTTGCGCTGGTGCACGAATTCGATCGGGTCCTCGATGGTGAGGATGTGCGCGTACTCGTTTTCGTTGATGTAGTCGATCATTGCGGCCAGCGTGGTGGACTTGCCCGAGCCGGTCGGGCCCGTCACCAGCACCACGCCGCGCGGCTGGTTGGAAATGTCCTTGAAAATCGCCGGGCAGCCCAGGTCTTCCAGCGTCAGCACCTTGGAGGGAATGGTCCGGAATACCGCGCCGGCGCCGTTCTGCTGGTTGAAGGCGTTGACCCGGAAACGCGCCAGCGTCGGAATCTCGAACGAAAAGTCCACTTCCAGCACTTCCTCGTAGGCCTTGCGCTGGCTGTCGTTCATGATGTCGTACACCATGCGGTGCACGTCCTTGTGCTCCAGCGGCGGCAGGTTGATGCGGCGGATGTCGCCGTGCACCCGGATCATGGGCGGCAGGCCGGCGGAAAGGTGAAGGTCGGATGCCTTGTTCTTGACGGCGAAGGCAAGCAGTTCGGAAATGTCCACGTTGTGTCCTGTGGTTTGATTTGTCAGGGATAATATTCCCTCTGGATAACGACTTTCCGCACGTGAACTTGAGCGAAATCAGCCCCCAATGGATGCATGTGGCGCAGGGCCTGCGCGAGGTGCAGGCCCGCGTCGGGCGCGCCGCCGCCGGTGCGGGCCGCAAGGCTTCGGAAGTGATTCTGGTGGCGGTGAGCAAGAGCTTTCCCGCCGAGGCGCTGCGCACCGCCGCAGCCTGCGGCCAGCGGCATTTCGGCGAGAACTATGTGCAGGAAGCGCGGGCCAAGCAGGATGCGTTGCCCGGCCTCGAACTGGTGTGGCACTTCATCGGGCCCATCCAGAGCAACAAGACGCGCGAGATCGCCGGCCATTTCGATTGGGTGCACGGCGTCGAGCGGGAAAAAATCGCCCGCCGCCTGTCCGAGCAGCGGCCGGCCGGATTGCCGCCGCTCAATGTGTGCATCCAGGTCAATGTCAGCGGCGAAGCCAGCAAGAGCGGGGTGGCCCCGGAAGATGTCGCCGCGCTGGCCGGCTTGGTCTCGGCGCTGCCGGGGCTAAAATTGAGGGGCTTGATGGCCATCCCCGAGCCTGGCGGCGATCCGCGCCCGCGCTTTCGTCTCATGCGCGAGCTGCTGGACGGGCTGAATGCGCAAGGCCTTGCGCTGGATACCCTGTCCATGGGGATGTCGGAGGATTTTGAAATTGCGATCGCGGAAGGCGCCACCATGATTCGGGTAGGCAGCGCCATTTTTGGAAAACGGAACCATGTCAAATAGCATTACATTCATCGGCGGCGGCAACATGGCCACCGCCATCATCGGCGGCCTCATCGCGGACGGCACGCCTGCCGCATCCATCGAAGTGGTGGACGTGTCCAGCGAAACCTGCGCCCGCCTCACGCAGCAGTTCGGCGTCAGGGCGCATGTTTCGCTGGAACCGGCGCAGCTGCATCCGGTCATCGTGCTGGCGGTCAAGCCGCAGCAGTTGCTCGATGTCGCGAAGCAGCTCGGCCCCAGGCTGCGCAGCCAGCTCGTGGTGTCCATCGCCGCAGGCGTCCGCATAGGCGACTTGTCGCGCTGGCTGGGCGGGCATGCGCGCATCGTGCGCACCATGCCCAACACCCCGGCCATGGTCGGCGCCGGCATTACCGGCATGTTCGCCGGCGGCGAGATCAGCGCGGAACAGTGCTCCCAGGCGGAATCCATCCTGCGCGCAGTCGGCGCCGTGGTGTGGGTCGAAGACGAAAGCGAGCTGGACTGGGTCACCGCGTTGTCCGGCAGCGGGCCGGCCTACGTGTTCTATTTCATCGAGGCACTGGAAGACGCCGGCATCCGGGCCGGGCTGTCCGACGACGTCGCGCGGCGGCTGGCGCTGCATACCGTGTTCGGCGCGGCCAAGCTGGCCCTGGAGGCGGGGGAAGACCCCACGGTGCTGCGCAACAAGGTCACCTCCAAGGGCGGCACCACCGAGCGCGCCCTTGCCAGCCTGGAAGCCGACGGCTTCATGGACATGGTCGCGCGCGCGGTGAATGCGGCCGCCGCACGCTCCAAGGAACTGGGCGATGAACTCGGAGGGCTGGGCTGATGCTGGCGGATACGCTCGTTTTTTTCATCCAGACCCTGGGCGGCCTGCTCGCGGTGGCGGTGCTGCTGCGCTTTGCCATGCAGGCCATGCGGGTGCCGTTTTCCAACCCCTTCGCGCAGTTCATCGTAAAGATTACCGATTTCGCCGTGCGGCCTGTGCGCCGGGTGGTTCCGGGCTGGGGCGGCTACGACTGGGCGAGCCTGCTGCTGGCCTGGCTGATCGAAGTGCTGGTGGCCGCCGCACTGTTGTGGGTCAAGGGCTTTCCCTTCAGCCTGGCGGGGTTCGGCATGGTGCCGGTATTGCTCGGCCTGGGCGCGGTGGAACTGGTCAAGCTTGCGCTCTACCTCGTCATCGGACTCACCCTGGTGCGTGCCATTATTTCGTGGGTGAATCCTTACTCCCCGATTTCTCCCGTCATCTACCCGTTGACCGAGCCGCTGCTGCGGCCTTTTCGGCGCATGCTGCCGGCCAGCCAGATCGACTTCTCGCCGCTGGTGCTGATCATCCTGTGCCAGTTCCTGCTGGTCGTGCCGCTGGCGGCCCTGGAGCGCGCGGTCCTGGGGGCTTTTTGACCGAGCTTCCGGCCTGGGCGCGCCAGATGACCGGCCTGCCTTCCTGGGCGCGCTAGATGACCGGCTTGCCCTCTTGGGCGCGCTAGATGACCGGCTTGCCCTCTTGGGCGCGCTACGACGCCGAAAAGGACCAGTGGACGCTGCAAGTGCATGTCCAGCCGGGGGTACGAAAGAACCAGGTGGCGGGCGAGCATGGCGGCAGCCTCAAGCTAAAGATTGCCGCTCCGGCAGTCGATAACAAAGCGAATAAGTGCCTGATCGAATTCGTCGCCGAGCTTTGGGGGGTGGCGAAGCGGCAGGTAAGTCTCGCGCGCGGGGAGGGAGCACGCCAGAAGACCGTGGTCGTGCACGGTGCAGGAGAAAAATTTCCGCTCTTGCCGGGAATCAATAAAAACAACGCCAAAGAGGACTGAATGAGCGCCTTACTGGAAGAGGGGATCGCGGATTACAGCCGCCGTCGCGACAACCTGGTCGCCGGCATCACCGCCTTCGCCGACTGGCTGGACCGTCATCACGGCATGGACGCCGAGCGCAACCTGCGCATGATCGACCTGGCCGAGGCGCTGCGCCGCGACCGCCTCATGCTGGCCTTCGTGGCCGAATACTCGCGCGGCAAGACCGAGCTCATCAATGCCCTGTTCTTTTCCGATTTCGGCCAGCGCCTCTTGCCCTCGGATGCCGGCCGCACCACCATGTGCCCGACCGAGATCTGCCACGAGGAAAGCCACGGCCCCCAGCTGCGCCTGCTGCCCATCGAAACCCGCCTCAGGACCGAGCCGCTTGCCCACTTCAAGCTGACGCCCATCGAATGGAGCACCATCACGCTCGACCCGGATGATCCGCAGCAGATGCATGCCGCGCTGCAAAAGCTGGCGGAATCGCAAAGGGTGACCAAGACCGAAGCCGAGGCGCTGGGTTTGTACAATCCTGAAGCCAGCGTCGGCGTGCTTCAGGAAGACGTCGACGGCATGGTGGAAATCCCGGTCTGGCGTTACGCCATGATCAATTTCCCCCATCCGCTGCTGAAGGCCGGGCTTTGCATCCTCGACACGCCCGGTCTCAACGCCCTGGGTGCGGAGCCCGAACTCACGCTGTCCAGCATTCCCAACGCCCACGCGGTGTTTTTCCTGCTTGCCACCGATACCGGCGTGACCAAGTCCGACCTGGAAATCTGGCAGCACTACGTGCACCGTCATATCAACTGCCACGTCGCGGTATTGAACAAGATCGACATGCTGTGGGACGACCTGCGCGGCGAACTGGCCTTCCGCGCCACCATGCACAAGCAGCTTGAAGAAACCTCGCGCATTCTCAAGCTGCCGGAAGACCAGGTGTTTGCAGTGTCGGCGCAAAAGGCCCTGGTCGGCAAGATCAGGAACGACGCCGATCTCATCACCCGCTCCGGCATCGGCAGTCTGGAAAACCTGCTGTCCGAGAAGATCGTGCCGGCGCGCCGCGAAATCCTGTTCCAGGGCGCCATCACCCAGATCGCCGACCACGTCAACAACGAGCGTGCCACCCTGGCTGCGCGCATGCGCGAGGGCCTGCAAAGCCTGCAGCAGTTGTCCGAGCTGTCCGGCAAGAACAAGGAAATGGCCGCCCAGTTGCGCGTCAACCTGGTCAAGGACAAGGTGCGCTACGATGCCACCGCCGACCAGTTCAAGGCCATGCGCAAGGCCGTGCAGGAACACGGCGACCAGCTGCTCGATCGCCTGTCGGAAAACGCCCTGCACGCCATGCTCGAGGAAGCCCGCGCCGCCATGGGCGACAGCTGGACTACCAAGGGCCTGATCCGCTCCATGCGCGGCCTCTCCGAACAGGCCATCCAGCGCTTCAACCAGGCCGAAAAATTGTCCGTTGCCATGCAGCAGTATCTGCTGGCCGCCTGCGAACGCTTCCACAAGGAGCACGGGCTGCCGCGCATGTCCATTCCCGTGCTCGACCTTACCTCCTATCGCCTGCGCATGGACAAGCTCATGCAGGAAACCCAGGAATTCTGCAGCGATCCTTCCAACCTGCTGGTGGAAAAGCACTTCATGATCCGCCGCTTCTACACCGAAGTGGCTTCGGAAACCCAGAAAACCTTCGAACTCTCCGCGCGCGAGGCCAAGCGCTGGCTCTCCATCGCCCTCGACCCCGTCATCCAGCGCATCCGCGACTACAAACAGATGCTCGACGAGCGCCTGCAAACCCTGGGCAAGATCACCGACAACGTCGGCGGCGTGCAGGAGCAGATGGGCCTGGTCAAGGCCGGCATCGACAAGCTGCGCAAGCAGAAGGCGGAACTGGACGAGATCGCCAGGCGGTTCGAGTCGTTGAACGCCTGAATTCTAAAACCCGTTAACCACGGGGGACACGGGGAGCACGGGGGAAGTAAATGCGAAAATCTTCCAGGGTGTTCTGCTTTGTATGTGGTTAAGCCAATCCATCTTTTTAGCCATACTTTTGTATGGTTGTTTTGTTTGTCCTGTGCTAATCTGAGCCCATGAAGAAAACCCGGTTCGAGTGGGACGAAGACAAGGACGCGGAAAACCAGAGAAAACACGGGGTATCGTTTTCCCTGGCCCAATATGCCTTTGCCGACCCTGACCGGGTCATCGCCGAAGATCTTGCCCACAGCAAAAGCGAGCAGCGCTATTTCTGCTTTGGCGAGGTCAACGGCGGCATCATCACTGTCCGGTTCACCTATCGCGGCAGTGTCATACGCATTATCGGCGCCGGCTACTGGCGCAAAGGAAAGGCAATTTATGAGCGCGAAAACGAGTAAGGCAGGTGTCGCCAAGATCAAATACACCGACGAACCGATCAAGGCCAGGGTGATCAAGGATTTCCTGCCTCCTCCCGAAGAACTGGCCTTCCGCGAAGAAGGCGTGAAAGTTACCCTCGCCCTCAGCCGGAAAAGCGTGGAGTTCTTTAAGTCAGAGGCCCTGAAGCACCACACGCAATACCAGCGCATGATCCGGAAACTGATCGACACCTATGTGGATACGTACGCCGAATCGCCCGGGACCCGATCAGCGCGGACTGCGCGCAAGCGGGTGGATGGTTAGAATGGTGGTGAGGCTTGGCAGAACGATGTTGTATTGCAAGACCTGACCCCAATGCTGGTCTGACCCCAATGCTGGTTGTTGCAAGACCTGACCCCAATGCTTTGACTCAAGACCTGACCCCAATGCTTTGACTCTACGCCATCGTCGTTGAGAAAACGGAGAACAATTATTCCGCCTATGTCCCCGACCTGCCCGGCTGCGTTGCCACAGGGCGGACAGTCGAGGAGGTCGAGAAAGAAATCCGCGAAGCCATCGAGTTTCATATTGCCGGCCTGCGTGAAGATGGCATGGCCGTTCCCCAGCCGTCCAGCATCGTCGAATACCTTGAAGTGGCGGCCTGACCGAGGCTGAGGCATTGAACAAATCCGAGCCTGCAATCTTTGTGATCGAGAATGGTGGCGGGGCTTAGCTTTGTTGCATTGCAAGACCTGATCCCGATGCATTGGTGGACCCCGATGCATTGGCGTGACCCCGATGCATTGGCGCCTTCGTCGCTGCCCTGCAATCGGTACGGTGATCACTCAGTCTGTGATCGATGGAGCCGGCTAAGCTTGCTGCGTTTTCCCCGTGCTCCCCGTGTCCCCCGTGGTTAATGCTGTTCCCTACAGCAGAATAATGTCGTACTGCTCCTGCGTATAACTCGTTTCCACCTGCAGTGAAATCGGCTTGCCGATGAAGTCGGAGAGTTGGGCGAGGCTTTGCGATTCTTCGTCCAGGAATAAATCCACCACGCTTTGCGAGGCGAGGATGCGGTATTCGCGCGCCTCGAACTGGCGGTCTTCGCGCAGGATTTCGCGCAGGGCGTCGTAGCAGACGGTGCGCGCGGTCTTGATTTCGCCGCGCCCCTGGCAGGTGGGGCAGGGCTCGCACAGGATGTGGGCGAGCGATTCGCGCGTGCGCTTGCGGGTCATCTCGACCAGGCCCAGGGCGGAGAAGCCGTTGACGGTGATGCGCGTGGTGTCGCGCGCCAGCGATTTCTTCAACTCGCCCAGCACGGTCTCGCGATGTTCGACATTGTCCATGTCGATGAAGTCGATGATGA
>DCVO01000046.1:221-5715 GCA_002327405.1 Thiobacillus sp. UBA2186 | reverse complement strand
GGCCCCTATCAGCTCCTGGTGGCGGTGCCGGAGGGCGTGGCCTTGGTGGTGACGTTGCCGTTGGCGTCGTAGCCAAGGTCGAGGTCGGCGGCGGTGGCGGGCGGCAAGGGTGACGGCGAGGGTGACGGCGAGGACGAGCCCGAGCACCAAGCTATCCTGTGCGAGGTTTTTTAGAAGCGGACTCCATTTGTATCTGTTCTTTTGTCCTCATGCCAACGCCAGCCATATAGGTTTTGTAGCCATCAGGCAGCTTTGCGCAATCTGCTTCCGCCGCTGCGTAATCGCCAAGCCTTAGAAAAGCCTCTGCACGATGTAGATAAGAAGAGTTCGTGTAGTAATGAAAGTTCTCTTTTGTGCCAACTTCAACCGTTTTTGAAAACAAATCTACGGCTTCACGAGCGCTACCAAAAGATAGCACCAATATTCCAAGCTGGTGGAGATCCGCCGGCTCACCCATATCCATGGCTATAAGCTCACGTAAGTCGCTAATGGATTTTTGCATTTCGCCCATTTGTTCGAACACTGTTGCACGCTCTCGCAGGCCGGCAGCCTTTGTGGAACTATCTTCTATAAGGAATTCACAGCCTGCCAAGGCATCATGGTAGTGACCTTTTTGAGTCGAGCTGTCTATCTTGCGAAGGATTTGTTGTAATTCTTCTTCGGTGCTTGGTCGTGTGAATTGTGTTTTCATGTATTGATTACCTAATCACCCTGTTGCCACCACAACGTTCGCTAACTAAGCCGCGAGCGCATTCTTCAACATCCGTATAACCACCAGTAACGCCGGTGACGTTTCTCTTTTTTCGCCTTCCTGCCTGTTGCTCCAATTGCTCATATATCAATTGACGACATACTCTCCTTGCTTCTCTCCACTCTTTCTCACAGTCGACGTCTTCGTCCTTGCACAAATCATAGATAGCCGCCCCAGCAAGTGCGATGCCCCAGCCTGCCCACTTTGGCCAGGCCGCATCAGTTGGCTCCGGTGTTGCCAGATCGGCACCCAATCCGGTTAATACTCCACCCAATGCTGATTCACCCGTTGGATCGGTAAACCCCAACGGATTCTGATTGGCGTAGCTGTACAGATTTGGGCCGCCCGCGATACCAACCGGATCACTACTGACATACCTTGCGAGCTTCGGAGAATAATACCGGTTCCAGTTGTAATGCAAACCCGACTCGCGGTCGTAGTACTGCCCGGGGAATCTCAGGTTCAGCGTCAGCTTCTGCCCATCCCCGTCCACGTCCTCGTCCGGCAGCGTCTTGCCGAAGCCCTCCGGCTCCCAGCGCCAGACGATCTTGCCTTCCAGGGTCCTGACCTGGAACGGACTGCCCAGGTGGTCGGTCTGCACCGTGTACACCGTCCTTTGCGGCTGGTGCGTGATCAGTCCGGTCAGCGTGTTGCCGTTCCAGACGTAAGTCACCAGCGGCACATTGCCCGGCGCCGTCTCCGCGATCAGCCGGCCGGCTTCGTCGTAGTGGTAGAAGGTCTTGCCGGCGCCTTGCGCCGCCGCCGCCGTGGTGACTTTGCGGGTCCTGAGCTTGCGGTGGTCGTAGTGGTAACTGGCGATGAGGGTGTTGTCCGGCAGCCTGAGTTCGGCCAGCTGGCCCAGGCCGTTCCATGCGTATTTGTAGCTGCCGTCAGCGGTGAGGTTGCCGGCGGCGTCAAGCGTGACGCTGATGCCGTCGACGCTGGCGAGGTGGTCGCTGGCGGGAGAATAAGCGGCGGTGGTGCCCGCCCCGTCGGTGGTGCGGTTGCCGTTGGCATCAAAGTCGTGGTCGCGGGTGCCGGCCGGGCCGGATTCGGTGTCGAGGCGGTCGAGCGCGTCGTAGCCGTAGGTGGCGGTGCCGGAGGGCATGGCCTTGGTGGTGACGTTGCCGTTGGCGTCGTAGCCAAGGTCGAGGTCGGCGGCGTATAGGGGGTTATAACCCGCGGCAAGGACGAGGGCGGCTGCGCAAACCAGGCCGGACATGAACGCCGGCCCCGGTTTGCCTCCCCTCCGGCGTTTGCCGAGGATGCCGGCCAGACCGGCGCCCAGCAGCCACAATACCCAGGCCGGCAGGGGCACTTCGGTGTCGTTGGGGCCGCCCGCATCGGGCGGCAGTCCCTGTACGGTGGCGGTTTCGGTGTCGAAACGGCCGGCGGCGTCAAAACTTTGCTCGATCAGGGTCTGGCCCAGGGTCTGGCGCCGTACCCGGCCGGTGGCGGCGTATTCGATGTCCTGCGCGATCGGGGTGGTGAGGCCGCCGCCGGTGCTGGCAAGCGCCTGCACCCGGCCGCTGGCGTCCAGGGCGGGCGCCACGATCTCGCCGGTGGGGGCGAGGAGGTCGAGCGGACGGTCGGCATCGTTGTAGACGTATTGGGTGATGAAGGTCTCGCCGTCTTCGACGCGGGTGCTCTTGATGCGGTTGCCGCGGGCATCGTAGTCGAAGGTGGTCGTGCCTGCCGCATCGCTCACCTGGCACAGGCGGCCGACGCCGTGGCTGCAGCCGGGTGCGCTGTCCCACACCAGCAGGGTGGCGCTGGCAGGCAGACTCCCGCTGGCGGGGGCCTCGATGCGGACAAGGCGGTTCAGGGCATCGTACTGGTAGGTGACGACAAGGCCGCGGGCATCCTGCAAACTGGTGCGGTTGCCGGCATCGTCGTAGCCGGCGATGAGCATGCCCCGGTCGGTTGAAGTCTCCTGCCTGAGGTTGCCAAGACCATCGATGTCGTAACTGGTGGTCGCGCCGTTGGGTGCGGTCAGGGTGAATCGCCCCGGGTTTTGAGGAGGCTCTTATCTCTGAGAAGATGGAGCCATGATGAGCAAGAAGATTACACCGAAATATTCCCCCGAAGTACGCGAACGCGCTGTGCGCATCGTGCAGGAGCATCGAGGCGATTACCCCTCGCTGTGGGCAGCCATTGAATCGATTGCACCCAAGATCGGCTGTGTACCTCAGACCCTCCATGGATGGGTCAAGAAGCATGAGATCGACACCGGCCTGCGCGATGGCGTGACCAGCGAGGAACGCGAACGCATCAAGGCGCTGGAGCGCGAAGTCAAGGAACTGCGCCGCGCCAACGAGATATTGAAACTGGCCAGCGCGTTTTTCGCCCAGGCGGAGCTCGACCGCCACACCAAGAAGTAATGGCCTTCATCGACCGGCACCGGGCCGTCTTCGGGGTCGAGCCGATCTGCAAGGCATTGCAGGTTGCCCCGTCGGGCTATCACCTCCATGCGGCGCGGCAGAAGAACCCGGCGCTGAAGAGTGCGCGCGCCCAACGGGATGACGCCCTGATACCGCACATCCGGCGGGTGTGGGAAGCCAATCTGGAGGTCTACGGTGCCGACAAGGTCTGGCGGCAAATGAACCGCGAAGACATTCCCGTCGCGCGCTGCACGGTGGAGCGGCTGATGAAGCGCCTGGGTCTGGAAGGCGCCCGGCGCGGCAAGATCGTGCAAACGACGATCCAAGACGAGAGCGTCCCCTGCCCGCTGGACCGCGTCAACCGTCAATTCAAGGCCGACCGTCCCAACCAGTTGTGGGTGTCGGACTTCACCTATGTCTCGACCTGGCAGGGCTGGCTGTATGTGGCCTTTGTCATCGACGTGTTCGCCCGGCGCATCGTCGGCTGGCGGGTCAGCAGCTCCATGCGCACGGACTTCGTACTCGACGCCCTGGAGCAGGCACTGTATGCGCGGCAGCCGGAGCGCAATGACAGCCTGGTCCATCACTCGGACAGAGGCTCGCAGTACGTCTCCATCCGCTACACCGAGCGGCTCGCCGAGGCTGGCATAGAGCCCTCGGTGGGGAGCCGCGGGGACAGTTACGACAATGCCCTGGCCGAGACGATCAACGGCCTGTACAAGACCGAACTGATCCACAGGCGGGCGCCGTGGAAATCGAGGGAAGCGGTGGAACTGGCAACGCTGGAATGGGTGGCCTGGTTCAACCACCACCGTCTGCTGGAATCGATCGGCTATGTCCCGCCTGCGGAATATGAGGCAAACTACTATCGGCGTCTCGCCGAAGAACGGGCTCGGGAAACCGAGCTAACTTAAACCAAACAGCCTCCATGAAACCCGGGGCGATTCATAGTCGCTGCTTGTGTTGGGTTTGCTGGAATTAAGGTTTTTCAGAAAGGGCCGTATGCGCCGGCGGCTGCATTGGTAGGCCCCGATGCTGATCTCGGTCCTAGCGAGTTACTCTGGGGAGCTAAAGAATTCTACCGACGCTTGATTCAGGATAAAAATCCAAGGCTCATGGATATGGCCGAGAGTGCCTCCCGAGAAGCTGGAACGATTCACTTTATCCCGGAGCCTTTCACCACGCTCTTTTATGAGGCTACGGTTGCGTCGCTTATCAAATCAATGCGCCCAGTAGAGCGGTTGGCGCGTATGAACAGACTTCGGCATCGCATGCTCTTGGAGACAGAATTGTCACCTTCTGAAATTGAGGATCGGTTGGTTCAACTCCCGCCTCTCCCAAATTGGACTGAATTGCAGCATGTTTGGGATCAGATGTTCATGATTGATCTTTATCCAATGAATCGAGAACGATTTGGCGTTGATATGAAGGGGATCGTCGAACGTATTGAGGTGGGCTGTGTGTCTTAGGGCACTTGCCCCAACATTTTGATGTAAAAAATTTGAAAAAGCTTAAGAAACAATCAGTAAGATGAGAAAAATCCCCAAGATAGGCCTAGTCAGTTTAGGTTGCCCCAAGGCGACTTCCGATTCCGAGCGCATTCTCACGCAGTTGCGCGCCGAAGGCTACCTGATCTCGTCGTCCTACCAGGATGCCGACGTGGTGGTGGTGAACACTTGCGGCTTCATCGACGCCGCCGTCGAGGAATCGCTCGACGCCATCGGCGAGGCCTTGCGCGAGAACGGCAAGGTCATCGTCACCGGTTGCCTGGGCGCACGCGAAGGCGTGATCGAGGCCGCGCATCCTTCGGTGCTGGCGGTGACAGGGCCGCATGCGACCGAGGAGGTGATGGCGGCCGTGCACGCGCAACTGCCCAAGCCGCACGACCCTTACACCGACCTGATTCCGCCCCAGGGCGTGCGCCTGACGCCCGATCACTACGCTTATCTCAAGATTTCCGAGGGCTGCAACCATCGCTGCACCTTCTGCATCATCCCCAGCTTGCGCGGCGATTTGGTGAGCCGTCCTGTGGGCGAGGTGATGAACGAGGCCGAAGCCCTGGTGAAGGCGGGCGTGAAGGAGCTGCTGGTGATTTCGCAGGACACCAGTGCCTATGGCGTCGACGTGAAATACCGCACCGGCTTCTGGAACGGCCGCCCGCTCAAGACCCGCATGACCGAGCTGGCTTCCGCCCTCGGCGATCTGGGCGTCTGGGTGCGGCTGCACTACGTCTATCCTTATCCGCATGTGGACGAGGTGATCCCGTTGATGCAGTCTGGCCGGGTGCTGCCGTATCTGGACATTCCCTTCCAGCATGCGAGCTCCAGGATACTCAAGCTGATGAAGCGACCGGCCGCGGCGG
>DCVO01000046.1:0-181 GCA_002327405.1 Thiobacillus sp. UBA2186 | reverse complement strand
GCTGCTTCGCCTATTCGCCGGTGGAGGGCGCCCAGGCCAACGAACTGCCCGATGCCGTGCCCGAGGAGGTCAAGGAAGAGCGCCGTCAGCGCTTCATGGAAAAGCAGGCGGAAATTTCCGCGCGCCGGCTGGAAGCCAGGATCGGTCGCGAGATGGCCGTGCTGGTGGACGAGATCGACGA
>DCVO01000006.1 GCA_002327405.1 Thiobacillus sp. UBA2186 | reverse complement strand
CGCCATGCCGGGCAAGTTCATCCAGGCCCTGAAGGAGGCCGGCACCTCCAACCCCGTCATCATGCTGGACGAAGTGGACAAGATCGGCGCCAGTTATCAGGGCGATCCCGCTTCGGCCTTGCTGGAAGTGCTCGATCCGGAGCAGAACGTCGATTTCCTCGATCACTACCTCGACGTGCGTTTCGATCTCTCCAAGGCGTTGTTCATCTGCACCGCCAACCAGCTTTCCATTCCCGGGCCGCTGCTCGACCGCATGGAAGTGATCCGGCTCTCCGGCTACATCACCGAGGAAAAGATCGCCATCGCCAGACACCACCTGTGGCCCAAGGTGCTGGAGAAATCCGGGCTGAAGAAAAACCAGGTCACGATCACCGAGTCTGCCATCCGATACGTCATCGAGGGCTATGCCCGCGAGGCGGGCGTGCGCAACCTGGAAAAGCAGTTGGGGCGCGTGGCGCGCAAGGCCGTGGTGCAGATTCTCGACGGCGCGGCGCCCCCAATTAAAGTCGGGGTGAAGGAAATCGAGTCCTATCTCGACAAGCCCGTCTTCCACAAGGAAAAGCCGCAAAGCGCCGTGGGCGTGGTGACCGGGCTGGCGTGGACCGCGATGGGCGGCGCCACCCTCGACGTCGAGGCCACGCGCGTGCATACCCTGAACCGCGGCTTCAAGCTCACCGGGCAACTGGGCGACGTGATGAAGGAGTCAGCCGAGATCGCCTACAGCTATGTCGCGAGCCACCTCAAGCAGTACAAGGCCGACGAAAAGTTCTTCGACTCCAGCTTCGTGCACCTGCACATCCCGGAAGGCGCCACGCCCAAGGACGGCCCCAGCGCCGGCGTCACCATGGCCACCGCCTTGCTATCCCTGGCGCGCAACCAGAAACTGGCGCGGCCGCTGGCGATGACCGGGGAACTTTCGCTCACCGGCCAGGTGCTGCCGGTGGGCGGCATCCGCGAGAAAGTCATCGCCGCGCGCCGCGCCGGCATCACCGAGCTGATCCTGCCCGCGGCCAACCGGCCCGATTTCGACAAGCTGCCGGATTACATCAAACAGGGCATCACGGTACATTTCGCCAGCAAATACAAGGACGTAGAGAAGCTTGTTTTTCCGGCCTGAAGGCAGATAATCTTGCCCGGCATTCGTGCCGGGTGGATGGTAAAATGCCGGTCATGGAAGCGCTACAGGCCGAACTCCCCATTGCCCGCGTCAAGGGCGAGCCGCTGGCGGAACTGCCGGTCGACCTCTACATCCCGCCGGACGCGCTGGAAGTGTTCCTCGAAACCTTCGAGGGGCCGCTCGACCTCTTGCTGTATCTCATCCGCCGCCACAACCTCGACGTGCTCGACATCCCCATGGCCGAGCTCACGCGCCAGTACCTGGCCTACGTCGAGGCCGCGCGCACTTCGCGCCTTGAATTGGCGGCCGAATACCTGCTGATGGCGGCGATGCTGATNNTTAATATTCTGGACATTCCCATGGCTGAGGTGACTCGCCAGTACCTGACCTATGTGGAAGAGATTCGCTCACACAATCTGGAACTGGCCGCCGACTATCTGCTGATGGCCGCGATGCTGATCGAGATCAAGTCGCGCATGCTGCTGCCGCGCCCGCCGCGCGCGGAAGAAGGCGGCGAGCCGGAAGACCCGCGCGCCGAACTGGTGCGGCGCCTCCTGGAATACGAACAGATGAAGCTCGCCGCGCAGCGCCTGGACAAACACCCCATGGCCGGGCGCGATTTCCACGTCGTGTCGGTGGCGGTGGAGTCCGCCGCGCGCAGGCTGCCCGAAGTCAGGACAGAAGACCTGTCCGCCGCCTGGCTCTCCATCCTCTCGCGCGCCAAGGTCAACAGGCACCACCGTATCAGCCGCGAAGAACTCTCGGTGCGCGAGCACATGACGCGCATCCTGAAATCCCTGCAGCCCGGGCAGTTCCTGGAATTCGCCAGTCTGTTCCGTGCCGAGGCCGGCGTGGCCGAGATGGTGGTGACCTTCCTCGCCATCCTCGAACTGGCCAAGGAAACCCTGATCGACGTCACCCAGGCCGAGCCGCTGGCACCGATCTACGTCCGTTTGCACGAAGAAGGTACGACGGTTAATGAATACGCCGATGAACACACCGACGATCAACAATCTTGAGGAACTGAAGCGCATCCTCGAGGCCGCGCTGCTGGCCGCGGATGCGCCGCTGTCCTTGCGCGAGATGAAGCGCATGTTCGAGCAGGAACTGTCCGAGGACATGCTGCGCCGTGCGCTCGACGAACTGAAATCCGACTGGGACAACAAGGCTACCGAACTGGTGCAGGTTGCCGAAGGCTGGCGCTTCCAGACCCGCCCCGAGATGCAGGCCTACCTTGCGCGCATGCGCAACGAGAAGCCGCCGCGCTATTCGCGCGCCGTGCTGGAGACGCTGGCCATCATCGCCTACCGCCAGCCGGTCACGCGCGGCGACGTCGAGGACATCCGCGGCGTGTCGGTCAATGCCCAGATCGTGAAAACCCTGGAAGAACGCGGCTGGATCGAGACCGTCGGCCATCGCGACGTGCCGGGCAGGCCCGCGCTGCTCGCCACCACGCCGCGCTTCCTGTCCGACCTCGGCCTGCGCTCCCTGCAGGAACTGCCGCCGCTGGAAGAGCTGGGCAACCTGCTCGCGCCCGACACCGCGGTGACGCCGGAAGAACTGGAAGAGGTACGCGAGGAACTCGCAGCCGAAGAAGTCACGGATAGCGAGGCTGAGAGCGCCGGCGCCGAAGACCCGGCCGCCGAAGAGAACACGCCTGCCGCCGCCTCGGGAAGCTGAGAAAAGACATCGTAACGCAGCGGCGCAGAGAAACCCCAAAAGCATTTACAGGGAGGTACGGGAGGATAAGAGAGGAAAATATTACTCCCTTACCTCCCTTAACCCCCCTGTTACCGGATTTCTTTGCACCGCTGCGTTCAATCATTCATTTATTGAGGTTCTTCTGATATCCATGCCCTCACGCCGCCGCAGTCCTTTGCGTCCTCCCGGCAAGCCCGCCGCCCGCGCGCCGTCCCCGGCCGGGGCAGCAGGGCGTTCGGCCCGCGTCCAGGAACCCGAGGAAGAAGTCAGGCTGCACAAGGCCCTGGCCGATGCCGGGATCGGCTCGCGCCGCGAAATGGAAGCCTGGATTGCCGAGGGCCGCGTCACCGTCAACGGCGAGACTGCCCAGGTCGGCCAGCGCGTCACCTCCCATGACGTCATCAAGGTCTCCGGCCGCCGCGTCTATCTGCGCGCGCCGGAATCCAAGCGCGTGCGCGTGCTGATCTACCACAAGCAGGAAGGCGAGATCGTCAGCCGCGACGACCCCAAGGGACGCGCCACCGTGTTCGAGCAACTGCCCAGGATACGCGGCGCCAAGTGGGTGAGCGTGGGCCGGCTGGACTTCAACACCGAAGGCCTGATGATCTTCACCACCAGCGGCGAACTGGCCAACCGCCTCATGCATCCGCGCTTCGAGGTCGAGCGCGAATATGCCGTGCGCGTGCTGGGCGAACTCACCCCGGAGATGCAGCAGCAATTGCTCGACGGCGTGGAACTCGAAGACGGCGAAGCGCGCGTGGAAAGCCTTGCGGAAGCGGGCGGCGAGGGCGCCAACCGCTGGTAGCGCGTGGTGATCAAGGAAGGCCGCAAGCGCGAGGTGCGGCGCCTGTTCGAGCATTTCGGCCTGACCGTGTCACGGCTGACGCGCATCCGCTTCGGCCCGATCGCGCTGACGCCGCAGTTGCGGCGCGGGCAGAAGATGGAACTCGACGACGACCTGGTC
>DCVO01000134.1 GCA_002327405.1 Thiobacillus sp. UBA2186 | reverse complement strand
GCGGAAGAGGTCGAGGTTTTCCTCCACGCTGCGAGTGCGGTAGGGGCTGTCCTTGCCGGGTTCATTCAGCGTGCCGCGCCAGGCGCGCATTTCCTCGGCCGACAGCGAATCCACGTAGGCGTTGCCGGACTGGATCAGNNTCGGCGCAGGCGTACATGGTGTCGAAATAGTTCGACGCGTAATACAGGTGCCTGCCCCAATCGAAGCCCAGCCACTTCACCGATTCGATGATGGAATCGACGTACTCCTGTTCTTCCTTCTCCGGGTTGGTGTCGTCGAAGCGCAGATGGCACCAGCCGCCGTAGTCGCGCGCGAGGCCGAAGTTCAGAAAAATGGATTTGGCATGGCCGTAGTGCAGATAGCCATTGGGTTCCGGCGGAAAGCGGGTTTCCACGCGGCCGCCCCATTTGGCCGACTTGATGTGCTCGTCGATGATGTTGCGGATGAAATTGGCGGCGGGCGCCGGGGTTTTCTGTTCGGACATGATGCTGCCGGAATGAATCGAATAAGGCGATTTTACTGTGTTTGGAGAATAATCCCGCCGCCCAGACAAACCTCGCCATCGTACAGCACCACCGACTGCCCGGGCGTGACCGCCCATTGCGGCGATTCGAAATCGACTCGCATGCTGCCGTCTTCGAGCCAGGCGATGCGGCAGGGCGCGTCCTGTTGGCGGTAGCGCGTCTTGGCGGTGTAGGCCTTGCCGGGGGCGGGTGAGGTTTCGGCAATCCAGGAGAGTTGGCCGGCGGTGAGTGACAGGCTTTGCAGCAGTGGGTGGTCGTGGCCCTGCACCACGATCAAGGTGTTGCCGGCCATGTCCTTGCCCGCCACGAACCAGGGTTCGTCGCCGAAATCCTTCTGCCCGCCGATCATCAGGCCTTGTCTTTGCCCGATGGTGTAGTAGCTCAGGCCCTGGTGTTCGCCGATAACTTTTCCTTCCGGGGTTTTCATCAGCCCAGGCCGTTTCGGCAGATAGCGTTCGAGAAATTCGCGGAAGTTACGCTCGCCGATGAAGCAGATGCCGGTGCTGTCCTTCTTGGCAAAATTCGGCAGGCCGATCTGCTCGGCAAGCTTCCTCACTTCCGGCTTCTGCATGTGCGCCAGCGGGAACAGGGTGGGGGAGAGCTGGGTCTGGTTCAGGCGGTAGAGAAAATAGCTCTGGTCCTTGTTCATGTCCGCCGCACGCAGCAGTGCGGCTCGGCCGGCGGCGTCAAAGCCCTTGCCGGCGTAGTGGCCGGTGGCGATGAAGTCGGCGCCGCGCTTGATGGCGTCGTCGAGAAAGGCCTTGAACTTGATCTCGACATTGCACAGCACGTCCGGGTTGGGCGTGCGCCCGGCTGAATACTCGGCGAGGAAATGGCTGAACACGCGTTCCCTGTACTCGGCGGCGAAGTTGACCGCCTCGACCTCGATGCCCAATACGTCCGCGACGGCGAGCACGTCGAAGAAGTCCTGCCTGGCCGGGCAATGCTCGTCGTCCTCGTCCTCCCAGTTCTTCATGAACACGCCGAGCACGTCATGGCCCTGCTGCTTGAGCAGGTAGGCGGCAACGGAGGAGTCGACGCCGCCGGAAAGCCCGACGACGACTTTGTTACCCATGGGTGGTATCCCAATAAAAATCCCCCCTCCCTTGAGGGGAGGGGGCTAGGGGGAGGGTGTTGCCTGGGAAATGCCTGCGGCTGTCACCCCCTCCCCAGCCCTCCCCCCTCAAGGGGGAGGGAGGTGTTTTGTTGAGCCTCATGTTCATGAATGCGTCACGAAATCGAGCGGGAAGCGCCGCCCGGACAGGTAATCGTTAATGCAGCGCATCACCAGCGGGCTGCGGTGGCGGATGGGGCTGACGGCGATCTCGTCCGGTGTCAGCCACACCGCGCGCACGATGCCGGTGTCGAGTGCGCGCCCGGGATCAAAGCCCGTCACCCGGCACACATAGGCAAAGCGCAGGTAGGTGATGTCGCGCGCCGGGTTGTAGGTGGTGTAGGCGCCCAGCAGCGCGGTCGGCTCGACCACGTGCGCGGTTTCTTCCAGCGCCTCGCGCACTACCCCTTCCATCAGGGTTTCGTTGCTTTCCCAATGCCCGGCCGGCTGATTCAGGCGCATGCCTTCGGTGGTTTCTTCTTCCACCAGCAAAAACTTGCCGTCGCGCTCGCAAATGGCGGCAACCACGACATTGGGTTTCCAGATTTCAGGCATGCAGTTCCTTCCATTCGCCGGGTTGCAACCCGTTCAGTGCCCAGTCCCCAATGGCGTAGCGGATCAGCCGCAGGGTAGGGTAGCCCACCTTGGCCGTCATGCGCCGTACCCGGCGGTTCTTGCCCTCACTGATGGTCAGTTCCAGCCAGCTGGTGGGGATGGCCAGGCGGACGCGGATGGGCGGGGTGCGCGGCCACAGCCCGGCGGGCTCGTGCATGAGCTTGGCCTTGGCGGGGTGGGTCACGAAATCCCCCAGGTCCACGCCGCGTCGAAGCTGCGCCAGCGCGTCCTGGTCGGGAATGCCCTCCACCTGCACCCAATAGGTCTTGGCCAGCTTGTGCTGCGGATCGGCGATGCGTTTCTGCAGCGCGCCGTCATCGGTTAAAATCAGCAGTCCTTCGCTGTCCGCATCCAGCCGCCCGGCGGCATAGACGCCCGGGACGGGAATGAAGTCCTTCAATCCCTGCCAGCGCCCCTCGGGGGTGAACTGGGAAAGCACGCCGTAAGGCTTGTTGAACAGGATGATTTTGGCCACGACGCAGATTTCGCAAAACTCGATTTTACCCGACACCATGAGCTACCAGCATATCCAGATCCCCGCAGACGGCCGGAAAATCACCGTCAACGCCGACAACAGCCTCAACGTGCCGGATCACCCCATCATCCCCTTCATCGAGGGCGACGGCACCGGCGTCGACATCACCCCGGTGATGCGCAAGGTGGTGGATGCGGCCGTGGCCAAGTCCTACGGCGGCAAGAGGAAAATCGCCTGGATGGAGGTCTATGCCGGCGAGAAGGCCACCAGGGTCTACGACGCCGACACCTGGCTGCCGGAAGAGACCGTGCAGGCGGCCAGGGACTTCGTGGTGTCCATCAAGGGCCCGCTCACCACCCCGACCTCGGGCGGCATCCGCTCGCTCAACGTGGCCCTGCGCCAGATGCTGGACCTCTACGTCTGCCTGCGTCCGGTGCGCTACTTCAAGGGCGTGCCTTCCCCGGTGAAGGAACCGGAGAAGGTCGACATGGTCATCTTCCGCGAGAATACCGAGGACATTTACGCCGGCGTGGAATGGGAAGCCAACTCCGATGCGGTGAAGAAGGTCATCGAATTCCTGCAAAAGGAAATGGGCGTGACGAAAATCCGCTTCCCCGAGTCTTCCGCCATCGGCATCAAGCCGGTGTCCGTCGAAGGCTCTGAGCGCCTCATCCGCAAGGCCATCCAGTACGCCATCGACAACAAGCGCAAGTCCGTGACCCTGGTGCACAAGGGCAACATCATGAAGTTCACCGAAGGCGGCTTCAAGAAGTGGGGCTACGAGCTCGCCGCGCGCGAATTCGGCGCTACCCTCATCGATGAGGGCCCGTGGATGAAACTGCCGGAGAAATTCGGCGGCATCGTCATCAAGGACGTCATCGCCGACGCCTTCCTGCAGCAGATCCTGCTCAGGCCCGCCGAATACGACGTCATCGCCACCCTCAACCTCAACGGCGACTACATCTCCGACGCGCTCGCGGCGGAAGTCGGCGGCATCGGCATCGCCCCCGGCGCGAATCTTTCCGACACCGTGGCCATGTTCGAAGCCACCCACGGCACCGCGCCCAANNCGGCAAGGACTACGTCAACCCCGGCTCCATCATCCTCTCCGCCGAGATGATGCTGCGCCACATGGGCTGGACGGAAGCCGCCGACCTCATCATTGCCGGCATGGAAAAAGCCATCTCCAACAAGACCGTGACCTACGACTTCGCCCGCCTGATGGACGGCGCCACCGAGGTGAAGTGCTCGGCCTTCGGCGACGCGATGATCGCCTGCATGTAGGGAATAGCCGCCGCGCCATGAATAGCCCCCAAACCACCCGGCTCGACGCCGCGCACTTCGATGCCAAGGCCCGCAAATGGGACGAAAACCCGGCCTTCCGCGAGCGCGGCGAAAAACTCGCGCAGGCCATCCGCCAGGCCGTCCACCTGGGCCAGCACATGAGCGCGCTCGATTACGGCAGCGGCACGGGGCTGCTTTCCTTTCCGCTCAAGGACGAGCTTGGCAGCATCCTGCTGGCCGACAGTTCGGGCGGCATGCTCGATGTGGCGGCCAAAAAGATTGCCGAACAGGGCGTGCGCAACATGGCGACCCTGAAGCTGGACCTGCTCGCCGACCCGCCGCCGGCACAGCGCTTCGACCTGATCTACACCTCGATGACCCTGCACCATGTTCCCGACACCGACCAAATCCTGCGCATCTTTCACGACCTGCTGAATCCTGGCGGCACTCTATGCATCGCCGACCTGGACAAGGAAGACGGCTCGTTTCACGGGCCTGAGGTAGACGTGCATCATGGCTTCGAGCGGGCCGACCTAACCCGGCGTGCCGAAAAAGCAGGTTTTGGCGAAATTCGTTTTCAGACCGTGTTCAGCATTGCCAAGGAAAGCGAGACCGGATCGAGGGACTACCCGGTATTTTTGATGACCGCGCGCCGTGCAAGCTAGCCCTGACAAGGCGTCAGGGCAGGTAAAAAAAGAAACCCCGCTTTGGCGGGGTTTCTTTATTTGTTGCTGAAACAATGATTGCTTGGGTATTGGGATGATAAAAAGTTATCGAAGCAGACCCCATTAATTTCGTTTAACTAGAGCCATTTGCTTGCTTCACTTGCGCTCTTGAGAGAAGGAACCCCATCCCATGGATTTTGTGTCATAAGCGCGCTTTCCTATTTAACAGGCGAATCAAAGGGGTGCTTCGGAATTGTTTTCATCGGTGAGATGGATTTCGGACTCGAAAAATTATATGACGCTGGCCCGTTTAATTCCCATAACCTTTATGGGGCGGATCGGACATGAACGCGCAGCCTAGTCGTCGACCTTTCCTCGCCCCACCTTTACCGCCGCGCGTCGCGCCTTGCCTTCCAAGCGCTTCGCGACAGAAGTCTTGGTCGGCCTGGTTGGACGGCGTTTCTTGGGCAGCACCGCGACACTGGCGATCAGTTCTTGCAAGCGGCGCAATGCTTCGGCTCGATTTTTCTCGAGGCTGCGGAATTCCTGGGCCTTGATAATCACCACCCCGTCCTTGCTGATGCGCTGATCGCCAAGTTTCAGAAGCCGCTCACGAATGTCTTCCGGCAGCGACGACGCGGCGATATCGAAACGCAAATGCACAGCGTTGGCAACCTTGTTGACGTTCTGTCCGCCAGCACCTTGCGCGCGGATTGCAGTAATTTCGACCTCTTCCGGCGGGATGATGAAACGAGGGCGCATACGCTCAACTTACGGGAATGAGACTGCAGAATCGAAGGGGGTCGGCTTTGGAATTGTTTTTAAGATATATTGCACCCAGTACCTGACAAAACCAACCTGGAGGGGAATCATGAGCATCTCTGCAATTGGTGGTTTCATTGTTCTGGTCGCGGATATCTACGCGATCATTCAGATTCTGCAAAGCTCGGCGAAGGGCATCGAGAAATTGCTGTGGGTGCTGGCGGTGTTTTTCCTGCCGCTGATCGGCCTGATCGTCTGGTACTTTGCCGGACCCGGAAAAAAACCGTTCTGACCAGGACCTCGCCGCCGGCCTAGCGGGGACGGGCGGTTTTCACGAACTCGAGCGAGGCATGGAACAGCTCGAGGTCCTTCTCATACTCGGCCGCGTCTTCGCGGTCGATCTGTATCCATTCCCGGGTGCTGGCCATGCCGGCGGGCTGAAACGGGCCGACGTTGCCCCGTGAGAACTGCAGTTCGGTCGCGGTGGCGGCGGGCAGGCGCAGTCCGATGCCCTTGCCGCTGATGCAGGCGAACATCTTGTCGCTGACGAAGTAGGCATCGAGGCCGTTGATCTTGCGTGCGCTGACGCCGGGGAGCTTGAGAAGCAGGGCGTCGATCTGTGCCTTGCGGCTGGATTCGGGTGTAGGTGTCTTCAAGAGAGGGGCCCGGGGTTGAGATGAACGGAGAGTCTGATCAGGTTAAGGGGCGCCATTTTTTAGCGCCCCGTGGAAGGCGATGTCAGGCGCGCGATTCCCCAGGCAGCAAGCCAGGCTGCGCCCATCCAGAACAGGGCTAAAAACCCCCAGCCGAAAGCGGTGGGGGAACACATGCCCCAGCCGCAGTAGCCGCCATGTTCGAGCAGGCCTGGAATGCCGAGGCGATGAAAGGCATGAACGGAAAGCAGGGGCACGATGACGGCCAAGGAGCTGAACTCCTCAAGAAAGGGCGGCCCCCAATAGGCGGGGATGGCCAGCAGCGCGTACCCGGCTAGCAGGATGAACAAGATCTTGAGCGTGCGGGCCTCGAACATTTGCTATTGCCTGTCGCATATTGGTTGCCTGAATTCCCGGCTGTCGGGAACATCTTGCGCGCCAGTCTCATTATTTTCAATACAAACAGCACGCTGGGCCGCATGGGAAAAAATTGATCCTGATCTGAGGCCTTTAAATTTTGCGGAAGACCATGGCTTCGCGGAAAAGCCGCGGATGATTCTTGTTGTCTGCAATGGCCTGTGCCAGGGCCTCCGTCGAGGCGATGTCCTTGGACACGACTTCCGGGTTCAACAGGCGCACGGTGATGCTGTCGCCCTCGATCGCATAAGCGGCGTACTGGAAGGTGCGCTTGTCGTCCGGCACCTTGCCTTCGGCGGTGCCGAACCAGTCGGCCTGCACCAGGGTCATGTCCGCGCCGCGCCAGGTCGTGGCACGGGCAAACATGGCGTGCTTCGCGCCGGCAGGAAAGGAAACCAGGTATTCGTGCCTGTTCAGCGGCAGCACCAGCAGCGTTTCCGTGTTGCCGTAGGCGCTCGTCCGCTGCCATACGCCGATCGCCGCCGGGTCGATATCCACTGCGGGAGCCGTGACCAGGGGCGTGGTGTAGTCGCAGCCCGCGAGCAGGGCGCAAAAGGCCGATATCAGTACAAATCGCTTCATCGCGGCTCCTTTCGGTGCTGGATATTGTTGCAGGGGTGGTCTCAATTTAGCCCAATCGAATCGAAGTGGCGGGCTTTTTTCCGGCGCGGCGATTCGGTTAGACTGGCGCGGTCAAAGGTGGGAACAAACATGAAAAAGATCTATATCGCCCTGTTGGCCGTGCTGCTTCTCATCGTGGCGGCCGTGCTTTATATCTGGCTCGCCAACCCGCTCAATGCCCTGGTCAAGACAGCCATCGAGAAATACGGCAGCGAAATGACCCAGGCGCAGGTCAGCGTCAGCGGCGTCGACCTGTCGCCCACCGACGGCAAGGGCGTGTTGTCCGGGCTGGCGCTGGGCAACCCGAAAGGCTTCAAGTCCCCGCATGCGCTCAAGGCCGGGCGGATCGAGTTGGCGCTCGAACCCGCCAGCCTGACCAGGGACGTGGTGCTGATCCACAGGATACATGTCGACGCGCCCTACATTTCCTACGAAAAGAACGACAAGGGCGTCACCAATTTCGACGCCATCCAGCGCAACGTGCAGCGTTATGTCGGCGCCGGCAGCAAGGCGCCGAAGGAAGATAAGAAAGCCGAAACGAAAATGGTCATCGAGTCGCTGCTGATCCGCAACGCCAAGGTCAACTACAACGGCCTCATGGATCTGAAACTGCCCGACATCCACCTGCGCAACATCGGCAAGAAGAGCGGCGGCGCCACTTCCGCCGAAGTAACCCGCGCCATCGTGGGTGAACTGAACAAGCAACTGGCCATCACGCTCGCCAAGGCAGCGGCCGTGGGGGCGGTGGGTGGTGTCGCGATCGGGGTAGGGATGGGAATCAAGAGTTTGCTGGGGGAATGACTAACCCATTGCTACAGCTACCCGGAACTGTGGCGAGCGGTTTGAGTGCAACGGAATTAAAGGGACACGGCTTGCCTTGTTTTCAAAAACAATAAAAAACCCCGCCACTTTATGCAGGTGGCGGGGTTTTCAATGGGCAGGAACTCAGACTGCCTGGATATTGGAAGCCTGTTTGCCTTTTGGACCCTGGCTGACTTCAAAGGAAACTTTTTGGCCTTCCTTCAAGGTCTTGAAGCCGTTCATGTTAATGGCGGAAAAATGCGCGAAAACATCTTCCCCACCGTCATCCGGGGTAATGAAACCAAACCCCTTGGAATCGCTGAACCACTTGACGGTACCCGTTGCCATTGAAACTCCTCTGCCTTTGGCGCTAACAAATGTAAACCGCTTATTGTGAGTGACCTACGGTGACTGCACACAGCGAACTGCGGTTTGAGATCGGCATGCTTTGTCAAAAAATGCCGCAAATTCATGCGCTTGATATCAAACTCCTAGACTTTCTACTCCTGAAATAAATGCTTGACAAGTGTTTGCGGCAAAAAAACCGACCGTCCGTCGGCAGGCGTTCCCGATAAGCCACATTAGCCAAAAGCCCGCCGCGCCGGATGTGGACATCGCAGTCACGTCTCTGCAACGTAGAATGCGCGCATGAGGCTTTCCTGGGACATTTTCTGCTCCGTCGTCGACAATTACGGCGACATCGGCATCTGCTGGCGCATAGCTCGTGAGTTGGTGGGCGAGCACGGCCAGCAGGTGCGGCTGTGGGTGGACGACCTCGAGACCTTCCACCGTATCTGCCCCGAGGTCGATCCCTGGAAGGAAAACCAGGCCGTCGACGAAGTGGAGATCCGGCGCTGGTCGAAGGCCATGCCACAGGCGCAGCCTGCCGACGTGGTGGTCGAGGCTTTTGCCTGCCGCGCGCCGGAAAGTCATCTCCAGGCGATGGCGGCGCGCGACCCCAAACCGGTATGGCTCAATCTCGAATACTTCAGCGCCGAGGCCTGGGTTTCGGAAAATCACGGGCTCGGTTCGCCGCATCCGCGGCTGCCGCTCACGCAGTACTTCTTCATTCCCGGCATCGGCCCGGATACCGGAGGGCTGCTGGGCAGCCCGGCCGAGTTGAAGGCGCTGGCAGCGTTCCAGGCAGACGCGGCGGCGCGGCAGGCATTTTGGGCGGAATGCGGGCTGGCTCAGGACGAGGCCCTGCGGATTTCATTGTTCGCCTACGACAACCCGGCCATCCCCGGCCTGATCGAGGCCTTGAAACACGCCGGCCGGCCCGTGCGGCTGCTGGCATCCGAGGGCAAGTCTTTGGGGCAGGTGGCGGCCGGCTTGGGGGCAGCGGCGCTCAAGGCGGGAGAAAGCCGCAGCGAGGGTGATCTGACCGTGCAGGTGTTGCCCTTCATGCCTCAGGAGCGCTACGACAGGCTCTTGTGGGCCTGCGACATCAATTTCGTGCGCGGCGAGGATTCCTTCATCCGCGCCCAGCATGCCGGCAGGCCGCTGGTGTGGCAGGCCTATGTGCAGGAGGGCGGGGCGCAATGGCCCAAGATCGAGGCCTTTCTCGGCCATTACGTTGCTGGATTGTCGGCACCGGCCGAAGCCGCCCTGCGGGAGGCTTGGCGGGTGTGGAATGCCGGAGAAAACCGTCCGGAAGCCTGGATCGAATGGCTTGCCCATCTGCCTGAATATGAGGCACATACCCGCGCCTGGGCTGGAAAACTGCAAGCCTGGCCCAATCTTGTCGAAGAGCTTGCGAAATTCGCCTTCTCCAAGGTATAATTTCTCGTTTTTTCAAACGCTTACAAGCGTTTCAACCCATTTTTACAGGAATGCAAAGATGAAAACCGCCCAGGAACTCCGCGCCGGCAACGTGGTAATGATCGGCGCTGATGCCATGGTGGTGCAGAAGGCCGAATACAACAAGTCTGGCCGCAACGCAGCCGTGGTCAAACTCAAGTTGAAGAATCTGCTGACCGGCGCAGGCATGGAATCCGTATACCGCGCCGACGACAAGTTCGACGTGGTCGTGCTCGACCGCAAGGAGTGCACCTATTCCTACTTCGCCGATCCGGCCTACGTCTTCATGGACGCCGAGTACAACCAGTACGAAGTCGACGGCGAGAACATGACCGACGCGCTCAAGTACCTGGACGACGGCATGCCGGTGGAAGTGGTGTTCTACAACGACAAGGCCATCTCCGTGGAACTGCCCACCACCATCGTGCGCGAAGTCGAGTACACCGAGCCCGCCGTGCGCGGCGACACCTCCGGCAAGGTCATGAAGCCCGCCCGCATCAAGCCCACCAACTTCGAAGTCCAGGTGGCCGCGTTCGTGGACATCGGCGACAAGATCGAGATCGACACCCGCACCGACGAGTTCAAGCGCCGCATTTCCTGAGCGCTTGTTGCACCTGCAAAAAAGCCGCCTTCGGGCGGCTTTTTTTGTTGCCTGGCCAGGCTGGCGACAGGGCAAATCTGGCCTATCCTTAGATAGGATATTGTTTTCAAACAGGAGACGAAAATGGCAGAACTGCGCGAAGAACTGAAAAAACTCGAAGACACGGTGCTTCAACAACGTGATGAATTGCGCGTCAAACTGCATCTTGCCAAGGCCGATGCGCGCGATGAATGGGAGGAACTGGAACGCAAGTGGGCCGAGGCCCAGGTCAAGTTTGCCCAGGTGCAAAAAGCCGCCGGCGAAAGCAGCGAGGGCGTGGAAGCCGCTGCCAGGCTGCTGGGCGAGGAGTTGCTCAAGGGTTACGAGCGTATTCGCAGGCTGTTCTAGCCCTGCGCCGCGAGGTTCATCTGCTCCAGCCGATGGCAGAGCGTGGCGATGATCCGGCGTGACAGCGGTGCGGAGTGGCGCATGAGTTGTTCCAGCATCGCCGGCGGCAATACCAGCGCCACCACCTCGGTTTCCGCCCGCACGGTCGCGGTGCGTTTTTCCTTCAAGAGATAAGCCATTTCGCCGAACAGTTGGCCTTCGTTCAAGGGCCCCAGGCGGCGCTCGCTGCCGTTCGCCTTCTTGTACGCGGCTGCCGTGCCAGAATACAGGAAGAAGGCATCCTGGCTTTCTTGGCCTTCCTCGATCAGCACTTCGCCGGGCTGAAAGGTGCGGCCGTATTTTTCCAGCAGGCGGTTGGCGCGGGCGAACACGAAGCCTTCGAATCTGCTGGCGCCCGTGCGCGATCCGCCGAGGAACAGTTTCTCCAGCGCCTCGACATCGACGCGCGCGACGGCGAACAGGCACTGCGCCCACAGATAGAACACCACGCAGGCGAAATAGGCGCCGATCAGCACGAACACCGCGCCGCCCAGCGCGCCGTACAGCGACTGGTAGCTCTCCAGGCGGAAGAAGTGGTCGAACAGCGCGAACAGTGCCAGCAGGCTGAACGAGGCCAGCAGCGCGATGACGGCCGACTGGCGTGCCGGCGGGCGTTCCACCGGCAGGCGCCAGAATGCCAGGAACACCAGCAGCCACAGCACCAACAGCATGAACAGCCAGTTCAGGATTTTCAGCACGATGCCTTGCGCGGCGGCGATCAGTTCGACATGGGTGAAGAAGCTCAGTGCCGCCTGCACCAGCCCGGCCAGTCCCAGCAGCCCGAAGGCGATGGGAACGATGATGAGCGGCAGCAGCCAGGTGGTGACGAACCTGCGGCGGCGGCCTTCAGCGGGAAAGATGACGCCGAAGGCGGACTGCGCGGCATTGACCAGGCCGCGCGAGGACAACAGCAGGGTCACGAGGCCCACGCCGCCGGCGGCGAGCTGGGTCTGGCGCGGCAGGAAACCGACCTCGGTGAGCGTCTCCAGCTGCAGTTGGTTGTACAGCGCGGCGAACAGCATGGTGGCCGGCACGTAGGTTTCCGCCAGCCTGCCCAGCCATTGCATGCCGTAGGACAGCAGCAGCAGGAGCGGGGTGGCCGACAGCATGAAATAGAAGGCCGTCGCGGCGGCATGGTTCTGCAGGCTGTTCTTCATGAACAGGCGCCAGGTGGTGTAGGCCACCTGTGCCAGCCAGTCTAGCGAATTGCGCTGTAGGGTCATGCGTGCAGTCTAAATGAAAACAATCCTAAACATGCTGCCCCGCCACCCAGCCGGACGACCACGCCCACTGGAAGTTGTAGCCGCCCAGCCAGCCGGTCACGTCCACCACTTCGCCGACGAAGTAGAGGCCGGGCACGGCGGTGGCCTGCATGGTCCTGGAGGAGAGCGCGCGCGTGTCCACGCCGCCCAGGGTGACCTCGGCCTTGGTGTAGCCCAGGGTGCCGGAAGGCATGAGCGGCCATTCGTTCAATAACCGGGCTGCCTGCGACAGGGACTTGGCGGAGAGTTCGGCGAGCGGGCGGGCGATGCCCTGCATGGCGCACCACTCATGGGCGAAGCGTCGGGGCAGGGTGTCGGCGAGCAGGCTGGCAAGCGCCACGTTCTGCTTGCGATGTTCTTCCAGCCATGACTCTGCATTCTGCTCGGGCAGCAGGTTGAGCGCGATGGGCCGTTTCTTGCCGGGCTGGTATTCCTGCATCTGCCAATAGCTGGAGATCTGCAGGATCGCCGGACCGGAAAGGCCGCGGTGCGTGATCAGCGCCTGCTCGCGAAAGGCGGGCGAATGCCTGCCGCAAGTTGCGATCGTGTCGAAGGACAGCCCTGCCAGCGGTTTCAGCGTGGCCAGCGTTTCCGGCGGCAGCGCCAGCGGCACCAGCGCCGGCTTGGGCGGCACGACCGGGATGCTGAATTGCTCGGCGAGTTGGTAGCCGAAGGGCGTGGCGCCCAATGCCGGCGCGGCCAGTCCGCCGCTGGCGACGACCAGCGAGGCGCAGGTGAATTTGCCCTGGCTGGTGATGAGCTCGAAACGCGCATCGCCTTGCCGCGGCGAGATTTTCTCAACGGTGCAGGGCTGCGCCCATTTCACCCCGCCCGCATCGCACTCGCTTTCCAGCATGGCGATGATCTCCTGCGCGCTGTCGTCGCAAAACAGCTGGCCCAGGGTTTTCTCGTGGTAGCGGATGCCATGGCTTTCCACCAGCTTGATGAAGTCGGCGGAGCCGTATTGCGCCAGCGCCGAACGGAAGAAGTGCGGGTTCTGCGACAGGAAGTTTTCCGGCCCGACCGAGCGGTTGGTGAAGTTGCAGCGCCCGCCGCCGGAGATGCGGATGCGCTCGCCGATTTTTTGCGCATGGTCGATGAGCAGCACGCTGCGCCCGCGTGATCCGGCCTGCGCGGCGCACATCATGCCCGCCGCGCCGGCGCCGATGATGATGACGTCGAATTGCATGGGAGGAAATTGTCTTATGAAACCTGAAAGCCACAAACTCGAACCCCGGCGCAAGGGTGGCGTTCGAATTCAACAACGTAGACGGCGGGAATTGAACGCCGGCTAGTCAAGGAAGCGAAGTGTCAGCACGCCATTCTGGCCGATCTCGTACGAAAACCCGCTGCCGGAAGGGGATCCGCCCGTGCCGTCGCGGATGGGCGCATACTTGATTTCCGCTCTTTTCCCGTAGAAGGAGCCCCTCATACTCCGCAGGTTGGTGCTTGTCCCATCGGGATAGGTGATGATGGAGTCTTCCCGTACATAGAAAATCTTTTCCGTCCCGTCCTGCGCCTTGACGAAGAGCTTCATGTTGAAGACGGACATACCCCAGCCCTTGGCAAAATTGCCTTTGGTGATCGTGCCAACGAAAACATCCCCAGCCGGAACATTGCCCATTGTCGCGGCAGGCCCACAGCCTGGGCGGCATTGCGCACCTCGGGCGCGGCGGTTCCGGCCTTGAGTGTGCTCCACTGGCATGTCTCCGCCCTGAGTCTTTGCGTGAAGGTGCCCTGCATGAAGTTGTCGCTGACGAGCGTACCCTGATAATCGACCTTGTTCAGCCAGTTGCTGCACGACAGGGTGATGCGGGTGCCGTCAATGCGCCCCGATTCAAGGTTGCAGTTCCAGGCGCCACCCGACAGTGCGAGGACGCCATCGCTCACGGCATCGATGTTGAAGGCGTAGCTTCCCGAACTGCCGCCGCAGGTGGCCGTCATGTTCCATTGGCCCGTCAGGGGCGCTGGCTTGGCGCTTTCTGGCGGCTTGGCGTCTGTCGATGGATTGCTCGCCGGCGCATCGATTGCACGCCCCCAGTTCGCCCCGGCATTGCAGGTCTTTTCGGCAAGGTTGGGCGTGCCGCCGCAGGCACTGCACCAGCTGGAAAATTCCTGCCACCAGGCATCCCCCGAGCCTTGCGGCGGGGCGCTGCAGTTTTGTGCCAGCGCGTTTTGTGCAAAAAGCGCCGCCGCCAGCAACACTGCGTATCGACAAGCTTTGTTCATTGCGCCCCTACCTTACGGACAATTCCGCCTAGCATACATCCGGGATTCGATTCGGGCGCAGCCCGAAAACAAATGGCCCACCACAAGGGCAGCCGCCTTTTTGCCGTTTCCATGGCCTTTCACGCCTTGCCTTAATGGCAGCACCCTCCTGCCATTAAGTCTGATATCGTACAAAATATTGACATGTGTACAATATGGGACTATTTTGAAAGCACGCAAAAATCCATCCCAAGGAGAGCAAAATGCCAGTCCCAGCAAGCGCCTCCCAGCCCAAGGCCCGGGTTTCCAGCAAGGACATGTCCGCCGCCGGCCTGCGGACGTTTTTCAATATCGCCCAGGCCTGGGGGCTCACGGCCGAAGAGCAGATGGTGTTGCTGGGCGCCCCCAGCCGTTCCACCTTCTTCAAGTGGAAGTCGAACCCGCAAGCCGCCGATCTCAGGCGCGACACCCTGGAGCGCCTCTCTTACATCCTCGGCATCTACAAGGCCCTGCAAATCCTGCTGCCGGATGCGTCGGCCAGCGATGCCTGGGTGAAGAAACCCAACGCCGCGCCCCTGTTTGGCGGCAAGCGCGCGCTCGACCGCATGCTCGGCGGCAATGTCGGCGACCTGCTGGCCGTTCGCCAGTACCTCGATGCCCGGCGCGGGGGCTGGGCTTGAGCTATCCCCATGTCGCGCTCAACTGGAAGCGGGCCCACCGCGTCATACCCAGCCGCTTTCCCGCCGTCAGCCTGTTCGAGCGGGTAGCCGGCCCGGAGGATTTCGACGCCCTCTACGCGCTGGAAGCCATGACCAACGACCGCATCCGCGACGAAGTGGGCGACATCAGCCTGGTTCCCGCCGAAGAACGGCTGTTCGGCAACGGCAGCACCTGCATCATGGCGGCTTTCACCCATCTCAACCCGCAAGGCAGCCGCTTCTGCGACGGCAGCTACGGCGTGTTCTATTGTGCGCACGACAGGCTCACCGCCATCGAGGAAACCCGCTACCACCAGGCCCTGTTCATGGCGGCCACCGCCGAGCCGCCCATGCGCCTGCAAATGCGGCTCTACACCGTGCAGGCCAAAGGCGAGGCAGTCGACCTGCGCGAGGCCAGCCGCATAGACCCCCGCATCGTCGACCCCGACGACTACGGCCATGCCCAGGGCATCGGCCGCAAGCTGCGCAATGAAGGGGAGCAGGGCATCCTGTATCCGTCCGTGCGTCATGCGGGCGGCGAATGCCTGGCGGCCCTGCGGACCGGCATCGTGCGGAACTGCCTGCACGCCTCCTATCTGGAATACAACTGGAACGGGAAGGGGGTCGATGCGGTGTTCGAGGTCTCGCAATTGCTCTGATTTAGTTGGGCTTCGATTTCGGTTGCTCGTCGCGAGCAGCGTTTGCTCAGTATCAATGGGGGGGCGGCCAGGCTTATACGAAACTCCGCTCGATCATGCGAGAATTCGGCACATAACAAATAAAGGGGGGTGCCTTGGCTCCAAAGCCGGAACAGCAAGCCAGGAAAAATACGGGCTCGTTGCAGCAAGCGGCGGGCCGGTGTTTGTGCGCTCCCGCACATGTAGGGCAAGCTGAACATGCCCTTGTCCTGGAACGAAATCCGCAGCCGAGCAATAAGCTTCTCCCAACGATGGGCAGAAGAGGATTCGGAGCGCGCTTCGGCGCAAAGTTTCTGGAACGAGTTTTTCAATATTTTTGGCCTGGATCGCAAGCGCGTCGCCGTTTTCGAAAAGCAGGTGCAAATCACCCGCGCCAGCCGCTGGATAGCCGGGCGCACGGCGGTATCCAGGGCGGCGGCCACTTCGTCGGCGCTCTGCCAGGGTTGGCTCATGGCCAGGGATTCCCGGCGGTAGAGACGTCCGCGCCAGTCGGCCATGCGTTCGGCCAGCCAGCGCACGCCGGGTTTCAAGCTGACCGTATCGTCAGGCTGGAACCGCGCCGGATCGGTGGGCGGTTCCGCCCGGACCCCATCGCCAAAAGTAAAGCCGGCGGATTGGGAGGCGAAGAGGTCATCGCGTGGGGATGGCGCGGGCCCGGTGCTCATTGCAAGAGAAGAGGGCGCCGAGAGCCCGCGGCGCTGCGGCCACCGGGGTTTTTCGACGGAGGGAATGACACGATCGAGCCTGTCCGTCAATCGGCATAGCCCCTGGAAAACCAGATAAAAAAGGCCAACCGAGAAGGTTGACCTTTTATATTGGTGGCCGGCGGGAATCGAACCCGCGTACGCAAGCCCTCTACAGGCAGTTCTACATACTTGTTCCGGTCGTTTGGTTTTGACCCGGTGCATGCCGGCCGGACAGGCTGGCACCAGGCGAGCGGCCTTGTTTTAACGCTGGTCTAGGCCACCCGGGCAAACGCGGGTCGACGATTTGGCCGATCAGAATATCAATGGCTGACAACGTGTTTCCCCTGGCTGGCCGTGATTTTCGTTATTGAGTTCATTGCTTGCCCCCTTTTACGCAGACTGCTCCGGCGTAACCAGACTGAGGCTGGGAAAATATGCCGCGTATCGCTTTGTATCCCTCGTCAATATCGGATAGCCGGATACAGCGGCATGCGCGCCGATGAAAAAGTCGGCGAGTACATTGTGTTTCTTGCCGCCCTGGCGGCGATAGCGCACAAAGGCCTTGCCGGCGAGGAAAAGCGCAGGCCGTGGCACCTCGATCAGGACCAGCCCAAGATCATCGACGGTGCGATCCAAGGCCTCGACCGTCGAGAACGTCAGCGACAACTCCGAGTAGATGACCGGGTTGATGGCCAGGCGATGAATCTTGGACTGCGCCCGCAGCTGGGTAATGGACCAGTCGGCCCATTCCGGATCGTCCTCCAGAACGTCGACGAGGACGTTGGTGTCAACCAGCAGCATCAAGCCTCGCCGCGCAGCAGGGCCATCAGTTCGTCGGTGCGCCACTTCACGTCGGCCTTGCCGCGCGCGGCCTCGAAGCGATCCGGTTTGCGGCCGGCACGGGCGCCGACCTTGTGAATGACCACCTCGCCCTCCTTGTTGACGGCGAATTCCACCGATGATCCCGGCGCCAGATTGAGCGCATCCCGGATCTGCTTGGGGATGGTGACCTGCCCCTTGCTGGTGAGCGTTGTTGCCATGACACCTCCTTTGTATTACGTAATGAATAATTGTAATACCCCAGGGGAATGCGTGCAAACCATGCTGATTTGATCAGATTCAGCGCGGCTTCCTTACTGCTGTGCCATTACGCGAACCTCAGCGACCCCTTGGCGCTTCGCGGGTATATAAATCTCGGAGAGCATCCGAGCCTTGGGTAATGATGGAGCCGGTGGGAATCTGGCCCGGCCATCCGCGCTCGCGCCGGTATGCGCGAGCGGTTCGCACAGCGCAAAGTTGTGCTTTGCGAAACCCTGTGTTCGCCCCCCGTCCTGGGGGTTCTCATCCAGGCCAGATGTACAAACACAAACGCCACCGCAAGGGTGGCGTTTGTGTTGGTTGGCGGCGGGAATCGAACCGGATAGCGCCAAAGCCGCGTTAAGACTGGAAATGCCCAATATTAAATAGGGTTTGCTTTTCAAAAGCACCCCAGAAATACCCCCAGCGTCTCCGGCCGTTGCTGGACAACTCGAAGTCTGCGCGCGCTCCATCAACCTCTCATGGCCGGCCGAGCCGTCGCGTAGATGGTGCTCGCGACGCCTACAGCAAGCTCTTGAGGTCCTTGAGCATCAGGAACAGGTGATACGGGTCGGTCGGGCTGGGTTCGAGCCCCCAGGACTCGTACCATTGACGCGCCGCGTCGTCCTTGGCATGTACCAGCAGGCAGCGGATACCGGCGATGTCGGCGGCCTGCGCCGTGCGCAGCAGGGCATCCTTGAGCAGTGCCTGGCCCAGGCCCTTGCGCTGATGCTCCTTGTCCACCGCGAGTCGGGCCAGGATCATCACCGGGACAGGATGACGCGCCAAACCCTTCATCACCCTTGAAGGCGCGGCCTCAGGATCGACGCTGCCGACGGCGAGGCTGTAGAAGCCGACCACAACATCGCCCTGGCAGCAGACGTAGGTCTGCGCGCTGTTGGCCTTCTGGTTGACGAGCGCGTAGCGCTGCAGGAACTGGTTCAGCGCGGCCTGGCCGCAGTCGAAGCCATCGACGCGATCCGTTGCCGCAAGTTTGCGAACGGCCGAGTAGCCACCGCTCAACCCAGCACTCCGGGTTCGCGCAGCAGCTTCTTCAGGCGCGGCTTGCTCTGCACCGGACGATCCAGCGCTTCCTGGAACGCCTGCCACTGCGCCTCACTCAGCACGAACTGGCGACGATCCGCCAGCGTTTGCGCGGCCGCCGTCACGCCCGCGTCGAGCAGAAACTCGCTGACGTTCTTGTGGCAAGCGCGCGCGGCTTCCTGCAGCAGCTGTTTGACCGGCTGGCTTGCGCGGACATCGATGCGTTCGGTCTTGGAAAAATTCTGGGTGCTCATGGCATGCCCCTTCTGACTGTTGATGAGTTTATTTTATTGTCCGGACGCCGTCCTGACAAGTCTTGCGTTCTCCGCTCCGTTCTCGGTCAGGCCTGTCCTGAATTTTGTGTAAACGGACCTTTGGCAGGAAACTGAGCTTCCCACGCGTCCCGCGGGTTCGATCCCCGCCAAATCGCACAAACCAAAAACAAATGGCCCACCACAAGGGTGAGCCATTTGCTTTTGGTGGTGGAGCCGGGGGGATTGCTCGGGTTGCGGTTGCCTCCCGCAACCCTCGGCCCTTCGGGCCCAGCCTTCGGCTGTCCGTCGCGAGCAGTGCTCGCTCCGCGAACCCGATGGCGGGTTCTCATCCCAACCGGCCCCACAAACTCAAACGCCACCGCAAGGGTGGCGTTTGAGTTCGATGGTGGGCCGGGGGGAATCGAACCCGCTTCCATGCATGCCCTGTAAATGCGTGGATTAAGTCGTTTTCAAGAAAGTTTGATTTCCAAAGATACCCCCAGAAATACCCCCAAAGTGGTTGGATGTCTCTGGATACTCAAAGTTGAAACGCCTCAAATGTCCCTAATGGGGTTTGCCTAAATCGCCTCAGCGATCAGTTCCAATGCCTGCAAGGCAGGCAGTTCCAGGCTTATTCCCCGGCGTCCTTTGGATAGCTCGGCCTCACGTGGATTGATCCGTATCAGAAAGCCCTCCTGAAACTCCCCAAAATGCCGCACTGACGGGATCGACGTTCCCGCGCCGATTTCAATGATCGCCAGCCGCTTCACCTTGGCGAGCCATTGCAGCAAGTTGGCTTCCTGCTCGCGGAAACGATAATCGAGCCAGCCGGCGTCCCCGAACATCAGGATATTTGGCCGGGCGATGCTGCCGCACCACTGGCAGCGGGGCGGGTCATTCAACAGGCGGCAATGAACAGTATCCACTTCCGGCTGAAAGTCCCTGGCTGGCCAGATGTCGCCCATGCAGCCTTCCAGGCATTGCAGACGATGGAGGGAACCATGGCACTCAGCCACCTGGCCGTTGCCGAAGCCGGCTTTCTGGAACTGGCCATCCACGTTGCTGGTGAATACAAATGCCCCGTGATCCATGAACAGGGCGAAATCACGCAGGATGTCGAAGCCCTGATGCGGGATGGTTTCCCGGTACAGTTTCAGCCGGTGGCCATAGAACCCCCACGCGAGGGCAGGGTCGCTGCGGAAGGTGCCGGGGCTGGCGATGGTCTGAAAATTGATGCCGGCCTGTCGCAGGGCGGGGTAGGCTTTCCAGAAGCCTTCGGCGCCCCGGAAATCCGGAAGACCCGAATCGACACCCATGCCAGCACCGGCCGTGATGAGCAGCCCGTCCGCGCCGTTGATGACATCGGCTGCAATTTGAATGTTTTCTGTGACTAGGCTCATTTTGGGGGCGACTAAGTGTGCCCTAAGTGGCCATTCCCAGCAGTGCCAACAATAGGCAGATTACCTATCGTTCTGCAGGCTGATAATCCCCGCAATCTGTTCCCATCGACTACGGATGAACTGGTGCTCATCACTCGCGATGGCTGCATCCCGCAAGACATTGAGCGGATACCATTTATCGTTGCTTTCCTTGTACAGCATGCGGTCGTATATGTTTCCGGTGTGGGACTTACGCCAAGGCTCGTATCGCTCAGAAAGTAGCGTGAATGCATGATTCAGGCTGTCAGCGGGGCGATCCGACACCCCCTCGGGAAGCTTAATGGTGCTGGAGGATACCCCTTTTGGAATGAGACCTTCGACTTGTAGCCAGACGCCGCCTTTTTCGTTTGGGTCATGGCGTTTTTGTCTCTCCGTTGGCCCGCCGATGGAAATTTCAACGAATCTGGTATCGGCTGAGCGAGGAGTTCGGTAATAGGCATCACCTAGCTTTGGTCCCGCACTGCCCATTGGCAACAGGTGGTCTTTCAACTTCTTTTCAATGTCCAGTGGGGGCTTTACGGTAACCGCGACCAACAGCGGCGTACCGGATTCAAGGATTTTGTGTTTGCTAATGCGCTTGAGATTTGCCAGGAATTTCCTGTCTTCGATGCTGGACCTGTCGACGACCAAATCGCCGACCGTACCGTTTTTAATCGGAAGACCACCTCCGTAGAAATACTCCCACTGACCATCCACTAGCTTGACGGGGATTCGAATTGGATCAAGGTCGTAAATGCTTCGCATGCTACCCTCTGCATAATGGTTATATCATGCCCCTGGTTTTGAGGGGGAAAATTGCTCAAAATGGCGACTTAATGGTACATAAAGAACCAAGGAATCAGAAATGAACAACACAACTACCCTGGAACAGAATCCGAAGCCAGAGCAGCCGCAAGCCGAAAAACCCCAGCCGGAACAACCGGAGAACGAGAACAAGGGGTGGCTGAACATCGCGCCGAGTTCGTTCGGTCAGAAGGTAACGAACGACCCGAAGAACTGGGATTAACACGCTGTTCTTGCCAAAACTCCCCACCCTATGAAATACTGGGCACCGGCAAGCGCAGGAAAGGTAGAGGCCGCTTCTTGCAAGTGGCAGCCCGAATGGGTGGGATCCTCGGTTCCTGGGGCCATAGATCATAGCAAGCCCTCGAGACTCACGGTCTCGGGGGCTTTTGCTTTCAGGGCGCCAAAATCCTCCGGCCAAACCTTGATCCCGTAACCCAGCACGTTTTTCTCGTGGCGATAAAGCGTCTTCTTCAGGTGCGGCAAATAACCGGTCTCGGTTTCCCCGTAGCGATTGACCTTCACTGCGAAGTGAAAGCCAGAGGCCACCGCATCCGCCACCTGCAACCCAGCCAATTTGAAGTGCTCCACTGAACGAATCCGCTCCGGGTCGATCACGGTGGGGTCGATCTGCACTTTCTGCGGATCATCGCCGTGCTGGCGAATCAACAGGCGCAAATAGTCGCGAATATCGTCGTAAGACATATTGCTGCGGTTCGAAAAAATGATCTCCGCGAACCCATCACCTTCATCGGCACGACGCTGATCCCGGCACAGCCATGAGACCCGCTCCAGCAACATGCGCGTGGCGTAGCGGTAAAGCAGGTACTTGGTGTTCTGGAACTTCTCGGGTTCGGCAATCAGCGGCTTGTGCACCAGCACATTTACCGTGCGGATAGGCAACTCGCCCACCCGCCGGATATAAGGAACCCGCTGCTCGTGCTTCAAATCCACGAAGTGCAGCGGCGTTTTCGGCGGCTTGCCCAGTACCTCGCGCACATCCTTCAGGCACGAGACCATTTGCAAGTCGTTCACCTTGCGGATGACCGCCGCAGAGAGCACGAACCAGCGCGAACTCCCGCTGCCGTCGCCATTGAAGACAAAGCCTTCATCGCCGGATTCGTCGATGTAAACCACGAAGCTGGGATTCATGGTCAGGTGATCCTTACCGTTTCAGGCACGGGAAGCAGCGATACCAGCGAGCACCAGACCACACCGAGCACCATCGCCTTCTGGTGATCGTTTTCCAGGTGGCAGGATTCGTCGCAATAGACGTTAAAGGTGTTGGTCATTGTTGCAGCGCCTCGCAGTGTATTCCATCAGTAACTGGGCCAGGGGTAGCACTCCGTGACATGAGGCACGATCATGTCAACGCCGAAACCAGCTCGCGCACATACTGCGGATGGTTATCTACCGCGAAGAGGATGTGGTGTTGCCGATAGTCATCAGCCGTCGCCTGTACGCCAGCCTCCCCAAGCTTAGGCCAGCGAAGTTCACTGCGATGCGTCTGTGACAGCAGGAACGACTCCAGGCGGATGTCCTCACGCTTGAGATCGGCTTGAAGTTGCTTGATCTTCTGCGCGAACTGCACCTTCGGGTTGTTGAAGTTATCGGTGAAATTTCGCATTCCCTTCGGGTCAATGAAGGCGATAGTCTGTTTGCCGTCTTTCAGCAGCCACAGGATGAAGTCGGGGCGGAAACCGCTCTCGGTGAAGAAGCCAATCGCCTTGTCGGAACTGTGATTACGTAGCAGGTAAAGCTCCACGTCGGCGAGCATTCCCTTGGCTTCGGCCTTGCAAAAGCCTTCGAGGTCATCCACGAAGCGCTTTTCACCCTCGTTGAGGTGTGTCGGGACGACTTTCACCAGCGCATCCTCGCCGCCATTGTGGCTCAGATGGATCAGCGGCTGGTAGAGATGGCGCGTCGCCTGGAAGATCGACAGCTTGTCGAAACTGAAAGCCTCGAATTCGCCTGCCTTGAACTTCTCGGCCAGGTCGCGCAGGCGCTTGATGAGCTGCTTCTCGGACTTTTTGACCAGTATCTGATACTGATTCAGCACCAGCTCATCCGCCGGCCGCAATACCTGGTATTCGAGATACGGCGCCTCAAACTCCCGCTTGTGGAATTGGCAGAAGCGGTCGAGGTAGCCCTTGAGCAGGTGCGCCGCGATGTCCTGCCACAGCAGCCGCTGGTCGAGGCCACGGAACTCCAGATAACCCGGCGGGATGAACAGCTCGTACCACCAGGACGATTTGCACAGTTCGCGCAGCGCCGCGGGCGAGAAGACGATGTTGTAATACGCCTTGTCGCGTTTGTAGCGCTCCAGCTCGAACCAGATCGTCTCCCACGACAGGAACGCCAGGTGCTCGTTGCGCAACGGTTCCTGATTCAGGGCCACTGCTGCGGCGCCGCCTGCCTCGCGTGATGTGCGCTTTTGCAGGCGCGGATACCAGTCCGCGATCACCTTGTTGTTGAGCCTGCCTTCGAGACTCTCCAGTTTCAGGCGCACGGTCTTCTTGAAATCCGGCATTTCGGCCTTGGGCCGGATGACGTGGAGCTGGACTTTCTCCTGGTCGAACTCCGGCAGCTTGATCGTGGGCAGGAAAATGACTTCGCGGCGCTCGTCCTCGCCCACGCCTTCCTCTTCGAGATAGTCCTCGAACTCCTTCATGTAGTCGCTGCGGATGCCGAAGATGTTGAGCGTCTCCAGCAGCTCGATGTGCTCGGGGTGGTTCACCAGCCCGCCGTCGCCCTGCAAATCCATGGCATCGAGGGCGCTCGAACGCTTGAGCTTGAAGCGGAATCCCTTCAGGCGCACACCCCGGCCAAACAACTGGATGATCTCGCTGCCTTCCTTGCGGCCGACATTCATCAGACCCATGCTTGATACGCGCCACGAACTCCAGCCTTCGGTGAACTTCTTGGCGCCTGCCAGCAAGCGGATGGGGCTGCCTGGCCGCTTGATCTCTTCGAACAGCGATCCAGAGAACGACAAGTCCTCCACGACGTAATGCTCATCGCCCCCCTTACGCTCGGCGCACAGGTCGCAGAGCTTCTTGGCGTCGCCGACGTTCACTACGCCGAACCATTCGTTCTCGCCGACGCGCAGTCCGATCTCGCCCTCGGCGCCCATGAGGCGCATGATGTGCAACTGCCCGCCACCCGGCGCGTTGAACACGTAACGCAGGATGTCGCTGAACAACTCGCCGGCTTGATCGGGTTTGTAGAGCTGCTCCATGTAGGGGAACAGGCGTTCGAATACCCGTTGCCCGCCCGCGACCAGCCCGTCCTGCCGCGCCAGCAGTTTGCGCAGACGCCGTTCCGTCTCGGCACGGTCGGCGATGAACGCGGCAAGAAACTTGAGGATCAACACCAGGTCGGTGTCTTCCTGGGTCTGGCGCTGGCCGGTGACGGAGCCGCCGACGAACACCATGAGCGGTGATTCCAGCAGATAGGGCACGAGCTGACTGCCGCCGTCGGCGAAGCGCCGGCATTGCTGATAGAAAGAGAGCAGGCAGGCGGTCAGATAAAGCGGTCGTGTTTCTTCTTCCTTCTCCTCGGCGAGATTCAGGATATTGAAGTCCTTGCCGTAGCCGTCGTCGTAGAAGAATTTGTAGGAGTAGTCGAACAGAATGCACTTGGCATAGGTCTGGGTCAGCGCTTTCTGCTTTGTTCCGCTCGCCGCCTTGATCGCCTGCCCGAAGGTGGCGGAGTACTCGAACGAGAAGCCCTGCGCGCACAACCGCGCGCGCTTGTCCATCCATTCCTCGCCGCCCGAACCGCGGTGGCCTTCGTCCACCAGCACCAGGTTGTTGCCCTCGAAGGTGTCGATGGCGACAGTCTTCTCGCCGGAAGTCTCGCGCAGCTTGTGGATGTCGATGATGTCCACCCCGCGCCCGGTGAAGAGCGTGCCGCCCTGCCGGTCATAGAACTCGGCCTCCATGCCCGACAGCTCGAATTCCTCCCGGTGCTGGCGCGACAGTCCCTCGTTGGGCGTCAGCAGAATGATGCGGTTCAGCGCCTGCCGCCGCCCGGCCTTGCCGAGATAGTGCAGGTACTGGCGGATATGGCAGTGCATGAGCAATGTCTTGCCGCTGCCGGTCGCCATCCAGAAGGCCAGCTTGTTGAGATCGTCCACCGTGTACTGCGTGAACTGGTCGCGCGCCGGCACATCGCGGTTGTAATCAGCCACCGCAATGTTCAGCGACGCCACCAGGCTGTCGCCGTCGCGGAAGTAGCGGTCCAGGTACATTTCCGTGACCAGCAGGCCGAGATACTGGAAGTAGAGCGGATACAGCGTCTGCCCGTGCAGGTTGCGGTGGCGGGTGATGTGCTTCCAGTGCGCGACGATGTTGCCGTCGTACTCGCGCAACTGATCGTCCGAGAGCGTCCGCCCGTTCGTGCCCCCGCGCGGCAGCCGGGCGACGAGCTGCTGCACGTACTTGGTGCCGCCATCCTCCGCCCAGCCTTCGAACTCCGGCGCCTTGAGCATGGCGGAAATGCGCTCGAAGTCGTCCACGCCGAACTGCGCCAGGGTCCAGCGGGCGAGTACCAGTTTGTCTGCGAAATGCGTTGCCATTATGTTTCCATGATCTGTCTGGGGCTGCGCTCAAACGGCCAAGGGCTGACCAAGCCCTTCGAGCTTGCGCACCCATCCATCAAAATGAGGACACTGCGCCCGCAATGCGGGCAAGCCGATCGCCGCGGCGGCGGGTGCGCCGATGCGGACCTTGGTTTTCTCGTAGATGGGCAAATGCCGGATGATCCGCTTGCTCGGTGCCGTGGTTGCGCCTTCGTTGATCTCCTCCGGCCTCAAACCCGCAACCTCCTGTGAGAGGGCGGTAATCGCGCCATCGGAATTGGGAATACGGCGCTGCAACTGAGACAAATCGCAGTACAGCAGCGCTTCGAACTCGTGGAGCTGGATATAGGGAAGAAACCGCCTGTCGCCCATCTCCGCCTGGAATGCCGCTTCAAGTACCGCCACGCGTTCCGTTGGAGCAGCCTTCGTGCGCGCCTCGCCCCAGCCGGGGAATTCGTCCGGCAGCGCGTAAAGGTCCACCATGGTCGTGAACAGGGCATCGCCATTCCCGTCCTCGCGCATCAGTCGGCCGAGATCGTCACGAATCCTGGCGAAATCCAGAATTCCACCGCGTTTGCCCAGCTTGCGGTTGGTCAGCACGACACGGGTGCGCACATCGAGCGAATATTGCGCCAGGTGCGGCTGCAATACCTCATCGGCAAACTTGCGCTCGGTCTGGCCTTCCACCGTGATATAAAGCCGCCGCCAGGCCATCAGGGCTGGCCTCCCAGCTCGTTCTTTTCCCACAACTGGCCGAGGGTGTACTCCTGCAGCCATTCTCCCAAACGATCGGAATCGAGCCGTTCCAGCAGCGTTTCCCCGTTGCGCTGGTTGGCGACGATGACATCCTCCGGGCTCATCTCGTCGATCAGCAGGGACGACTGGGTCGAGATGATGAGCTGGGTGTGCTGCGCCGCATCAAACAGCATGCTCGCCAGCAGCTTGATGGCATAAGGATGCAAACCCAGCTCCGGCTCATCCACGACGAGCGTCGAGGCGGGCTCCGGCTGCAACAGCAAAGTCGCCAGGCAGATATAACGGACTGTGCCGTCGGAAAGCTGGTAAGGGTAGTACAGCAGATCGGAATACCGATCCTTCCACAGAAGCTGAGTCTGCCCCGGCGCAATTTCCTTGAGCACAAAGGCCCCGAAAAATGGCGCGACCTGGCGGATCGTCTCCTCGATCCGGGCAAAGTGGTCAGGATGGGTTTGCGACATGCGCAGGAGAAACGCGGCGATATTCGCGGCATTGCTGTGCAGCACGTCGGAATCCACCACGTTGCAGACGCCCATCACGGGGGCCGATGGCGATGTGTCATGAAAGTGATAGACCCGCCACCCCTGGATGGTATCCACCACCCACTGCTCACTGGCACTGCGCCCCTTCTTGCGCACCAAGGCGCTTTCCGTATGGCCGCTGCCCTGATCGTTGGTGACGGGTCCATAGAGTGGTCCCGCAAATGGCGCCGATTCGTGGGAAAAAAACAATGACCGGTCGGCCGCGGCCCTGAGGCTGAAGCGGTATTCATTGAGGCCGAACTTCAGGTGTGCGCCGAATTCCGGCGTCACCTTCATGCCGCGGAACAGAAACGCATCCGCCCGCCCGCGGGAGGCCACATAATTCTGCAAGCCCTTGTTCGGGTCCATCATGTGCCCGAGCAGTTCGAAAAAACGGATGAAATTGGTCTTGCCCGAGCCGTTGGCGCCGATGAGCACGTTCAGCCCGCTCGACAGCCGAAACTCCTTCAGCTCCCGAATGGATTTGTAACCCGACAGGGTAATCCTCTCCAAAGGACGCTTCTCGTTCGCCATGTCTTTACTCCAGGGATTCAAAACTGCCCACGTCGAACATCAGCCGCTGGAAGGCTTCTTCGGTGAGATGCACCTTGTTGTGCGGGTCGGCGAGGGTGTGGGAGCCATTGACGTAGACGTAGTCGAACTCGGTGTCCGCCGGGTTGACCTTGATCTTGGCCAGGAACGCTTCCAGCGCCTTGTTGTCGGCAATGGGATCATCGGAAAGCCGCCGCCAGATCACCAGCGTGCGGCCGCCCGCGCGCTTCTCGCCGGTGACGGTCAAGAATCCCTTCTGCGCGTCGATGTGTTTCACCTTCAGGCCCAACAGCCAGTTGAAGGTCTCGACCAGATCGATGGTCGTGTCCACCGTCTCGCCGGCGCTGGTCGTGGCGATCTTGAGCTGGTAGGCGAACGGGTCGCGGAACTGGTCGAGATCGAGCAGACTCGCGCTGCCCGCGCTTTCCACATCGAGGAAGTAGCCGAGCAGGTACTGGTCGCGAGCCTTTTCGGGCGCGGCCTTGAGGGCGGCTTCCTGTTCGGGTGTGCGCTTGAGGCGCAGGTTGTTCAGCGCATCCTCGTAGCCTTCGAGGCGGACGATTTTGAAAGCGTGGGAGATGCCGGTGTTGCGATTCTGCGGTTTTCCGTCCTTCCATTCGTCGGAATAAATGGTCTTCTTGAGGCGCGGAACAAGCATCGTGTCGAAATACTCGCCCATCTCGACAAGCGCATACCTACGCCGTCCGTTGTCTTCTCTGTTCAAGCGAATGACCGAGTCACCGGTTGTTCCAGAGCCAGCGAAATAGTCGAGCACGAGGTCTCCTCTACGAAGATTCGCAACTCGCAGGCAGTCGCGCACAAGATGGACGCTCTTTGGATAATCGAAGTCTTTTGCGCCGAACATGTCTTTGAGGACCTTTGTGCCGCTCTCGCTTGCGGAGTACGCAGAATCCTCCCACCAAGTGCCGGGTAACGCCCCTTCTTGGTTTGGTCGGTATTTCTTGATGATCTCAACGCGATTACCGTTGCTGCGCTCGACCCGAATGTCGGCCAATTCGCGATCGGCTCTCTCCGCCGAGCAGGTCCAGACCTTTTCTCGCCCGTCCGAATCAATCGGAAACACTGCTAATTCGTCGTTCTGCGGTTCTTCGAGGATCTCCCAGATTTCGTTCCGATCATCCCATGACATCTTCGGAATTCTCACTGAGTCGCCCTTTACGAAGACTGGGTAAAAGGACTTACGACGGTCTGCACGATCAGAGTCAGTGCCGGATTTTCGGAAGTTGGCCCATGAGTAAATTCCTTGATCGTCTCGATGCGGATATCGCTCAGCTTTTGAACCTGCTCGCGGCAATCGTCCTACCTTTGCCTCTACATGCCCCCAGAACACCGCGTACTCATGGTTGGCAGAGAATCCGGTGGCCGTCGGTCGCCCTTGCGGCTTACTGCGCACTGAAGCAGTAGCGTGATGGACCTCTGGCGCGAACGTACAAAGAAGCTCGATGAGATCGGGATACTCGAAGTCATCAATGGCGATGCATCGCAACGACGGATTTAAACGGAGCGGCGTATCGGCGCGAAGACGGTCTGCGAGCAAAGAAGCCCATGAAGAACGCTGGTACCCATTCTTGTAAACAATAGGGCTTGCGTCGGTGTTGTAGGGGGGGTCAATGTATACGCATCTCACCTCCTCTCGGTATCTCTCCTGCATGAGTTGCAGCGCCTGAAAATTCTCCGAATGAAAGCAAACGCCATCGAGCATCTCATCCAGATCCTCAACGGATGCCAGCAGCTTGAGCGTGAAGTCTGAGCCGAAGTGGCGCGTATCGATCATCAAGTGCGGGTTCGCCTTGAGAAACTCCACGGTCAGCGGTTCGCTGTAGCCGATGACTGGCGTGACGAACAAATCGCCCTCACCCCCTGCCCCTCTCCCGCTCGCGGGAGAGGGGAGTATTTCATTGATCGCATGGAGCTTCACCCATTCCTCGCGCTGCGCTTCGTTGGCGGCGATCTCCGGGTAGAGCGACTCGGGCACGCGGTCGAGCGTCATGCAGTAGCGCGTCTCGACCACGAACTTCTTCTTGAGCCAGAGCTTCTTCTGGAAATTCTCCAGTTGCTCCAGCATGCCGATGACCGGCACAGCGCAGCGGCGCAGCGCGCGAATCTTGGAGAGGTATTCCTCGGCTTTCGGGGCGCTCGTACTCTCGATGTCGTCGAGGTACATGACTTCGTTCTTGATGTAGAAGTCCAGCTCGCGGCGCAGGAACGATCCTAAGTCCTTGTGGATGAAGTAGTCGAACTGGTGCCTGGCGGTGTAGGCGCGCAGGTGCTTTTGCAGGAGGGTGCGCGTGTCCTTCCTGTCCTTGCCCTGGTAGGCCGGATCGGGCGCGAAGAGCACGGCCTTCCATTTGGGCGGCAGGTTGTCGGCCAGGGTCTTTTCGGTGTCGGCGTTGAGCTTGTCCTGCAGGTTGCGCTCGGCGGCGTGCTCCCGGTAGCGAAAGCGAATGGTGAGGGTGTCGGCGGCGTCTTCGACGAACGCGTTTTCTTCGTCCAGTGCGAAGGCGCGGGTGGTCTTGCCGCTGGGCTTGCGGTTGTCCTTTTCGGTGTCGGCCTCCACCAGCTTGAAATGGACGGTGAAGCGTTCGTTCTCCGCTCCTTCGAGGAGGGTGCCCGCGCCGGGCGTCACGTGGAAGGCGTAGTCGCGCAGCAGCTCGGAGGACTTGATGTAGTACTGGTCCATGTTGGCCCAGACCAGTTTCACCTCCTCACCGTTGTAGGGGATCATGTACTTCTCGCGGCCGTGCACGGTGGAGCGTTGCAGGCCGAGGAAGTCGCCCTCCTGGTAGTAGCGGGAGAAGAAGGTGTACAGGTGCGAATAGACCTCGTCGGCCAGGGCGTCGAGGTCGTTCCCGGCCTTCAGCTTTTCGCGTATCTCCAACACGCGCGGCGATTGCTCCGGCGCGATACCGGCATCCTTCGCGGCTTGTTCGGCCTTGCGCAGGTCTTCTTCCACCTGTGCCTGATGCAGGCTGCCATGCGATTGCAGCGCCTCGCGCACCGTCTTTTCCAGGTGCTTGTCGAGAAACTCCGCGATCTCCTTGTGCCGCGCGCGCAGCACGCGGTAGATGCCGAAGTCGAGATCGGCCTTGTCCAGCTCGAACAGCTCGGAGAGCTTGGCCTTGAGCTTTGCGAAGTTGGCGGAGGCCGGGGTGGGCGTGTTGGCTGGTTCTGTGGTCATAGGGCGATCCTGATGTCCTTCAATGCGTTTGTGCTGCGCCGGTCAATGCCCAGCGCAGGGTGAATAGCGTCTGGAGCGTGACCGCGGGCTTCAGCTTGCCGCGGATGGCCTCGACCAGCTCATCGCGGCGGGCCAGGATGCGATCTTCCACCTCGAAGATTTCCTGCCGCAGCTTGCGCTGGCGGCGCTCGGCGTCGCGGATTTCGGTCTGGATGCGGGCCTGTTCGTCGATGCTGTTGGCCTTGGAGGATTGATTGCGCAGCTCGCGGATGCGGCGCTTGGTCTCGGTGAGCGCCCGTTCGGCGCTGGCGATCTGGTCGTCGGCCCAGCCGCTGAGCTTGACGGCCTCGGCCTCGAAGTACTGCGCGTTGCGCTCCGAAATGCGCTGGAGCGCCGCCTGTTGGCGCAGGGCGGTGATTTCATCGAGGCGCGCCTCGCCCGGAACGGTGTTCAGCGTCTCGACGTGTTCGGCGGGCAGGGTCAGCAGGCGTTGCGCGACTTCATCGTCCAGTACTTCGCCTCGATCGGTGATGGCGGCGAACAGAAACTGGTCCTCGCCCTGATCCAGGGCCTCTACGCTCAGCAGCGAAAGCTTGAGCACGCCGGACTTGCCGAGGTGCGGCTCCAGGATGGAAACCTTGCCATCGTGCCGGCCGTAGTCGAAGCGAAGCGCGGCCGGCGGCAGCGCGCGCCCCTTGGCCTGGGCCACCACGGCCTCGGCCAGGGGGTGATTGAGGCGGTACAGATGCGCCTCGCCGGAACGGCGCGGCAGTTCGTACAGGCCGAGCGGAATCTCGCCGGGGAAGGGGCAGCTATCGAGCCGGAAAGACGAATCGTCAACGAAGCGGGCATGGCCGTTCAGCTCGTTCCGGGTGAGATCCATGAGCAGGCGCTCGAAGCGGTTGAGGCTGGCCTTGGAGGCTTCGTCGCGCACCTTGAGCTTCTCGCGCACCTCGTCGTCGAAGTGCTCCAGCAGCTTTTGGCGGGTGCGGCTCATGGACTCGTCGATCTCCAGGCTCAATTCAAGTTGGAGCTGGTTGAAGGCGGCCTGGATTTCCTCGGGCTTGCGGCAGGTCTGGTAGATGGCGGCGATGCGTTTTTCGAAATCCACGCCGGATTCGATGGCCCCCAGCACTTCGTCGCTGGCGCCGAACACGCCCTCGAAGAGCCGGAACTTGTCGCGCAGCAGTTCATAGACGCGCTGGTCGGCGGCGTTCTTGCGATTGAGGAAGTTCACCACCACGACATCGTGCTTCTGGCCGTAGCGGTGGCAGCGGCCGATGCGCTGTTCGATGCGCTGCGGGTTCCAGGGCAGGTCGTAGTTCACCACCAGCGAGCAGAACTGGAGGTTGATGCCCTCGGCGCCGGCCTCGGTCGCGATCATGATGCGGCCCTGCTCGCGGAAATAGTCCAC
>DCVO01000146.1 GCA_002327405.1 Thiobacillus sp. UBA2186 | reverse complement strand
ATGTTCGACCGCGACACGCTGATCATTACCTATGACGAAAAGCGTGGCGAGCCGCGCGGCGCACGCTCCAAGTCAAATGCCGACAAGTCGCTTGGCGATTGCATCGATTGCAGCATGTGCGTGCAGGTATGCCCGACCGGCATCGACATTCGCAAGGGATTGCAGTACGAATGCATCGGCTGCGCCGCCTGCATCGACGGCTGCGACCAGGTCATGGAAAAAATGGGCTATCCGAAGGGGCTCATCCGCTACACCACGGAAAATGCACTCAAAGGCAAATATCCCGACGCCGGCATTGTCTCGCACGTATTCCGCCCGCGGGTACTGGTTTACAGCGTCATTCTGCTCGCCATCATCGGCGCCTTTCTCGTCACCCTCGCAAACCGCGTGCCGCTGCGTGTGGAGGCCATACGCGACCGCCTGACCCTGTCGCGCACCAACGAGGCCGGCCGCCTGGAGAATCTCTATACCCTGCAGATCCTCAACATGGAAAACCGCGCTCACCGCTACAAGGTCAGCGCCAGCGGCGCGGACGGCATCCAGGTAGCGGTGGACGAAAAGCTCCTGCAGGTGGGCCCGCAGGATACCGCGCAGGTGCCCATCCGCCTGCAGATCGACCCCGCCAATCTCAAGGGGCCTTCAACGACGATCATGATTCGCGTACAGTCGGAGGAAAACCCCGAGCTGGTGCGCGAGGTCAAGTCCAGTTTCCTCAGGAGATAAGCATGAACACGCATGCGCACGCTTCCAAACCCTGGTTCAAGGAACCCTGGCCATGGCTGCTGGCCATCATGCCGGTCACCGCCGTCGTTGCCGGCAGCTTCACCGCCTGGCTCGCGGTCACCTCCAGCGACGGTCTGGTGGTCGACGACTATTACAAGCAGGGCAAGGCCATCAACCAGACCAAGGCGCGCGACCGCCAGGCGCAGACGCTGGGCATACGCGCCCAGTTGCTGCCCCGGGGTTCGGCGCTGCAGATGCAGCTGGAGGGCCGCTTGCCAACGCCGCCCGGCCAGCTCACCCTGAAAATCATGCATCCGACCCGCAGCGGAGACGATCATGACATCCGGCTGAACTGGGACGGCTCGGCCTACTCGGGACAGCTCCCGCAGCTCGCCGGCGCCCGCTACAAAGTCCAGCTGACCCCGGAACACGGCGATTGGCGGCTGACCGGCATCTGGCCTACCGGCAATAACGTGACATTGAACCCGCAACTATAGACAACCAGCGTTTTTCACAACCCCGAGGAGCCCACCATGGATATCGTCATGAAAGAACTGTTCGGCAGCGACATCGGCCTGCTTAGCCTGTTCACCATTGGTTTCATCATCGCCATGGCGATCTGGCTGGTATTCTGGTACAAGCGCAAAATAAACCGCAACGAATAAGCCAAACCCCTCAAAACAGGATTGGAGGAAGACGATATGTTTCAGCGCTGCATCACAATACTCTGGCCGTCGTTTCTCATCGCCGGCGTGGCCGATGTGCTGTTTTTTGCCCTGTTCGACCCCTCGCAATTCCTGTATCGGGAAGAGCCGGTGTTCGGCAGCCGGCTTGCGGCCTACACCGTCGGCTTCTTCCTGTTCTGGCTGATGGGCATCGGCTCATCTGCCCTCACCTGTTTCTTCCAGCGCGGCGCGGACGAGATCAACCGCTGTCCGCTCATGCCCTCCGAGCGTCCGGCCGACTGCCCCAAGCGGGAGGGTTGCGCAGACTGCCAATAATTCCGCTCGCGCCGCATTCAGAAGCCCGCAGCGCGGGCTTTTTTGTTGCCCGGACTTCGCTTTCCTGCAGTACCCGGCATGCCGCGCAACATCGCGGCCAAAACTTGATCGCACATCCCTCGCCTGGCCAGCGCGCGCTTGATGGATATAATGTCGGTGACAGCAACAAATCCGCCGGCACAAAGCGATAGCTGCCACAACAATCCAGCCGCATGATCGACCGCCCCTACCTGAAGAAGCTTCTCTCGCCGCAGGAATGGCTGCTGCGTTTCGTATTCTGGGGGGGCGCCATCGCAGTCGGCGCGGTCGCGGTGCTGTTCGCCCTGGCGGCACAGCTCGGCTACGAGTTCTTTCACTGGCTGCTTTCCATTTCGCCCTGGCTTCCCTTCGTCGTCATGCCTTCCGGGCTGGTGCTGTGCGTCTGGCTTTCGAGAAAGTTCTTCGAGGGCGCGCAGGGCAGCGGCATCCCGCAGACCATCGCGGCGCTGGAGATCGAAGACGAAAAGCGGTTGGGCAAGCTGCTCTCGCTGCGCATCGCCATCGGCAAGATCCTGATCACCTTTCTGGCGCTCTGCAGCGGCGCATCGGTTGGCCGCGAAGGCCCGACCGTGCAGATCGGCGCATCGATCATGTACTCGCTGAGGAAATTCGTGAACTTCTCCCAGCAGAACCAGTTGCGGGGATTGATCATCGCCGGCGGCGCCGCCGGCGTCGCCGCCGCCTTCAATACGCCGCTGGCCGGCATCGCCTTCGCCATCGAAGAACTTTCGCGTTCCTTCGAGCAGCGCACCAATGGCCTGGTGCTCACCGGCATCATCTTTGCCGGCCTCGCCTCCAACGCCATCCTCGGCGATTACACCTATTTCGGCACGGTATCGACTTCGCTGGGTACGGCTTCCGCCTGGCTGGCGGTGCTCGTCTGCGGCGTCGTGGGCGGACTCGCCGGCGGCTTCTTCTCGCGCGTGCTGATCAGCGCCGGGGCCGGCTGGGGAGGCATCATCGGACACTGGATGCGCACGCGTCCGATCGCCTTTGCCGCGTTCTGCGGCCTCGCCCTGGCCTTTCTCGGGCTCATGTCCGGGCACCACACCTACGGCACCGGCTATGACGAAGTACGCGACATCCTCGAGAATGGCGACAGCGGCTACGAAAGCTACGGCCTGTTGAAACTGCTGGCGACCGTGGTTTCCTACCTGAGCGGCACGCCGGGCGGGATATTCGCCCCTTCGCTGGCGGTCGGCGCCGGCTTTGGCGCCAACCTCTCGCACCTGCTCACCTTCGTGCCGGCAGGAACCGTGATCGTGCTGGGCATGGTCGCCTACTTCTCGGGCGTCACCCAGGCGCCACTCACCACCTTCATCATCGTCATGGAAATGACCGACAACCACGATCTCGTCCTGCCCCTGATGGCGACCGCGCTGATCGCCCATGGCGTATCGCGCATCGTCTGCCAGGAGCCTTTATATAAAGCGATGGCCGAGCGCTTTTTGCATCATGTGCCGAAGCAGTCGCCGGAGTGAACGGTCCGGTCCCCTCTGCCGGGAATGGCATGAAAAAGCCCGCGACCGCGGGCTTTTTTTCGTTTATGTTTCGAAATGAATTAGGCCGACAGGCTGTCCTTGACCCGCATCAGACGCGCGCGCGCTTCGGCCGCAACGCCATGCACGGCCGTGTTGCTCACCAGCCTGACCATGATGCCGGGGTCGAGGAAGGACACGGTGATGCCGCCGTCGGCCTCTTCGCGCACCACCACGTTGCAGGGCAGCAGCATGCCGACATCGGGCTCGGCAGTAATGGCCTGGTGCGCCAGCGGCGGATTGCAGGCGCCGAGTATGCGGTAGGGGCGGCCTTCGACATTGAGCTTGGCCTTCATGGTGGCCTGCACATCGATATCGGTCAGCACGCCGAAGCCTTCGTTCTTGAGCGCCGCGGTGACTCTTTCCACCGCCGCGTCAAAGGGGCCGCTGATCTTGGTTTCGAATCCGTATTCGCTCATGGCTTTGCTCCGTTCAAGACTGTTTGAATGAGAAATATTTTACCCGAGCACGTCCCTCAAGGGACGATCAGCTTGAGTGCCTTGTAGTTGTCGTGATACAGGCTGAGTTCATCGCCCGAAGTGAACTTCCAGCCGTCGTTGTGGCCGAAGGCCAAGTCGTCGCCGGGGGCGACCTCGATCTGGAAACGCTTGACCGTGGACAGCGTGGGGTTGCGGGCGGTCATCACCAGGGTCAGGTAGTGGGCGGAAGTATTCTTGATTACGGCCACCAGACCGATGCCGAGCCAGGATTTGCGGAAACTGACGAGCACAGGCAGTCCCGGCTTGCCTGACTCGACCTGGGCCGGATCCTTGGCATTGAGCGCCTGGCTGAGCCGGCGGATTTCACGTTCCACCTCGGCGGCACGCGCACGGCTCTCGGCCAGATAGGCTTCCACCCGCCGCTTGTCCTCTTTCTCCTTGGCAAGCTGGATCTTCGCATCCTGCAGATTGTAGCTCATCATGAACGCGAACAGGATCGCGCCCCCCGCCAGTACCAGCAAAAGAATATTGGCGATGAGCGAAAGCAGGAACCACTTTTTCGCGACTTGCGGCTGCTGAACTTCTTCCATCGGAATTCGACCTCGCTAAAGCGGAAGCGTTCGATCAGGACGTGTGTGACGGGGCTGCTAACCCGTATTGCGCATGCCCGATGCAATGGCGTTGATCGAACGCATCATGGGCACGAGCCACTTCTCCTGCTCCTTCTCGTCCGCTTCGCTGCGGGTGCGCCGGATCAGACGCACCTGGATATGGTTGAGCGGATCGAGATAAGGCTTGCGGCGCGACAACGACAAGGCCAGCGCCGGGCTTTCTTCCAGAGGATTGTGCAGCCCTGCCACTTGCAGCACGCCGGCATGGGTACTGGCGAACTCGGCAGCGATGATGCGGTAGACGGATTTGGCGACATCCGTCTCGGCGAGTTCGGCATACTCCGCGGCGATTTCCATGTCCGCCTTGGTCAGCGACATCTGCACGTTGGAGAACAGCGCGCGGAAGAACGGCCATTCGCGGTACATCTCCTGCAACAACTGCAGGTTCTCGGGATTGTCCTTGCACACGGCATCGATGGCAGCGCCGATTCCATACCAGGCCGGCAGGGTATGGCGCGACTGCGCCCATCCGAACACCCAGGGAATGGCGCGGACCGAACCCATGGAACGGTCGGATTTCTTGCGGTGCGAAGGCCGCGAACCGATGTTCATCATGCCGATTTCGCGCACCGGCGTGGCTTCGTAGAAGTAATCCAGGAAGCCCGGTGTCGCGCTGGTCAGCTTGCGGTAGGCCGCCTCGCCGGCCTCGGCAAGCCTGGCCATCATCTCCGGATAGCGGATATCGGTGACGCGCGGCGCACCCAGCAGGCCGCAGCTCGCCTTGATGAGGCCGGTGGCCCCCATGCCGATCTCGTAGGCGGCGGTCTCGGGATTGCTGTAGCGGTAGTACAGCATCTCACCCTGTTCGGTGAACTTGATCTGGCCGGCCACGGTGCCCGGCGGCTGGGAAAGGATCGCCTCGTGAGTGGGGCCGCCGCCGCGTCCCACCGTGCCGCCGCGGCCGTGGAACAGGCGGCATTCGATGCCGTGGCTGTGCGCGATGCCGATGATGGAAAGCTGGGCGCGGTACAGGTTCCACTGCGAGGCGAGGATGCCGCCATCCTTGCAGGAATCCGAGTAGCCCAGCATGACTTCCTGGGTGTCGCCCGAGGCCTTGAGCAAGGCGCGGTAGACCGGATTGGAGAACAGCGTCTGCAGCACGCCTTCGCTGTGCTTGAGGTCTTCCACCGTCTCGAACAGCGGCGCCACCACCAGCTGGCAGCTCCAGTCCCGGCCGTCAAAGCCGGCCAGGCCGGCAATGCGGCCGAGGAACATGACTTCCATTACGTGCGAGGCGGAATGGGTCATGGAAATGACGTAGGCGCCGAAGGACTCGGGGCCGACTTCCTTGCGCAGTCTGGCCACGCGCCGGAATACGTCGAGGGTCTTGCGCGCGTCGTCGGACAGCACGAGGTCGCTCACGTAGAGGTCGCCCTGTCTGGAAACCCACTTGCCGAGTTCCTGCAGGCGGGCATCCTCGTCCGCCTGCAGATAATCGAAATCGGGGTCGAGCTGGCGCAGGATTTCTGCCACCGTCATGGTGTGCACGGTCGATTCCTGGCGGATGTCGAGCTGCAGCAGATGGAATCCGAAGCTCTCCACCAGACGAACCAGGTCATGCAGGCGGCCTTCGGCGATGGCGCGGTCGCCGTGGCTGACAAGCGCTTCGCGGATAAGATAAAGATCTTCCAGGAAGCTGCGCGCATCCGGGTAGGCCAGCAGCGGCAGATCGCGTTTCTCTTCGCCCTTGAGGCGGCCGCGCACGTGATCGAGGTTGGCCTGCAAGCGCGCCATCATCAGCGCAATGCGGCGGCGATACGGTTCGCGCAGAAACTGCTGCGCCGCGGTGCCGGTGAACACCTTGCCGCCGAAGCGGGTCTCGTCCAGCGCGAGTTTGGCGGCGAACAGCGGCGGCAGCCTGCACCAGCGCAGGTTGTGGGTCAGCGTCAGGCGCAGGGTTTCCAGGCGCTTGAGATATTCCTGCAGCACCAGTTCGGTCTGGGTGTGCACGGTCCATTCCGTCACTTCCGGCGTAACGAAGGGGTTGCCGTCGCGGTCGCCGCCGATCCAGGAACCGAAGCGGATGAAGCTCGGCACCTTGACGGCCAGCGCCCCCTTGTCGTCCGTGCCGTAATATTTGCGCACGGCCTTGTCGAAATAGCGATAGGCGCGCGGCACGGCCTCGAACAGGCTGTTGCGCATGTAGTAAAGGCCGGTGCGCACCTCGTCCTGCACTTCCGGCTTGTGCTCGCGCAGCTCGTCCGTGCGCCACATGATGCGGATTTCGACGTCGAGTTCGGAGGCCAGTTCTTCGCGCTCGTTCTCGCCCAACAGCGGGTCGTAAAGACGGTCGCACAGCAGGAATACGCGGCGCAGCCCCTCCATCACGGTGCGTCGCCGCGCTTCGGTCGGGTGCGCAGTGAACACCGGGGCAAACAGCATGCGGTCGACCAGGCCCTGCAGCGTTTCCGCCGTAACGCCCTGTTCCTTGAGATCCGCCAGGGTGCGGTGGAAGGAGCCGATCCACAGATTCTCGCCCATCGCCAGCTGACGGCGGCGATTGCGGTGGGCATGCGATTCCTCGGCGATATTGACCAGGCTGAAGTAGGTCGAGAAGCCGCGGATCACCTGTTCCAGCTGTTCCGGCGGCATGGATTCGATCAGCGCCATGAGCTTGGCGCGCTTGGCCGCGTCTTCATGCTGATGCAGGTCGACGAAGCCCTGGCGCAGCGCTTCCACCGCCTCGAACACGCCTTCGCCCGCGGTTTCCTGCAGCACCTTGCCAAGCAGGGTGCCAAGCAGCTTCACCTGCGCGCGCAGGTGGTCGTCGGTAAGCAGGGTCAGGGGTGCATTCATCGGCGGTTAAGATTCTGGCAGCGGAAAGCAAAAGCTCATTATTTTCGCATTTTTCGGGCCGCATTTGAACCCATCAAAGCCAAACGACACGCAGATGCAACAGAAGAAGGCAAAAGCTTGAACAAAGAGGACAGGAGGACAAGAGGAGGGGGAAATCGTTTTACTCCTGTCCTCTTGTCCTCCTTGTAAAAAAAGCCTTACGGGTCACCCCACCCACTTGCGGGCGTTGCGGAACATGCGCATCCAGGGCCCGTCCTCGCCGGCGTAATCGGCCGGTTTCCAGGACAGTTGCGCAGCACGGTAAACGCGTTCCGGGTGCGGCATCATGATGGTGAAACGGCCATCCTCCGTGGTGTAGGCGGTTGCGCCGCCCTTCGACCCGTTCGGGTTGAGCGGATAGCTTTCCGTGGGCTGGCCGCGATGGTCGACATAGCGCAGCGCGAGCCTGGCAACATCGGCATGCGCAGGCTCGCGGAACACGATACGACCTTCGCCGTGCGCCACCACGATGGGCATGCGCGAGCCCGCCATGCCGGCAAAAAACAGCGAAGAGGAGTCCTGCACTTCCACCATCACGAAGCGTGCCTCGAACTGCTCCGAAAGGTTGCGGCGGAACTGCGGCCAGGCTTCCGCGCCGGGAATGAGGTCATGCAGATGGCTCATCATCTGGCAGCCGTTGCACACGCCCAGCGCGAAACTGTCCTGCCGCGCGAAGAACGCCTTGAACTGGTCCGCCAGCTCCGGATGGAAGGTGATGCTGCGCGCCCAGCCGATGCCGGCGCCCAGCGTGTCGCCGTAACTGAAGCCGCCGCAGGCGACCACACCCTGGAAGTCCGCCAGTTTCGCGCGGCCGGTCTGCAGATCGGTCATGTGCACGTCGTAGGCCTCGAAGCCGGCCTGCGTGAAAGCGTAAGCCATTTCCACGTGCGAATTGACGTCCTGCTCGCGCAGGATCGCCATGCGCGGACGCACGCCCGTCTTGATGTAGGGCGCGGCGACGTCCTGGTTGACGTCGAAGGCCAGCTTGACCGACAGGCCGGGATTGTTTTCCTCGAGCAGGCCGTCGTACTCCTGCTCGGCGCATTCGACGTTGTCGCGCAGGCGCTGGATGCGGTAGCTGGTCTCGCTCCAGATGCGCTGCAGGATGCGGCGCTCGGCGCTGTACACGGTCTCGCCGTTCCAGTGCAGGCGGATGTCGCCGCCGTTGAGCGGCTGGCCGATCACCGCCACGCAGTCGCCCAGACCGGCGGCGCTGAACTGCGCCAGCACCTCGGCGGTGTCGCCCTGACGGACCTGGATGACGGCGCCCAGCTCCTCGTTGAACAGCACCGCGCCCAGCTCCTCGCGGCTGTTGGCCAGCGCGTCGAGCTGCAGGTCGAGACCGCAGTGACCGGCAAAGGCCATCTCGGTGACGGTGGTCAGCAGGCCGCCGTCGGAGCGGTCGTGGTAGGCCAGCAGACGGCCATCGCTGTTGAGCCCCTGGATCACCGCGAAGAACGCCTTGAGATCCTCGGCGTCGTCGACGTCCGGCACACTGCGGCCGATCTGGCTGTACACCTGGGCGAGGATCGAGCCGCCCATGCGGTTCTGGCCACGACCGAGGTCGACCAGCACCAGGTCGGTGGCCCCCTTGTCCAGGCGCAGCTGCGGGGTCAGGGTGCGGCGGATGTCGTTGACCCGGGCAAAACCGGAGATGATCAGCGACAGCGGCGAGGTGACGCTCTTGTCCTCGCCGTTGTCCTGCCAGCGGGTCTTCATGGACATCGAGTCCTTGCCGACCGGGATGGTGATGCCCAGCGCCGGGCACAGCTCCATGCCGACCGCCTTGACGGTCTCGTACAGGCGCGCGTCCTCGCCCGGGTGGCCGGCGGCGGCCATCCAGTTTGCCGACAGCTTGATCTCGGAGAGCTTGTCGATGCTCGCCGCGGCCAGGTTGGTGATGGTCTCGCCGATCGCCATGCGCCCGGATGCCGGGGCATCCAGCAGGGCCAGCGGGGTGCGCTCGCCGACCGCCATGGCTTCGCCGGTGTAGACGTCGAAGGCGGTGGCGGTGACGGCGCAGTCGGCCACCGGGACCTGCCACGGGCCGACCAGCTGGTCGCGGGCGACCAGACCGGTGATCGAGCGGTCGCCGATGGTGATCAGGAAGTTCTTGCTGGCCACCGCCGGGTGGCGCAGCACGCGCTCGACCGCCTCGCCCAGCTCGAGGCCGGCGGCGGCGAAGTCATCGCCCAGCTCCGCCTCGCGGGTCACCGAGCGATGCATGCGCGGCGCCTTGCCGAGCAGCACGTTGAGCGGCATGTCGACGGCATTGTTGCCGAAGTGGCTGTCGGCCACGGTCAGCTGCGGCTCGGCAGTGGCCTCGCCGACCACCGCGAACGGGCAGCGCTCGCGCTCGCAGATGGCCTTGAAGGTCTCCAGGTCGGCAGCGTCGACCGACAGCACGTAGCGCTCCTGCGACTCGTTGCACCAGATTTCCAGCGGGCTCATGCCCGGCTCGTCGTTGGGCACGTTGCGCAGTTCGAAACGGCCACCGCGACCGGCGTCGTTGATCAGTTCCGGCAGGGCATTGGACAGGCCGCCGGCGCCGACGTCGTGGATGAACTTGATCGGGTTCTGCTCACCCAGCTGCCAGCAGCGGTCGATGACCTCCTGGCAGCGGCGCTCCATTTCCGGGTTCTCGCGCTGCACCGAGGCGAAGTCGAGGTCGGCCGAGCTGCTGCCGGTGGCCATCGACGAGGCGGCGCCGCCGCCCAGGCCGATCAGCATGGCCGGGCCGCCGAGCACGATCAGCTTGCCGCCGACCGAGATCTCGCCCTTCTGCACGTGTTCGGCGCGGATGTTGCCCAGGCCGCCGGCGAGCATGATCGGCTTGTG
>DCVO01000070.1 GCA_002327405.1 Thiobacillus sp. UBA2186 | reverse complement strand
CAGACCAAGCAAAAGGCAGAAGGTGGGAACAAATAATGGGGTTCGCGCATGAATCTTGAAGACTTGAACAAACTGGACTTCAAAACGCTCGCCGACTGGCATCTTGGCGCCAAGCTTGGACTGTTGGGCATATTGTTTGCGCTGGTCGTGGCGGTGGGCTGGTGGTTCCTGTGGTCGCCGGCACTGGTGTCGCTGGACGAGAGCAAGGTCAGGGAGGACGAGCTCAAATCCACCTATGCCACCAAGAAAGGCCAAGCCATCAACCTTGAGGCTTACAAGAAACAGCTGGCGGACATTCAGCAATCCTTCGGTGCCTTGCTGAAGCAGCTGCCCAACAAGCAGGAAATGGACGCGCTTGTCACCGACGTCAACCAGGCCGGCCTGGGCCGAGGACTCCAGTTCGAACTGTTCAAGCCGGAGGCCGAAACCAGAAGGGATTTCTACGCGGAATTGCCCATCCGGATCAAGGTAAGCGGCGGCTATCACGACATTGCCGCTTTTACCAGCGACGTTGCCAAGCTGTCGCGCATCGTCACCATCCACGACATCAGCCTGCTGCCCTCGAAAGGCGGCGATCTGGCGATGGACGCCGTCGCCAAGACCTATCGTTATCTTGACGAAGAAGAAATCGCGGCAAGCAAGCCGAAGAAGGGGGGGCAAAAGTGATGAGCGCTGGCCGCCTTCTGATGGCAATTTCCCTTGCGGCTGCATTGACTGCCTGTGGCGGAGGCGACATGGAGGACCTGCAGCAGTTTATGAATGAGGCCGGCAAGGATATGCAGGGCAAGATCGAGCCGCTGCCCCAGATCAAGCCGTATGAGCCTTTCAGCTATGAAGCTTTTGACCTTCCCGACCCGTTCAAGCCGCGCAAGCTGACGCCTGCTGGCGGCGGCGGCGGTTTGCAGCCCGACCTGACCCGGCCCAAGGAGCCCCTGGAGGGCTATTCGCTGGAAACCCTGAAAATGGTCGGCATGATGAGCAAGAAAAACGGAATCCACGCCGTGATCGCCACCCCCGACAAGGCCATTTACCACGTCCGTGCCGGAAATTACATGGGGCAGAATTTCGGCTTGATCACACAAATCACGGATGCCGAAATCGTATTGAAGGAAATCGTTCAGGACAGCGCGGGTGACTGGACCGAGCGTACTAGCACACTGACTTTGCAAGAATGAGGCCATTATGAAAAACGCCATCCTCAACCCCGTGTACGCATTCCGCTTCATGATCTGGGCCTTTGGGTGCCTGCTTCTTCTCGCCGGGGCGGGGGCACAGGCCGCCAATCCGCCTACCGCCAACGCAGTGATCGGCGTTGAGCCGGCCATTCTGTCCGGCAGCAGGGTCGTGGTGCGAGTTCATCTGAAAGAACCGCTGAAGAGCACGCCGGCCGGTTTTACGACCGGCAATCCCCCGCGCATTGCCATGGACCTGCCCGATACGGGCAATGCCATCGGCAAGAACACGGTGGACGCCTATCTGGGCCCGCTCGTTTCGGTCAATGTGGTGCAGGCCGGCACCCGCACCCGTCTGGTTTTCAACCTGAACAAGTCGGTCGAATATGAAACCACCCTCGATGGCAAGTCGCTTATCGTAGCCTTTAACGAAACGGGTACGGTTTCCGCGACCAGCAATGTCACCCCGCGTTTCGCAGAAGCTGCGCCCGCAGCGGTGCCGCATGCCATCAGGAACGTCGAATTCCGCCGCGGCCCGAATGGCGAGGCGCGCATCGTGGCTTCCCTGGCGGATGCCCAGACCGGCATCAATATCCGCCAGCAGGCCAAAGGCGTGGTGGTCGATTTCATCGACACTGCCTTGCCGCAGGCGCTGCAGCGTCGTCTGGACGTAACGGATTTCGCGACGCCGGTGACCCAGGTGGAAAGCTATACACTGGGCGAAAACACCAGGATGGTGATCGAGTCCAAGGGCGCTTGGGAGTATTCCGCATACCAGGCCGACAACCAGTTCATCGTCGAGGTCAGGCCTGTAGTCCAGGAGGATAGAAAGACCGCGGACGGCAAGCCCATCTACAAGGGTGAAAAGCTCTCGCTCAACTTCCAGAACGTNNAGCTGTCGCTGAACTTCCAGAACGTCGATGTGCGTTCGGTGCTGCAGGTCATCGCCGACTTCACCGGCCTCAACATCGTCGCCAGCGACACCGTGGGCGGCAACCTGACCCTGCGCCTCAAGGACGTTCCGTGGGACCAGGCCCTGGACCTGATCCTGACGACCAAGGGCCTGGACAAGCGCACCAATGGCAACGTGATCTGGGTTGCGCCCAGGGACGAACTGTTGAACAAGGAAAAGGCGGAACTGGAGGCGCGTCAGTCCGTCACCGAACTGGAGCCCTTGGTTACCGAATATATACCGCTCAATTATCTGCGCGCTGATGAAGCACAGGCCATGCTATATGGCGCGGATCTTTCCTCGGTGGCGGGTGGCGGCAAGGCTTCGTGTACGGTTGCCTCAGAGGGGGTGACCAGTGCAACTCCGTCTTCGGTAATCGGTGCCAAGGAAGAGGACAAAAAAATTCTGTCCAAGCGCGGCCGTGCTTCGTATGACCTCAAGACCAACATGCTGATCATCAACGACACGGCCAAAAATATTCAGGAAGTGCGTGATCTGCTGGCGAAAATTGACGTGCCCGCGCGCCAGGTGATGATCGAGGCACGGGTGGTGCTCGCGGATGATTCGTTTGCGCGCCAACTGGGTGTGCGGCTGGGGACCTCGATTGGCAGCAACACTATCATCGGGGGGAGCAGGACCCGAGTCGGTGTCGGCGGCACTGCCGAGCAATCGCTGCAGGAGGCGCAAGGGCTGCCCGCAACCATCAGGCCGAACGTGGAGTCGCCCATATTGAACCCGTTTGGCGGCGCTTTCCCGGGACAGCTTGGCCTGACCCTGCTGAACGCCGCGACCGGCAACCTGATCACGCTTGAATTGCAGGCACTGGAAGCGGACAACCGCGGCAAGGTCATTTCGAATCCGCGTGTAGTCACGACCAATCAGCAACCCGCAGTTATTTTGCAAGGCGTGCAAATCCCTTATACGACGGCCGATCTGGAGGCGAGCGCAGCGACCAATACGACGAAGTTTGTCGATGCCTTCCTGTGCTTGCTGGTTGATCCGCAAATTCTCAACAATGATTCGGTTATCCTGAATGTGGAAGTGCAAAAGGACCAACCGGGCCTCGATGGCGCCATTGACCGCCGCCGGGTGAAAACCCAGGTGCGTGTCAACAACGGCGAAACCGTGGTGCTGGGGGGCATTTACGAGACCATCAACCGCAACGACGTCAGCGGGGTGCCCTTCCTTCGCGATCTGCCATTCCTGGGGCATCTTTTCAAGAATACGGACCGTCAGGAACTCAAGACCGAGACCTTGGTTTTCCTTACGCCGCGCATTCTTGACGAACGCCTGTCGCTGCGCTGATCCTGTCGCAAGCAGAATAACGCCCCATGCGGGGCGTTATTTTTTTGTCCCCGCACTCCGCTACAATGCCGGCATGGGCAAGAAGGACAATATTTTCCTGGTAGGCCTGATGGGGGCCGGCAAGACCACGGTGGGCAAGCTGCTGGCGAAACAGCTCGGCAAGACCTTCATCGATGCCGACCACGAGATCGAGGCGCGTACCGGGGTAAAAATCCCGGTCATTTTCGAGATCGAAGGCGAGGCCGGTTTTCGCAAGCGCGAAGAAGCCGTGATCGCGGAATTGGCCAGCCGGTCCAACATCGTGCTGGGCACGGGCGGCGGTGCCGTCCTGTCCGCTCACAACCGCGAGTTGCTGCGGACCCGGGGAACCGTTGTCTATCTGCGCGGCAGCCCGGAGCAGTTGTACGAGCGCACCCGGCATGACCGCAACCGACCCTTGCTGCAAACCGAAGATCCGCTTGCCAAGCTGCGGGAACTCTATGAGCAACGCGACCCTTTGTATCGCGAAGTCGCCGATCTGGTGGTGGATACCGGGCGCCAGAGCATCGTCGGCTTTACCCGCCAGCTCAAGGACAAGCTCGAACTGCTGATGCTGGCCGCCGATGGCGAGGCCGACGGCTGACGGCTGTTTTCATCTCCCAAGTGGCTATCCGGATTATTCATATGAACAGAATTATTGACGTCTTTAACGGGGATGCAGACGGGCTTTGCGCACTGCACCAACTTCGCCTGGCTGCTCCTGCCGACTCCATTCTGGTGACCGGCCCCAAGCGCGACATCAGCCTGCTCAGGCGCGTTCAGGCGCAAGCGGGCGATCGCATTACGGTGCTCGATGTGGCGCTGTCCAAAAACCGTGCGGCAGTGGATGCGGCATTGGCTGCCGGCGCCAGCATCAGATATTTCGATCACCATCAACCGGGCGAGATCCCTGTTCATCCAGGCTTCGAAGCGCATATCGACACCAGTCCGGAGACCTGTACCAGCCTGCTGGTCAATGACTATCTGGACGGGGCGCATCTCGTCTGGGCCGTTGCCGCGGCGTTTGGCGACAATCTTGCCCAGGCTGCGCGTCTTGCGGCGAGGCCGCTTGGCCTGAACGAGAGACAATTGGGGCAATTGCAGGAGCTGGGCGAGTGCCTGAATTACAACGGCTATGGCGAAACCCTGGAAGACCTGCACTATGCACCGGACGAGCTTTACCGAATCGTGCATCGATATCGCGACCCGTTCGAGCTGATCGCATCGGAGCCGGCATTCAGGGTTTTGAGAGAAGGGTTTGCGCAGGACATGGCCCACGCAGGCAGTGCCAAACCCGAGGTGGATCGCCCATCCGGGCGCATATTTATTTTGCCGGCGGAAAAATGGGCGCGCCGGATTTCCGGCGTGCTGGGCAATCGCCTTGCAGAGGATTCGCACGCTCAGGCTCATGCGGTGCTGACCCGGAAACCGGAAGGCGGCTTCGTGGTCAGCGTGCGTGCGCCACTGAGCGGCAAGGCGGGCGCGGATGAAATCTGCAGCCAGTTCGAAACCGGCGGCGGGCGCAAGGGGGCGGCGGGCATCAATCACCTGCCGGAGGCGGATTATGATCGTTTCGTGAGCTTGTTTTATTCGGTCTACAAGGGATAAGCGTGAAGGACCTCATTGCACCGTATGGCGGCCAGCCGATTGATCTGTTGGTGACGGCCGGACAAGCCGAAGCACTCAAGAAGGAAGCCTTGGGCCTGCCTTCCATCGATCTGGGCTGGCGCCAGATCGGTGAACTGGAAATGCTGATGAACGGCGCCTACGCTCCGCTGCGAGGCTACATGGGGCGCGCCGATTACGAGAGCGTATTGGAAAAACTTGCGCTTGCCGATGGCACGGCATGGCCCCTGCCGCTCACCCTGCGGCTGGAGGACAAACAGGCAGCGGGGCTGAAACCGGGCGACCGCGTCGCCTTGCGCGACGGCGAAGGTTTCATGCTCGCAGTGTTGAACATCGCGGATATGTGGCAGGCGGACCCCGCCGGCGACCGTGAATTGCTGGCGCGTTCTTCCGTAGCCGAGGGCGTGGATGAAGCGGGCACAGGCTGGCATGTCGGCGGCATGGTGGAAGGGGTGTCGCTGCCCATGCATCACGATTTTAACGCGCTGCGCATGACCCCAGCGGAATTGCGCGCGCAGCTCGCCAGGCGCGGCTGGCGCAGGATCGTCGCTTATCTGGCCGGCCAGCCCATGCACCGGGTCCAGTTCGAATTCTGCCTGCGCACGGCCATCGAGCAGGAAGCCAACCTGCTGTTGCTGCCCTTTGGCGGCGGCGATCTGGTTTCGCATGCGGGATATTTCACGCTGATGCGCACGTTCCAAGCCATCATGCCGCGTTTCCCGGCCGCCACCACGCAACTGGCCATGCTGCCGATCATGCCGCCTCCCTCCAGCCTGCGCGAAAAACTCATGCGCGTCATTCTGGCCCGCAACTACGGCTGCAGCCACGTCATCGTCGGCGGCGAACATGCAAACAGGGGTACGGCCCGGCGCGGCCTGGACATGTGCGCGGCGGAGGGCGGTCTCGACGTGGCGGCGGCGGCCGAGCGCATCGGCATGACGGTGATCCCCTTTCCGCGCATGCAGTATGTCGAGGACCGCGATGAATATGTATCCGATACCGAGTTGGCCGACGACATGCGCGGGGCCAACCTGGGCGGCGACGAATTCCAGCGGCGTTTGCGGGCCGGTTTGAAGATCCCGGAGTGGTATGCTTTCCCCGAGGTTGTCGCCGAGTTGAACCGCAGCACCCCGCCGCGCGACCGACAGGGCTTTACGGTTTTCTTCACCGGACTCTCGGGGGCGGGCAAGTCCACGCTGGCGCGCGCCCTGGCCATCCGCCTGATGGAAATGGGGGGGCGCCCGGTAACCTTGCTGGATGGCGATATCGTGCGCCACCATTTGTCGTCGGAACTGGGGTTCTCGAGGGAACACCGGGACGTCAACGTGCGGCGCATCGGTTTTGTCGCGTCGGAAATCACCAGGAACCGCGGCGTTGCCATCTGTGCGCCGATTGCGCCTTATCGCCAGACGCGCCGTGACGTGCGCACCATGATCGAGGCGGTTGGCGGTTTTTTCGAGGTGTATGTGTCGACGCCGATCGAGACCTGCGAGGCGCGCGACCGCAAGGGTTTGTACGCCAAGGCCCGCGCCGGCCTGATCCCGGAATTCACCGGCGTATCGGACCCCTATGAGGCGCCGGAAAAACCGGAGGTCATGCTGGACACGACCGAGCTGACCGTCGACGAGGCGATCCAGCGCATCCTGCTGAAGCTGGAATACGAAGGTTATTTGCGCTGAAGCCGGGATCAGAAAAAAAAGCGGCGACCGCCGCTTTTTTCTGGCTATTTCTTGAGTTGGCTGCCGAGCACCATGCCGATAGCGCTCGCGATGAAGCCTGAAAACTGCGGCGGCAGGGTCGCTTCGGGTGCGATGAATTCCATGCCGATCCAGGCCGCCAACCCCAGTATGATGGAGAGCGCCGCGCCCGTATTGTTGGCTTTTTTCCAGTAGAGGCCGGCCACCAGCGGCACGAAGGCGCAGGCCAGTGTCACCTTGTAGGCGTTCTCCACCATCTGGTGAATGCTGGTTTCCGATTTCAGCGCCCAAAGCGAGTAGCCCACCACCAGCAGGGAAAACAGGATGACCACAATGCGGGTGACCCAGAGCAGCTTCTTCTGGCTCATGCGATGCTGCGGCATGAACTCCTTGATGACGTTCTCCGAGAGCGTGACCGAGGGCGCCAGCAAGGTGCCCGATGCGGTGGACATGATCACCGACAGCAGGGCGCCGTAGAAAACGATCTGTGCCATCAGCGGCAAGTGGGTTTTGACGAAAGTCGGCAGCACCAGTTGCGCATCCTGCGCCAGCAGTTCGCCGGTCATCGCCGGGTCGACCAGGGTGGCGGAATAGGTCAGGTAGATGGGCACCGCGGCAAACAGGAAATAGGCGCTGCCGCCGATCACCGTGCCCCACACGGCGACGGTTTCGTTCTTGGATGAATTGGAACGCTGGAACACGTCTTGCTGAGGCACCGACCCGAAGCCCATGGTCAGAAGACCGGCGACGAAGGTGATGATGGCCGCCCAGTTGGCTTCCGGCCAGAACTGGAATTTTCCGGCATCGGCCGCGTGTTCCACCACCGGAGCAATGCCGTTGACCTGGGGCATGTCGCCCACCAGCTTGGATATCCACAACAGGCCGATGACGATGATGGTCATTTGCACGAAAGTGGTGAGCGCTACCGACCACATGCCGCCATACAGGGTATAGAGCAGCACCACTGCGGCGCCGATCAGGATGCCCTCAGCCTGGGTGATGGCGTTGTCCGACAGCACGTTGAACACCAGTCCCAGTGCGGTGACCTGCGCCGAAACCCAGCCGAGGTAGGACAAGGCAATGGCAATGGAGATGACTACTTCCACCGGGCGGTTGTAGCGCTTGCGGAAGAAATCGCCCAGCGTCAGCAAATTCATGCGGTAGAGCTTGCGCGCGAAGAACAGACCGAACAGGATCAGTGCCAGCGAGGCGCCGAAGGGGTCTGAAATCGTTCCGCCGAGATTTTCCTGGAGGAAGGTGGCCGGAATGCCCAGTACCGTTTCCGCTCCGAACCAGGTGGCAAAAACCATGGCGATCACCAGGAACATGGGCAGGGAACGTCCGGCAGCAACGTAGTCTTCGGTGTTCTTGACCTTGGTGGCGGCATACATGCCGATGCCGATGGAAACGACCAGATACAGGATGACGAAACCCAGCAAAGTGTGGTTCATGGCGTCCCAAGTGTTGATTGGTTTGCGAATTCTAAAGCAAGCTCCAGGCCATGCGAATGGCCAGGACCAGCAGGAACAAGGCAAATACGCGCTTCAGCTTTCCGACCGGCAGGGCATGGGCCGAGCGGGCGCCGAGCGGCGCAGTCGTGACGCTGCCGATGGCGATGCAGGCCAGCGCCGTCAGGTGGATATGGCCCAGGCTGCCGGCTGCGCCTCCGGCAGGTGCGTGCAACGCGTAACCCACCGCGCCGGCAGCGGCGATGGGGAGGCCGATCGCGGCCGAGGTGCCGATGGCCCTGTGCAAGGGCACGTTGCACCAAAGCTGGAAGGGCACCGAGAGCGTGCCGCCGCCGATGCCGACCCAGCTCGACACGGCGCCGATGGCGCTGCCTGCGCCAAACATGCCGAGAGGGCCGGGCAACTGGCGGTGGGCGGTGGGTTTGAAATTCCACCACATCTGGACTGCGGCGTAGAACAGGAACACCACGAAGAATATCTTCAGGGGAAGAGGCGACAGGCGCGCCGCCAGGGCCGCGCCGACAAAGGTGCCGAACAGGATGCCCGGGGTGATGCGCCTGACGGTGGACCATTCGACGGCGCCGCGCGCATGGTGCGCGCGCAGGCTGGAGATCGAGGTAAACAGGATGCTGGCGAGCGAAGTGCCCAGCGCGTAGTGCATGGCGTTCTGCGTCAGGCCCTGCGCTTCCAGCAGCCAGCTCAATACCGGCACGATGATGAGGCCGCCGCCCACGCCCAGCAGGCCGGCGACGAAGCCGGCCGCCAGGCCGAGCAGGATATAGCCGGCCAGGAATTCCATCAGAGCAGGGACAGGATGAAGTTGTACTCCCTGGGATCGACCGGCGTGATGGAGAGCCGGTTGCCCTTTTGCAGGATGCGCAGCTTGGCCAGTTCCGGGCGGCTGCGCAGTTCCTTGATCGACACCAGGCGGGTCTTTTTCACCAGCTTGACGTCGACGTTCATCCAGCGCGGGTTTTCGCGCGTGGCCTTGGGGTCGAAATACTTGTTCCCGGGATCGAACTGGGTCTCGTCCGGATAGGCTTTACGGCTCACCACCGCAAGTCCTGCTATACCGGGTTCCGCGCAGGAGGAATGGTAGAACAGCACCTTGTCGCCCACTTCCATCTGGTCGCGCATGAAGTTGCGCGCCTGGTAGTTGCGCACGCCATACCAGGCCACGGTCTGGTTGGGCAGGGCGGCGAGATCGTCGATGGAAACGTCGGAGGGTTCGGATTTCATCAGCCAGTAGCGCATGGCCGGATTTTGACACAAAGCTGTTCAGGCCAAAGCCAAGATGAATTTTTTGTGACAACGCCGGGGCTGGGCGTTTCCCTCCGCTATCATATTCGACGCAAACTGAAAGAGGAACGACATGGAACTGGTGGACGAACAGATCGAAGAGGGCGTCAAGCGCATTCGCCTGACGGGGCGCCTGGACATGAAAGGCACGCAGGATGTCGACCTGCATTTTACCACGCTGACCTCGACCACGCCGGTCAAGGTGGCGGTGGACATGAGCGGAGTCGATTTTGTCGCCTCCATCGGCATGCGGCTGCTACTTTCCTGCGCCAAGGCCAATGCGGCGCGCGGCGGCAAACTGGCACTGTATGGGCTTCAGCCCATGGTGCGGGAAACGCTGGACACGGCCGGAATCATCGCGCTGATTCCGGTGTTGGATGACGAGCCGGCCGCGCTGGCGATTTTTGCCGGCTAGCCATGGAGGCGCTGGCGGCAAGCACGCAGGGATCGGCTGACACACACAGGCTGAGCCTTGCGGCGCAGCCCGAGGCCTTGGAAACCCTGGGCGCCTGGCTGGCGCAACTGAAGGACGCCTGCGGCCTGTCCGCCGATCTGGCCTATCGGCTTGAGCTGGTACTGACCGAAGCGGTCACCAATGTGATCGAGCACGGCGCCGCCGCGGCGGAGCGTGGCGACGGCCCCGCGCCCGCCAAATCCATCGTTCTGGCCTGTGTTTGCGAGGCCGGCGTGCTCAAGGCGGAGATCGAAGACGACGGCCCGGCATTCGATCCCACGGCCCGGCCCGAAATCAGCTTGCCCGATTCTTTGGAGCATGCGACGCCGGGCGGGCTGGGCGTGTTTCTCGTGCGCCATTACACCACCGCCATGGACTACAGGCGCGAGCGCGGCCGTAACGTGCTGAGCCTGGCCTTTGCCAAGGAAGCGGCCGCGCGCCCGGGATCATCCACTGAACAGCCAGCCTGACCCAGCCGGGCAGGAACTTGCCCAGGCGGCCATTTTCTCCGGCCTCGACCCGGAACAGCTTGCGCTTGTCCGCAGACACGCCGTGACAAGGCGGCTGGAAGACGGCGAGATGCTGATCGAGGCCGGCCGCGAAAATCACCACCTTTTTATATTGCGCTCCGGCCGGCTGGAGGTCTTTCTGCGGCTGGATACGCCCCAGCCGCTGAGAGTCATTTCCCCCGGCGAGATGCTGGGAGAAATGTCGGTGATCGATGGCGGCGCGGCGTCCGCCTACATCCGCTCGGCCGGGGTCAGCGAAGTCATCGCCATCCATGAGCGCGACTTCTGGCAGTGGTTGGCGCCTCTGCCGGGTCTGATGCGCAAGCTCACCCGCCTGCTTACCCAGCGTTTCCGCGCCGTCAACGAGCAGGCGGCGGAGTCGCTGACCCGGCAATTGCAGTTGGAACATCTTAAGAAGGAGCTGGCCACGGCGGCCAGTATCCAGATGGGCATGCTGCCCGCGCTGCCGCTGTTCCCCGGTCATCCGGAGATCGAGTCGCATGCCGCGTTGCTGCCGGCCAAGATGGTGGGCGGAGACCTGTACGATGCTTTCATGCGGGACGAGGATTGCGCGCTGCTGGCGGTAGGCGACGTGTCCGGCAAGGGTATGCCCGCCGCGCTGTTCATGATGCGCACGCTGACCCTGCTGCGCGCCCACGGCAATGCGCGCACCGACCCCGCGCA
>DCVO01000057.1 GCA_002327405.1 Thiobacillus sp. UBA2186 | reverse complement strand
CACCGCCTGGTAGGCGCGCAGGGTGGCGTCGTAACGGTCGTAGAGCTTGGCCCACACGTGTTCATGGTCGCTGGCGGCGATACGCTGGGCTTCGGCGGGCGATAGCAGGCCGTTCTTCCACAACGAAATCTGCGTGGCAGCCTGGCGGATCAGCTGCTTGTCGGTGGTCTTGAGGATCTCGGAAATGATCTGCATGGCATCCGCGCCGTCCAGGATGGAGAAGCGCGGCTTGAGTCCGGCCGACTCGGCCTCCTCGCGCAAGATGCGCAAGCCCAGCGAATGGAAAGTGGTGACGATGAGGCCCTTTCCGTCCTTGCCTTCCAACAGCTTGCCGGCGCGTTCCTGCATTTCCTTCGCCGCCTTGTTGGTGAAGGTGATGGCGGCGATGCTGGAGGGCTTGAAGCCGCATTCGCGGATGAGCCAGGCGATCTTGTGGGTGATCACCCGGGTCTTGCCCGAACCCGCGCCCGCCAGCACCAGCAGCGGGCCATCCAGGTATTTCGCGGCTTCGCGCTGGGGTGGGTTGAGATGAGACAGCATGGGATGAGACAGGAAAATCGGCGAACGATTGTATCATTCGAGTAGGAGGCCCGCCTTCGGGCCGATAATTTTGCGGTGCTGCCCAATCGCGGCGAGGGCGCCGCTCCCACAATTTTGGTGAGGTGTGAGGTGTGAGGAGCAAGGCGTGGGGACTTATGTGATCGGCGATGTGCAGGGGTGTTTCGTCTCCCTGCAAAAGTTGCTGGCTGACTGCGGGTTCGATCGCACGCGGGACAATCTGTGGTTCGTCGGCGATCTGGTCAACCGCGGACCGGAGTCGCTGCAGACCCTGTATTTCGTGCGCGACCTCGGCGAGCGCGCAGTCGTGGTGCTGGGCAACCACGACCTGCATCTGCTGGGCGTGTGGGCGGGGCATCGCCAGTTCCACCACACCGACACCCTGGCGCCGATTCTGGAGGCGCCGGACTGCGACGAACTCATGCACTGGCTGCTGCATCGCAACATCGCGCACTTCGAGCACGGCGTGCTGATGGTGCATGCCGGGGTGTGGCCGGGATGGACGCTGGACGAGACGCTCGCGCATGCACGGGAGCTGGAAAAGGTGCTCCGGGGGCCGGATTACGTGCAGGTGTTCGCAAAACTGTACGGATCGGTGCCGGCGCAATGGTCGGACGAACTGGCCGGTGCCGATCGCCTGCGCGTGATCGTCAATGCCTTCACCCGCATGCGCTTTTGCTACCCGGACGGGGAGATGGAGTTTCATCACAAGGGCCGCCCGGGCAGCGCGCCGCCTCCGCTCGTGCCCTGGTTCGACGTGCCGGGGCGCAAGACCGCCGGCATTCCCGTCGTCTGCGGCCACTGGTCGGCGCTGGGACTTTATCTGCGCGAAGACATCATGGCGCTCGATACCGGCTGCCTGTGGGGCGGCAAGATCACTGCGCTGAGGCTGGAAGACCGCCGGGTGTTCCAGATGGACTGTCCGCAGACGAAAGCGCCGAAGAAGTAGTCTCGAACCCCAAAGTCTTGGCAATGTCACGATGGGCCGCTTCGGCGAGTTCGCGGCGATTGTCGCTGCGGATCGTCGTGCCGAAAGTGACACGCGCCACGATCCCCTTTTCACCGGCGATGCGCCATAACGAGGTGCCGAAAGAAACGTTGTCGGCATACGCAGCGGCATTGGTGTAGTCGCCCTCGGCAGTCAGGTATTGCAGCGTCGTCGGCACTACAGGCAGGTTTTCGTCCACTGCCGGCTGGAATAGCGAGGGCAGGAAGCGCAGCAACCTGCTGCCATCGGTAGAAGTGCCTTCGGGAAACACGGCCACCCAGGCCCCGTCGCGCAAAAGCGCATGCATTTCCTGATTGATGCGTGCAGTGTCGGATTTCTTCGCACGCTGGATGAACAGGGTGCCGGCACGCCAGGCGAGCCAGCCGATTACCGGCCAGTCGCGCACTTCGTGCTTGGAAACGAAGTGCACGTGCCTGGCGGCATGGATGAGGAAAACGTCCAGCCACGAGATATGGTTCGCGACCAGCAGCGCGCCGTGGGCGAACTCGGGGGGCGTGCCCGCAACCAGTCTGATGCCCAGAATTTTCAGGAGCTTTGCAGACCAGCGCGAAATCACGCGGTCGCGTGCGGCCAGGGAGTAGAAGCCGAACAGCACTGCGGCCTGGAATACGCCCAGCAGCAGATGCAGGCTTAATCGGGTCAGCCGGAACAGGCGGCGAAACAAGACGCTCATGCAGCCTATTGTAAGGCTGCCGGCAGTCAGGCGCCCTTGTTCACGAAATGCCGCATGTAGCTGCGGTTGATCTGCTGCATGGGCAGCAGCATGAGCAGGTCGGCGGTGTTGAAATCCGGGTCCCAGGCCGGTTCGCCGCAAACCATGGCGCCCAGGCGCAGGTAGCCCTTGATGAGCGGGGGCGGCAGGCCGGGGGTGCCGGTGTCGAGCGACGCCAGCGGCAGGGGCGTGCGCGGGGTGGCGCGCCATTCCACCGGGCTCAGGTGTTTGGCGCTGACATGGCGGTAGACGCTGGCGGCGAGGTGGCCGCCGTCGGCCATGCCGATGCTGGCGCAGCCGATCACGTAATCGAAGCCGTGGCGGGTCATGTAGTCCGCCAGTCCCAGCCAGAGGAGGGCGATCACCGCGCCGCTGCGGTAGTCTGGGTGCACGCAGGAGCGCCCCAGTTCCGCCATGCGCGGGCGCAGAAAATGGAAGCGGGTGAGGTCGAATTCCTGCTCGGAATAATAGCCGGATTTTTTCGCGGAGTCGGGCGGCAGGATGCGGTAGGTGCCGACCACTTCGCCGCTGATGGTGTCGCGCACCAAAAGGTGGTCGCATAAATTGTCGAACGGATCGATGTCCATGCCCAAGTGTGCGGAAGGCAGTCTGGCGCCCATTTCGTCGGCAAAAACCCTGTAGCGCAATTGCTGGGCTTCGGCGATTTCGACGTCGTCGACCGCCAAATAAACCTTGAAGCGGCCGTGCTGGCCGGATGATTTCTGTGCCGCGGATTCAAGCATGGGATTCCCTCTAAGATCGGTTTGCGGCAGATTATTTGAGATGCATTGCATTCTTGTGGCACGGATATGACTGCGCGATGAATTTGCATCCTGGCGATTCTTCGATTCGTCACACTCCTTTCTTGAGATGGCCAGAACACCTTCGCCGTCTGGAAATCCCTTGCTTTACCCGGAACCGGCACCAACGGAGGCGGAACTGCACACCGTACGCTTCGAGTTCGATCCGGCCCCGCCGCTGGGAACGCTGATGCTGCATTTCTGCGGCGAGGTTCGGCTGACACGCTGGTGCCGCCGTGCTGCGGAATGGCATACCGAACCGGTCATCAAGCATATCTACGGGTTGTCGTCGCGCGATGAGGCGCGCCATGGCGGCGCGTATCTGAAATTCATGCGCTGCGCGACCGAACGCGAAGGCCTGGAAGCGATGAAGCCTTCGGCAAGGTCGGCGTATTGATGGCAAGCAGTGGCCGCAGCGGCAAGCCGCTTACCCCCACCAGCCCGCACGTGAATAGGCGCTGTTCCCCAATGATAGGGTGCAAAGCCGGCTGCCCGACCCCGGATGGCGAAGCGGGCAACGGAAGCTAGCGCGTCACGCGCGTGACGCCACCCCCGGTCAGCACCCGCACGCGATCGCCGACGCGGAATTCCTCATCCGCGGCCTGGGTGATCGCCAGCACGCGCCCGGAGTCGAGCTTGACGGTGATTTCGACGCCGTCCTGGCGTGTGATGGCCTCTTCCGCGGCTGCGCCGCCTACGCCGCCGAGCACCGCACCCACGGTGGCGCCGGCCACGCGGCCGCGGCCGCTGCCCACCGTGCTGCCGGCTACGCCGCCGACCACGGCGCCGGCTGCGGGCCCGACCACGCTCTTGGTGCCCTCGATCTTGACGCTGCGCACCGACTCGACCACGCCCATCTGCACCTCCTGTACGGTGCGCGTCTGCTCGCGCGAATAATCCTTGCTGCCGAGGCCGGCGGGGCAGCCGGTGAGCAGAACGGCTGTGGAGGTGGCAAGCAGCAATACGGCAATCCTATTCATGGTGAACTCCAGTTTTCCAGCGTTGGCCATCTGGCCGATGTCTCAGATGCGATAGCCGAAGGATTCGGCGAACCGCGCTTCAATTTCCATACGGCTGGGCGCATGGTTTTGCCCGCCGCGGCTTTCTATTTTTATAGCACCCATGAGACTCGCCAGCCGTCCGGTAGTTTCCCAATCCATGCCGTGTGCGATGCCGTAGAGGAGGCCCGCACGGAACGCATCGCCGCAGCCGGTGGGGTCGGCCACTGCGCGCACCGGCGCGGCGGGGATGTGGATGGGTTGGCCACCCACATGGAATTCCGCGCCCTCGGCGCCCTTGGTCACGACCAGGGCTTCGACTTCGCGCGCCAACTGATCCAGGGAATGCCCGGTGCGGGCCTGCAGCAGCTCCGCTTCGTAATCGTTGAGGGTGACGTAATCGGACTGACGCACCATTTGCAGCAGCTCCTCGCCGTTGAACAGGGGCATGCCCTGGCCGGGGTCGAACACGAAGGGAATGCCGGCCTCATGAAACTGCGCGCAATGGGCCAGCATGCCGTCGCGCCCGTCGGGGGAGACGATGCCGAGCTTGATGTCATTGGCGCCAGATGCGTCATTCAGGTGCGAGTGATTCATCGCGCCCGGGTGGAAGGCGGTGATCTGGTTGTCAGAGAGGTCGGTGGTGATGAAGGCCTGTGCGGTGTAGCTGCCCTCGACCTTGCGCACATGCTCCTGGGTGAGGTCCAGGCGTTCGAGACGCGCGGCATAAGGCGCGAAATCCTCGCCCACCGTGGCCATGATTACCGGCTCACCCTCCAGCAGCTTGAGATTGTAGGCGATGTTGCCGGCGCAGCCGCCGAACTCGCGGCGCATGTCGGGCACCAGGAAGGACACGTTCAGCATGTGGATCTGCTCGGGCAGGATGTGGTTCTTGAAGCGGTCGTGGAAGACCATGATCGAGTCGTAGGCGACCGATCCGCAGACGAGGATGGACATGGGGGGCGCGTCATCGGGAAGTGATCGAGACCCCGATTATACGCAGCGCCGAGAGGCCACCGGCGGTGCCCCAGATCCTTCGGTTCCTCCTTTCAGCCCTCCGCCGCGAGGGCGCCGCGCAGCTTGACCGCCATCTCCTCGAGGGCCTCGCGCGGAGGGTTCTTCACCGGCCAAGCCAGTTCCATGCCGTCGCCTTCCCAGCGCGGCAGCACGTGGATGTGGAAATGGAACACGGTCTGCGCGCCGGCCTTCTCGTTGGCCTGCAACAGGGTCACGCCCTCGCAGGCGAAGGCCTGCTTGGCCGCACGGGCCATGCGCGCCGCAGTGCGGAAGACCGCGCCGGCGAGCTCGTCTTCCAGCGCATAGACGTTGGCGCGGTGCGGCTTGACCAGCACCAGCATGTGCCCCGGATTCACCGACTGGATGTCCATGATCGCCAGCGTGTGCTCGTCTTCGAAGACCTTCGCTGCGGGCAGTTCGCCGCGGGCGATGCGGCAGAACACGCAGTTGTCGGCGGTGTGGGTATCGGTCATGCGGGTCAGCCTCCTCGGGTGATTCAGCAGTTGCCTGCCTACTGTTCGTCACCCGATCGTAACCAGCGCGTCACTGCGTCGCAACGCCAGCTTTCGAGAATGGCCCGACCCGAACAGGACGGAAGAAGACCATGCTCCAGCACATCCAGCCGCGCCAGGACGGCGCCGCGCGCAAGGCCCGCAACCTGCACGTCGGGCTCGCCACCTGCGAGACCGAGATCCTCGAAGCCCAGAAGCTGCGCTATCGCGTCTTCGCCGACGAGATGGGCGCCCGCCTCGCCACCCGCACGCCGGGCGTCGATCGCGACATCTATGATCCCTTCTGCGAGCACCTGATCGTGCGCGACGAGGATGCCGGCCGCATTGTCGGCACCTATCGCATCCTCTCTC
>DCVO01000124.1 GCA_002327405.1 Thiobacillus sp. UBA2186 | reverse complement strand
CCTATATTTCTGACTTATGAGTAAACGACAAGAGGAGAGGAGACAACAACATGGCTTCACAAACTGGCGGTTATTACCTGCCCGCGCCGTCCCACTGGCCCATCGTGGGCTCGGTGGCGCTGACCCTGATGGCGCTGGGCGCCACCTTCATGATCAACGACGTCAGCGGCGGCTGGATGCTGTGGGCGGGCCTGGGCGTGCTCGCCCTGATGCTGTTCGGCTGGTTCGGCACGGTCATCCGCGAAAGCGAGAGCGGCAAGCACAACAAGCAGGTCGATCTGTCCTTCCGCTGGGCCATGAGCTGGTTCATCTTCTCGGAGGTCATGTTCTTCGCTGCCTTCTTCGGCGCACTGTTCTACATGCGCGTGCTGGCGGTGCCATGGCTGGGCGAAGGCGAGACCATGGAGCAGTTGTGGAGCGGATTCAGCGCCACCTGGCCCACCGCCGGCCCCGGGCTGACTGCGGACGGTTACCAGTTCACGCCCATGGGCGCCTGGGGCATTCCGGCCATCAACACCCTGCTGCTGCTCTCCTCGGGCGCGACCGTGACCTGGGCGCATTGGGGGCTCAAGAAGAACAACCGCAGCCAGCTGATTCTGGGCCTGTTCCTCACCGTGGCCCTGGGCCTGACCTTCCTTGGCCTGCAGGCCTATGAATACGTCCACGCCTACAGCGAGCTGGGCCTGACCCTGGGCGCGGGTGCGTATGGCGCGACCTTCTTCATGCTGACCGGCTTCCATGGTTTCCATGTGACAGTCGGCACGCTGATGCTGATCGTGATCCTGGGGCGTTCCATCAAGGGCCACTTCACGGCCGAGCACCACTTCGGTTTCGAAGGGGTGGCATGGTACTGGCACTTCGTGGACGTGGTCTGGCTGGGCCTGTTCATTTTCGTGTACTGGCTGGTTTAAGCCGCGGCCGGAAAACAATAAAGGCCGCGCGGTGCGCGGCCTTTTTGTTTGGGGGCTGGTTAAGTCGTCAACCCCGCAGGCCGGTTTGTGGGATCCAGCCGAAGTAATAGCTGGCCATGAGCAGGACGAACAGGAAGATGGAAAGCGAGATGCGCACGGTCAATGCCTTGACGGTACGTTCTGATTGGCCCTTGTCCTTGACCAGATAGTAGAGCGCACTGCCCAGGCTGAGGACGATGAGTGCAATGAACAACAGGATGACAATACGCATGGCGCTTCCGAAAACGAAATAATTAAAGTGATTTAGTTTAACCTCTTATCCATGCGTTTCGGTGTGTTCGTTTTTCGCCCCGGCTTGTGGCCCACTCTGGCCGGCCTGTTCTTTTTCGGCCTGACCATGTGGCTGGGCAACTGGCAGTTGTCGCGCGCCGACTACAAGCGCGAACTGCAGGCGCGCTATGACCGCATGCAGGAAGACGGTGTCGTGCAAATCGGCGCCGCGACGGTGGCCAAGGGGGATTTGCTGTATCGGCCGGTTGAAGTGCGCGGGGAATTCCTGGCTGAGCGTGAAATTTTCGTCGACAACCGCATGTACAAAACCCGCGCGGGTTACCATGTGTTCGCCCCCTTTTTGATAGAGGGTTCGACGCAGCATGTGCTGGTCAACCGCGGCTGGGCCGAGGTGGTCGATGCGCGCCGTGATGCGCTGCCGGAAGTGAAGCCGGTGCCCGGCGTGGTGACTTTGCACGGTGTGGCGGTGGACACCCAAAGCCGCTATCTGGAACTGAAAGGGGCTGAGCCGCAGGGCAGGTTGTGGCAGAACCTGGATTTCGAGCGCTACCAGAGGGAGTTCGGCAAGTCGCTGCAGCCGGTTCTGATCGAGCAGACCTCGGACACCGGCGATGGCCTCGTTCGCGACTGGCCGCGGCCTGATACGGGCGTGGGGACGCACATCAGCTATGCCATCCAATGGTTCGGCCTGGCTGCGGCGATCGTGGTGCTGTGGCTGGTGTTGAATGTAAAACGAGAAAACGCGGCGGAGGAGAAGTGAATCGCGTCAAAATGAATCGAGTCAAATTGCTGTTGCTGATCGGGCTGTTTGCCTTGCCGGTGACGGCTTCCTACCTTGCCTACTACGTATGGCAGCCGACTGCGCGCAAGAATTACGGCGAACTCATCAAACAGGTCGACGTGCATGTCGCCGGCATCGGGCTGGACGGCAAACCCATGGACGCGGCCGGCTTGAAGGGCAAGTGGGTGATGGTGTACGTGGGCGGCGGCGCATGTCCGAAGACCTGTCAGGATCTGCTTTATTTCATGCGCCAGACCCGCACCGCGCAAGGCAAGGAAATGGACCGCATCGAGCGGCTGTGGCTGCTGACCGACAGCGTTGCGCCGGCTGCGGACCTGCAGACATACCATGCCGGCCTTAACTATTTGATGCCTCCGGTCTCGCCGATCCCGCAATTCGTCGGCAGCGAGACGGAGGCCTACTTGTACATGATCGACCCGCTCGGGCACGTGATGATGCGCTGGCCGCAGAACCCGGATCCCGGCCGCATGATCAAGGACATCAAACTGCTTCTGAAAGCTTCGCAGATCGGATAAATCATGAACCTGTACCGCAAGTTGATCATTGCAGCATTGCTGCTGACTGTGGGGGTCGTGGCGCTGGGCGCTTACGTGCGCCTGTCGGATGCCGGCCTGGGTTGCCCGGACTGGCCCGGCTGCTACGGCAAGATTACGCCGCACCTCGCGAGCGAGCATATCGACGAGGCGCTGGCGCAAAATCCCGAAGGGCCGGTCAGCCATGCCAAGGCCTGGAAGGAAATGGTGCACCGCTATTTTGCCGGCACGCTGGGCTTGCTGGTGCTGGGCATTGCCATTCTCTCCATCAAGCATCGCTTTGTGGCCAAGGGTTCGCCCGCGCTGCCGATCGCGCTGCTCAGCATAATCGTCTTCCAGGCCCTGCTCGGCATGTGGACGGTGACGGAATTGCTCAAGCCCTTCATCGTGACCGGACACCTCGTCGGCGGCATGACCACCCTGGCCCTGCTGGTCTGGCTTTGGCAGCGCGAGTCCGGACCATCGCTTTCGGGCATGGCGGATGTGCGGGCCCTGCGGCTCTGGGGCGTGCTGGCGCTCGCGGCGGTGGCGGTTCAGATCGTGCTGGGCGGCTGGGTCAGCACCAACTATGCGGCGCTGGCCTGCCAGGATTTCCCCCTATGCCACGGCGAATGGGTGCCGGAAATGCACTTCGAGCCGGCATTCACGCTGCACCGCGAACTGGGCATGGATGCTTCCGGCAATTTCCTGTCGCTACAGGCACTGACTGCCATCCACTGGGTGCACAGGCTGTGGGCCATAGGGGTGTTGGCCTTCGTCGGCATCATGGCCGTCAAGCTTGTGCACCAGCGCGGCCTGTGCGTGTTTGGCGCCCTGCTCGGCGTCCTGCTGCTGGCCCAGATCGGCATGGGTGTTGCCAATGTCTGGCTCAGCCTGCCGCTGGCATTGGCGGTGGCCCACAATGCAGGCGCGGCGCTGTTGCTTGCCACGCTGGTGGTAATAAACTTCAAGCTCTTCCGGATGAGGTGACCGCATGGCAACGAGTCTCATGCTGAACAACGCAGCCTGCCGCTGCCAGGAATATCTGGCGCTGTGCAAGATACGCGTGGTATCGCTTATCGTGTTCACGGCCGTGATCGGCATGTTCCTTGCCACGCCGGGCATGGTTCCGCTGCAGGTTTTGTGGGCCGGCACAGTCGGCATCGCCCTGGTGGCGGCGGCGGCGGCGGCCTTCAACTGCCTGGTCGAACAGAAAATCGATGCCGTCATGGCGCGCACGCGCGCACGGCCGTTGCCGCGGGGCAAGCTCACCAACGCCCAGGTGATTTTCTTCTCCGGCCTGATCGGCGGGGCAGGACTCTATCTGCTCAACGCGCTCGTGAATCCGCTGACCATGTGGCTGACCCTGGCGACCTTCGTCGGTTATGCGGTGATCTACACCCTCATCCTCAAGCCGGCCACGCCGCAGAACATCGTGATCGGCGGCGCCTCTGGCGCCATGCCGCCGGTGCTGGGCTGGGCTGCGGTGACCGGCGAAGTCAGCCATGATGCGCTCTTGCTGTTTTTGATCATCTTTGCCTGGACGCCGCCGCATTTCTGGGCGTTGGCCCTTTATCGCAGGGACGAATACGCGCGCGCCGGCCTGCCCATGCTTCCGGTCACCCATGGCGAGAAGTTCACCCGCCTGCATGTGCTGCTCTACACCATTATTTTGCTGGCGGTCAGCGTCCTGCCGGTGACCACGGGCATGGGCGGCTGGATCTACCTGCTGTCCGCGCTGGCGCTGGGGGGCGTCTTCATTGCCTACGGCTGGGGCTTGTGGCGCAATTATTCGGACGAACTGGCCAAGCGCACTTTCCGGTTCTCGCTCTGGTATCTGAGCCTGCTGTTCGCGGCCATGTTGATTGACCATTATTTCCGCCTCCCGCTCGCCGCCTGAGCGGCAGCAAATTACTGAGCGAAACTACCGGGATATTCGGACCACTTTGTTATAATTTGGGCTGTCCCTTAATTTCGGGGTAGTGCCTAAATGATTCTGTCCCGCACCAGCCAGTATGCCGTACAGGCCTTGATCTATATGGCGACCCAGCCTTTGGGCGCGCCCATTCTCAACAAGGACATCGCGGCCAAGCTCAATGTGCCCGCACCTTACCTGGCCAAAATCCTGCAAAGCCTGGCCAAGGGCAATCTGCTGTACTCCTTTCGCGGGCGCCTGGGCGGTTTCTGCCTGAAGGAAGACGGGCTCAAGATGACCCTGATGGACATTCTCCTGCTGACTGAAGGCCCGGCTTTTACCCAGAGTTGCCTGCTGGGCCTCAAGAAGTGTTCCGATGAGACAGCCTGTCCGGTGCATTTCCGCTGGTCGCCGGTGAAAGAAAAGATCATCAGCCTGCTCAAGGAAACGACCCTGGACAAGCTGGCCAAGGCGGTGCAATCGGGTAAATACCGCCTCGCCGACCTGCCGAATGCGGCATTTGATCAGGCCAGGCCATGAAGCGGTTGCTGCTGGTCGCCCTGGTGGCGGCGTTGACTGCCTGCGGCCCCGCGGAAACGCCGCCCCCTGAACCCCGGTTCCTGGCTACCGACATCACCGGCGCGACCTGGGGGCGCGATTTCAGGCTGACCGATCACACCGGAAAAGTCCGTACGCTGGCGGACTTTCGCGGCAAGATCGTGGCAATCTTCTTCGGCTACACGCATTGCCCGGATGTCTGTCCGACCACGTTGTCGGATTTCGCCATGGCGATTCGCGAATTGGGTCCCGATGGGAAAAAAGTCCAGGTGCTGTTCATAACCGTCGACCCGGAGCGCGACACGGCCGAACTTCTGGGCAAATATGTGCCGTCCTTCAACCCCACCTTTTTGGGCATGTATACCGATCCGGCCTCCCTCGCCGAGCTGGCAAGGGATTTCAAAGTGGTCTATCAAAAGAACTCGATCAAAGGGCCGACTGAGTACCTGATCGACCATAGTGCAGGTACCTATATATTTGATTCTCAAGGAAGAATCCGACTGCACATTGCCTACGGCACAGGCCCGATGGCGATCGCCCAGGATTTGCGGGCGCTACTCGCGCAGTAGCGGTGTTTTGATCATGCGGCTTGCCGGCAAGGCCCGCTATCCGTTACAATTCCGCGCGCAATTTTTTCAGCATATTTGGGTTTTCTAAAATACTAAGGCTTTGTGAAGCGGGGGTGTCATGGCGATAACAACGTTCTCGTCGGCTGAGCAGTACAACTTTGATATTGTTAAGAAATTTGCCGTCATGGCCCTGGTCTGGGCGGTGGTCGGCATGTTCGTCGGTGTGTATATCGCTTCGGAACTGGCCTGGCCGTTCCTGAACTTCGATAGCCCCTATATCAGCTTCGGCCGCCTGCGCCCGGTGCATACCGGTGCGGTAATTTTCGGTTTTGGCGGCTCGGCGCTGTTCGCCACCTCCTATTACGTCGTCCAGCGCACCTGCCAGACCCGTCTTATTTCCGACGGCATGGCGAGCTTCACCTTCTGGGGCTGGCAGACCGTGATCGTGCTGGCCGCGCTGTCCTACGTGTCGGGATACTCCCAGGGCCGCGAATACGCGGAAATGGAATGGCCGATCGACATCCTGATC
>DCVO01000170.1 GCA_002327405.1 Thiobacillus sp. UBA2186 | reverse complement strand
GCAATCTGCGCTCGGTGGACAAGGCGCTGGAATACGTGTCGCCCAGCGCCACGGTGAAGGTGACGGCCGATGCGGACGAGATTCTCTCGGCGGATCGCGTGGTGTTCCCGGGCCAGGGCGCGGCGCGCGACTGCATGCGCGNNTGCAGGTGCTGTTCGAGCACAGCGAGGAGGGCGACACGCCCTGTCTGGGCATCTTCCAGGGCGAGGTCTTGCGCTTCCCCAAAGAGGCCATGCACGACGACAAGGGCGAAAAGCTCAAGGTCCCGCACATGGGCTGGAACAACGTGCACCAGGCCATGGGCCATCCGCTGTGGGCAGGCATCGAGGACGGCAGCCGCTTTTATTACGTGCACAGCTATTTCGTGCAGCCGACCACGCCCGACAATGTGGCCGGATTCTCGCACTACCCGTTTCCGTTCACCTCGGCGGTGGCCTCGGGTAATATCTTCGCTGTGCAATTCCATCCGGAGAAAAGCGCCCAGGCGGGGCTGACCCTGCTGGGCAATTTCATCACCTGGGATCCTTTCAACGCTCGACAATCGGCCTGCGACATGGCCGGCACCTGTGCCTAAACTGATTTAACCGCATCATGCTGATTATTCCCGCCATCGATCTCAAGGACGGGCACTGCGTCCGTCTCGAACAGGGCGAAATGGACCGCGCCACCGTGTTTTCCGAAGACCCGGCCGCCATGGCGCGCCACTGGGTGAAGCAGGGCGCGCGCCGCCTGCACCTGGTGGACCTGAATGGCGCCTTCGCCGGCAGGCCCGTGAACGAGGAAGCGATCAAGGCCATCGTCCAGGAAATGGGCGACGAGATCCCCGTGCAACTGGGCGGCGGCATCCGCGACCTCGACACCATCGAGCGCTATCTCGACGACGGCATCCGCTACGTCATCATCGGCACCGCGGCGGTGAAGAATCCCGGCTTTCTGCACGAAGCCTGCGACGCCTTTCCCGGCCACATCATCGTCGGCCTGGACGCCAAGGACGGCAAGGTGGCGGTGGACGGCTGGTCCAAGGTCACCGACCACGACGTCGTCGATCTCGCCCAGCGCTTCCAGGACTACGGCGTGGAAGCGGTGATCTATACCGACATCGGCCGCGNNTACACCGACATCGGCCGCGACGGCATGCTCACCGGCGTCAACATCGAAGCCACGGTCAAGCTGGCCCAGGCCCTGCATATTCCGGTCATCGCCAGCGGCGGCATCACCAATCTCGACGACGTGAGGAATCTTTCCGCGGTGGCCGCCGACGGCATCATGGGCGCCATCACCGGCCGCGCCATCTACCAGGGCACGCTCGACTTCTCCGCTGCACAGAAGCTGGCCGATGAACTGGCCGGGAAAGTCTATGGCGAATAAGTTGTGCACCGTGACCTTGCGAAAAGGCAAAAATCTTTTACACAGGGAGGTAGTGGGAGGTAAAGGAGCCATTCTGGATTCCTCCCTGAACCTCTTGCGCCTCTCTGTTGACACGGTTTCGGCTTGTGAACGGTCAATGTCCGGAATCAATTGACAAATTATGTTGGCCAAACGCATCATTCCCTGTCTCGACGTGACCGCCGGGCGCGTGGTCAAGGGCGTCAACTTCGTCGAGTTGAAGGACGCCGGCGACCCGGTCGAGATCGCCAGGCGCTACAACGATGCCGGCGCGGACGAGCTGACCTTTCTCGACATCACCGCCAGCTCCGACGAGCGCGACATCATTCTGCACATCATCGAGGCCGTGGCCGAGCAGGTCTTCATTCCCTTGACCGTGGGCGGCGGCGTGCGCAAGGTGGACGACATCCGCCGCCTGCTCAACGCCGGCGCCGACAAGGTCAGCATCAACACTTCCGCGGTGACCAATCCCGAGCTGGTGGCGGAAGCTTCCGGCTATTTCGGCTCGCAGTGCATCGTGGTCGCCATCGATTCCAAGCGCGTGGGCGACCACTGGGAAGTCTTCACCCATGGCGGCCGCAAGCCGACAGGGCTCGATGCCGTGGAGTGGGCGATGAAAATGGAAAGCCTGGGCGCCGGCGAACTGCTGCTGACCTCCATGGACCGCGACGGTACCAGGAGCGGCTTCGACCTGGAACTCACGCGCGCCATCTCGGATGCGGTCGACATTCCCATCATCGCCAGCGGCGGGGTAGGCAATCTGCAGCACCTGGTCGACGGGGTGAAGGAAGGTCATGCCGATGCCGTGCTCGCCGCCAGCATTTTCCACTTCGGCGAATACACCGTGGACGAGGCCAAGCGCTACATGCAGCAGCACGGCATCGAGGTGCGGCTGCCGTGAGTGTCAAAACCATGAAAAGACTAGCCACAGAGAACACAGAGGGCACAGAGAAAAAAACATTGCCATACGGGTTTCCTCTGTGTTTCTCTGTGTCCTCTGTGTCGAAAGGTTTTTTTGATGTCTAGCTGGCTCGACGAAATCCGCTGGGACGAGAAAGGCCTGGCGCCGGCCATTGCCCAGGATGCAAAAACCGGGCGCATACTTATGGTCGCCTGGATGAACCGCGAGTCGCTGGCCTTGACCGCCGAGAAGGGTGAGGCAGTGTACTGGTCGCGCTCCAGAAATAAACTCTGGCACAAGGGCGAGGAATCCGGCCATGTGCAGAAGGTGAAGGAGATTCGCCTGGACTGCGATGAGGACGTCATCGTGCTGCAGGTGGAGCAGCAGGGCGGCATCGCCTGTCATACCGGACGGGAAAGTTGTTTTTACCGCGTGCTGCGAAACGGTGTGTGGGAAACGGTCGATCCCGTGCTGAAGGACCCGAGCGAGATTTACAGAAAATGAGCGAAGAGATTCTCAAACGCCTGACCGAGACGCTGGAAGCGCGCAAGACCGCGTCGCCCGATTCCTCCTATGTCGCCAAGCTGTACGCCAAGGGCCTGGATGCCATCCTCAAGAAAATCGGCGAGGAAGCCACCGAGACGGTGATGGCGGCCAAGGACGGCCAGTCCGAAAAGATCATCCATGAAGTGGCCGACCTGTGGTTTCATACCCTTGTGCTGTTGTCGCACGAGGGCCTGGCGGCGCAGGATGTGCTGGATGAACTGGCGCGCCGCGAAGGCGTGTCGGGTATTGAAGAAAAGGCATCTCGCTCGAAGAAGAGCGAGATGCCTTTCGGCGAAGGCTAATATCTTGGGAAGCAAGATGTTATGCCGGAACCAAAAGGCTACCTTAAGGACTATATGAGCGACTGCATTTTCTGCAAGATCATTGCCGGCGAGATTCCCTCGCGCAAGGTTTACGAGGACGAGGAGGTGCTGGCCTTTCATGACATCAACCCGTTTGCGCGCGTCCATTTCATGATCATTCCGAAAAAGCATGTCGCTTCGCTGGCGGATGCCGGCCCGGAAGACCAGGCCATTCTGGGTAAAATACTGCTGTTGGCGCCCAAGCTGGCGCAGGAACAAGGGCTGGAGGGCGGCTTCAAAACGCTCATCAACACCGGCCGCGGTGGCGGGCAGGAGGTATTCCACCTGCACGTCCACGTTTTCGGCGGCGGCCCCGCTGCCTGATTGATTATTTCAAGGAGACTGACATGGGTGGTTTAAGCATCTGGCACTGGCTGATCGTTCTGTTGATCGTGCTGCTGGTATTCGGCACCAAGAAGCTGCGCAACATGGGTTCCGACCTGGGTGGGGCGGTGAAGAGCTTCAAGGATGCGGTGAAGGACGAAAACGCCAAGATCGCCGACAAGAGCGAGAAAGGCGAAAGCGGCACCACCATCGATGCCGAAGTGAAGGACAAACAAAATTCTTGAGTGAGGAGTAAGGAGTGAGGGGTGAGGAGACCGTCTCCGCCATCCTCCTCACGCCTTGCGCCTCACGCCTCACTTTCCATGTTCGACATCGGATTTACCGAGCTTCTCGTCATCGGCGTCGTGGCCCTTCTGGTCGTAGGGCCGGAACGGCTGCCCAAGGTCGCGCGTACGGCCGGCCATTTGTTCGGCCGCTTCCAGCGCTATGTCACCACCGTCAAGGCCGACATCGGCCGCGAAATGGAGCTCGATGAACTGCGCAAGGCCGGCCAGAGTTTCAAGGAGTCGGTCGAGGAGGCCGCGCGCGGCGTGGAATCGGGCGTGCAGGAAGCCGAATACACCATGCGCGACGAAGTCGTGAATCCGATCGAGGAAGCCGCCAGCGCCGTTTCTCAGCCGGACTTGTTCGATGATTCCGCCAAGAAACAGGCCGCCGCGCCGGCTGACGGCTCGTCCGGCGAATCGGACAGCCGGACGGACGGCAAGCCGGAATCCAGGGCATGAGCGACGCATCTGGCAAGGAAGAGAGCTTTATCTCTCACCTGATCGAGCTGCGCAACCGGCTGATCCGGGCGGTGGTTGCGGTGGTGCTGGTGTTCATCGTCCTGTTTCCCTGGGCCAATGACCTTTACACGCTGCTGGCGCAGCCCCTGATCGCCAAGCTGCCGCAGGGCAGCCAGATGATCGCTACCGGTGTTGCTTCGACCTTCTTCATCCCGCTGAAGGTGGCGATGATGTCGGCTTTCCTCATCGCGCTGCCTTTCGTGCTTTACCAAATGTGGGCGTTCATCGCTCCGGGGCTCTATGTGCATGAACGCAAGCTGGCGATGCCGCTGCTGGTTGCAAGCGTGCTGCTGTTCTTCGTGGGCATGGCCTTCGCCTATTTCCTGGTATTTCCCGTCGTATTCGGTTTTCTCGCCGGCGCCACGCCGGAAGGCGTGAATTTCGCACCCGACATCGGCGCCTATCTGGATTTCGTGATGACGCTGTTCATCGCCTTCGGCGTCACATTCGAAGTGCCGGTGGTGGTGATCCTGCTGGTGCTGACCAACATGGTGTCGGTGCAGAAACTGCGCGAGGCGCGCCCCTATGTCATCGTCGGCGCCTTTGTCATCGGCGCCATATTCACCCCGCCGGACGTGATTTCCCAGATCATGCTGGCCATCCCTTTGTGGTTGCTGTACGAGTTGGGCATCATCCTTGCCGGGTTCCTGCGCAAGGTCAAACCGGCACAAGAACCCCGGCAGACGCCACAAGCCTCCTATCCTGCGGATTACGAGCCGCTCACCTTCGAGGAAATGGAGTCGGAACTCGACCGCATCGAGGCCGAGAACAAGGCCAAAGGCCAGGATTCCTGAGTGCCCCATTGTTGGGCGGGAATGGCCGGCAGGCACCAATATGGTGCCAAATAATCTTTATTGCAGTTTGGTGCACCAAATAGAATCAATGGCTTACTGTGCGGGAACGTTTATTGCTTTCCAAGCCCAGGATTCAACGAAAGGATGCCCCAAATGGAATCATTGAAAACTGGCGGCGACGTCTTGTTCGTCCTGCTCGGCGCCATTATGGTGCTGGCCATGCATGCCGGCTTCGCCTTTTTGGAACTGGGCACGGTACGCAAGAAAAACCAGGTCAATGCCCTGGTGAAGATACTTACCGATTTCAGCGTATCGACCATCGCCTATTTTTTCATCGGCTACGGTATCGCCTATGGCGTCGATTTCCTGTCGGGGGCGGAAACGCTGGCCCAGAAGAACGGTTACGACCTGGTCAAGTTCTTCTTCCTGCTGACTTTCGCGGCGGCGATCCCGGCCATCGTGTCGGGCGGCATTGCCGAACGGGCCAAGTTCAACCCGCAGCTTGCCGCCACATTTCTGCTGGTCGGTTTCGTCTATCCCTTCTTCGAAGGCATGGTGTGGAACGGCAACTACGGTTTCCAGAGCTGGCTGGAGGCCAGCTTCGGCGCCAGGCTGCATGACTTTGCCGGCTCGGTCGTGGTGCATGCCGTGGGCGGCTGGATCGGTCTTGCCGCCGTGGTCCTGCTCGGCGCGCGCCATGGGCGTTACCGCAAGGAGGGCGGCATCGCCGCGCATCCGCCTTCGAGCATTCCTTTCCTGGCGCTGGGCGCCTGGATCCTGACCGTGGGCTGGTTCGGCTTCAACGTCATGTCCGCGCAGGCCATCGAGGCGGTGAGCGGGCTGGTGGCGGTGAATTCGCTCATGGCCATGGTGGGCGGCACGCTGGCCGCGCTGTTCGCCGGGCGCAATGACCCCGGTTTCATCCACAACGGCCCCTTGGCCGGACTGGTGGCGGTGTGCGCAGGCTCCGACCTCATGCACCCGCTCGGCGCGCTTGTGACCGGAGCCGTCGCGGGTGCCTTGTTTGTGTGGATGTTCACCGTCACCCAGAACAAGTGGAAGATCGACGATGTGCTCGGGGTGTGGCCGCTGCATGGGCTGTGCGGGGCGTGGGGCGGCGTCGCCGCCGGGATTTTCGGCCTGCAGGCGCTGGGCGGCATGGGCGGCGTGGCTTTCATGGCGCAACTGATTGGTACGCTGGCTGGTGTACTGATCGCCTTTGCTGGCGGATTCATCGTGTATGGCGCGCTCAAGGCAGCCGCCGGCATCCGGCTCGACCAGGAGCAGGAATTCCAGGGGGCGGACCTTTCCATCCACAGGATTTCGGCCACGCCAGAGCGCGAAACCAACTGGTAAGTTTTTTGGCCGGATGATCGAAGCGCCCCTGACGGGTCGCTTTTTTGTCTGTGCGGACAGGGGGAGGGCGGGTAAAATCCGCTCATGCCTGACCCCGGTTTCGTCCATCTTCGCCTGCATACCGAGTACTCCATCACCGACGGCCTGGTGCGGGTGGACGGGGCGGTGGATCGGGCCAGGGAACTGGGCATGCCCGCGCTGGGCTTTGCCGACCTGTCCAACGTGTTCGGCTGGGTCAAGATGTACCGTGCGGCGCGCGGCAAGGGGGTGAAGCCCGTATTCGGCTGTGATGTCTGGATCAGCAACGAGGCCGACCGCAGCCGCCCGGGCCGGGCGCTGCTGCTGGTTCAGCATCGCGAGGGCTACCGGCGCCTGTGCGAACTGCTCACCCGCGCCTACCGTGACAACCTGCATCGCGGCCGTCCGGAAATCGACCCGGCCTGGTTCCTGGAAGGCACCGACGGCCTGCTGGCCCTCTCGGGCGGCTTCCACTCCGGGGTGGCGCAATCCCTGTTGAGCGGCAACGAGACACAGGCGAAAAAGCAGGCGGAATTCTGGGCCAAGGCCTTTCCCGGGCGCTACTATCTCGAACTGCAGCGCTACGGCCTGCCCGAAACCGAGGCGCTGATCGACGGCCTGCTGGACATCGGCGCCGAATTCGCCATTCCCTCCGTCGCCACCCATCCCGTCCAGTTCCTCGATCCGGATGATTTCAAGGCGCACGAGGCGCGGGTGTGCATCGCCGAGGGCTATCTGCTTGCCGACCAGCGGCGGCCGAAGCATTTCACCGCCGAGCAGTATTTCAAGTCGCGCGAGGAGATGGCCGAGCTCTTCGCCGACCTGCCGGAAGCGCTCGCCAACAGCGTGGCCATCGCCCAGCGCTGCAACCTGACCCTGGAACTGGGCAAGAGCAAGCTGCCGCAGTTCCCCACCCCCAACAGCGAAAGCCTCGACGACTACATCCGCATCCGCGCCGAGGCGGGCCTGGCCGAGCGCATGAAGCGCCTGTATCCGGACGAGGCGGCGCGTGCTGCCAAGTACCCGGAATACCAGAAGCGCCTCGATTTCGAACTCGGCACCATCATCCAGATGGGCTTTCCCGGCTACTTCCTGATCGTGGCGGACTTCATCAACTGGGGCAAGAACAACGGCGTGCCGGTGGGTCCGGGGCGCGGCTCCGGCGCGGGTTCGCTGGTGGCTTACTCCCTGGGCATCACCGACCTCGATCCCCTGCGCTACGATCTGCTGTTCGAGCGCTTCCTCAACCCGGAGCGCGTGTCCATGCCCGACTTCGACGTGGACTTCTGCCAGGACAACCGCGAGCGCGTGATCCAGTACGTGAAGGACAAGTACGGCCATGATGCGGTGTCGCAGATCGCCACCTTCGGCACCCTGGGCTCCAAGTCGGTGATCCGCGACGTCGGCCGCGTGCTCGACATGCCCTACAACTACTGCGACAAGCTCTCCAAGCTGGTGCCGGTCGAGGGCGTGAAACCGGTGTCGCTGGCCAAGGCGCTGGAGATGGAACCGCAGCTCAAGGAGCGCTTCGACCAGGAAGAAGAAGTGCAAGAACTCTTCGGACTGGCCGGGAAGCTGGAGGATCTCACCCGCAACGTCGGCATGCATGCGGGCGGCGTGCTGATCGCGCCTGGCAGACTCACGGATTTCTGTCCGCTCTACCGCCAGGAAGGCTCGGAGAGTTACGTTTCTCAGTTCGACAAGGACGATGTCGAGGCCATCGGCCTGGTCAAGTTCGACTTTCTGGGCCTGCGCACGCTCACCATTCTGGATGAGGCCGTGCGCTTCGTGCGCCGCCACGCCGGCATGGAGAGCTTCCGTCTGGAAGACCTCCCGCTCGACGATCCCGCGGTGTACAAGCTCTTTGCCGAGGGCAACACCACGGCGGTATTCCAGTCCGAATCGCGCTCGGCCAAGGACCTGGAAAAGAAGCTCAAGGGCGACTGCTTCGAGGACATCATCGCGCTGATGGCGCTGAACCGTCCGGGGCCCCTGGGCTCGGGCATGGTGGACGACTTCATCGTGCGCAAGAACGAGCAGCGCAAGACCGGCAAGGGGAGGGCGGAGTGGTATTTCCACCCCGACCTGGAAGACACGCTGAAATCCACCTACGGCATCATCGTCTACCAGGAGCAGGTGATGCTGGTGGCGCAGATCCTGGCGGGTTATTCGCTGGGCGGCGCCGACCTGCTGCGCCGCGCCATGGGCAAGAAGAAGCCCGATGAGATGGCCGAGCAGCGCGAGATTTTCCTCACCGGTGCCAAGAACCGCGGCGTCGACGACAAGGTCGCCGGCCGGCTCTTCGACCTGATGGAGAAGTTCGCCGAGTACGGCTTCAACAAGTCGCACTCCGCTGCCTATGCGCTCATCGCCTATCACACGGCCTGGCTCAAGGCGCATTACCCGGCCGAGTTCATGGCGGCGACCATGTCTTCGGAAATGACCGACACCGACAAGGTGCGCATTTTCTACGAAGACGCCAAGGCCAACGGTATCGAGATGCTTCCGCCCGATCTCAACCAGTCCGGCTACCGCTTCGAGCCCGTGAGCAAGTCCCGGATCCGCTACGGCCTGGGCGCCATCAAAGGCACGGGCGAGGCGGCCATCGGTGCCATCGTGGCGGCACGCGAACAGGACGGGCCGTTTACCGGCCTGTTCGACCTGTGCCGGCGCGTGGACAAGCGCTACCTGAATCGGAGAGTGCTGGAAGCCCTGATCAAGGGCGGCGCCTTCGACAGCATCAATCCGCACCGCGCCAGCCTCATGGCCAGCATCGCACCGGCCATGGAATCCGCCGACATGGCCGCACGCGGCGGCGGCCAGGGAGGGCTGTTCGGCGAGGAGGCGTCGCTGGAAACCGGCGAGCCCTGCGTCGACACGCCGCTTTGGCCGGAAAAGGAGAAGCTGCTGCAGGAGAAGTCGGCGCTGGGCTTTTATCTGAGCGGCCATCCGTTCAATTCATGCGCGGAAGAGCTCTCCAGGTTCGTCAGGCAGCGCCTGAACGAGCTGCAACCCTCGCGCGACTTGCAGCTTCTGGCCGGCATCATTGTCTCAGTACGCGCGCAGATGACCCGGCGCGGCAAGATGGCGGTTGTGCTGCTGGACGACGCCACCACGCCGCTGGAAGTGGTGGTGTTCTCGGAAACCTTCGACGCTCACCGCGAGTGGATCAAGGAAGACGAATTGCTAGTCGTGGAAGGCAAGGTCAGCGAGGACGCCTATTCCGGCGGCCTCCGGGTCACGGCCGACAAGGTCTACGACCTGGCCCATGCCCGCAACCGCTTTGCCCGGGAATTGCGCCTGGCCTGCAACGGCCAGTCCAACAGCGCCAAGCTGAAAGAAATCTTGTCTCCCTACCGCATCGAGGAGGGTGGCTGCCCCGTCACCATCGCCTATCACAACGGCAAGGCCGCCTGCGAAGTCAGCCTGGGCGATGCCTGGCAGGTCCAGCTCCACGACCATCTGATCGAATCCCTGGGCCAGTGGCTGGAGCCAGCCAGCGTCCAGGTCCGGTATTGAGCCGGTTTTCTTTCGGCGACGGTAACCCGGCGGCGGGGCGCCGCCATGGTGCACAGTACGGGCAGGATGGTCCAATAAGCGGGCAAATTCGATAAAATCAGGCTGGTACAGAAATACCGGGCACTCTTTTGGGTCGTGGCCCCGGGAAGGGGCTTGCTTTATTTCTAATAATATTAGAGAATGCTAATAACACAGTGCGTCATCCCCTGATGCGTTGTGTTGTCTCCTCCATCCTCCTCCTTTGGTGGATTTTAGCCCGGCAACGTTTGCCGGGCTTTTTTTTATCTAGTACCTAGCAGCCTGTCGGACTTGAGCGATCGTAGCGAGCCGGGTGGGAGAGCGAGGACAGTTTTTCACGATTTCGAGGCGCATAGCGGGCCTATGCAACGAGAAATCGGGGAAAACGAGCTTGCCAGTTTCGGCGCAAGCCAAAANNCGGCGCAGTAGATCAGCCTCAAGTCAGACAGGCTGCTAGCGTTTATCGAAACCTGGCGGGCTATCCGCAGTCGTTTCAAACACTTCGACGCCATTGACGCTGGCCAGCGGCGGGCCGCGCTTAGCCCATTCCAGCATACGATCCAAGGGTTCTGGGGCACCGCAAACCAGGGCCTCCACGCNNGGTTGCGCACCCAGCCGGTCAGGCCCTGTTTAAGCGCCTCCTGGCGCATGGACTCCCGGAACCACACCCCTTGAACCTTGCCGGAGATCAGCAACTGCAGGCAGGGCATTATTTTATTTGACTTTCATGCCGGGGGTGGCCCCGCTGTCGGGCGAAAGTATGAACAGCCCGGCGGTCTGGCCTTCGGGATCGCTTGCTGCCAGCACCATGCCTTCGCTCATGC
>DCVO01000180.1 GCA_002327405.1 Thiobacillus sp. UBA2186 | reverse complement strand
GCGGGCGGCATCGCCACCGCGCTGCCCCTGATCGACGGAGAAATCTTTCCGGTGGTGAACGCCGACGTGTTCTGCGATTACGACTTTGCCCGCTTTGCAGGCATCATGGAGCGCATGCAAGGCGAGCAAACCCTGGCGCACCTGGTGCTGGTCGACAACCCGCCGCATCATCCGAAAGGGGATTTCGTGCTGGAAGCGGACAGGGTCAAGGATGAGGTTTTACCCCTCACGCCTCACGCCTCACGCCTCACCTTCTCCGGCATCGGCATCTACCGCCGCGAATTGTTTGCCGCTGCGGAGCCATGGAAAAAGGCCCCGCTGGCCCCGCTGCTCAAGGCGGCCATGCAACACGGACGGGTCACCGGCGAACATTACCGCGGCCGCTGGATGGACGTGGGCACGCCGGAAAGGCTGCGGGAACTCGACCGTGAAATCTGCAATCAAAACTGCTGATATGAATAGCACCGTTTACCGCCAGCGTCGCCAGCAGGTCCTCGAACAAATGGGCGAGGGTCTGATGGTCATCGCTACCGCCCCTGAGGTGCCGCGCAACCGCGACACCCACTATCCCTACCGGCACGACAGCTACTTCTACTGGCTGACCGGGTTCAACGAGCCCGAAGCGGTTGTGGTGCTGATCGGCGGCGAAAAGCCGCGCCACATCCTGTTCTGCCGCGAGAAGAACGAAGAGCGCGAAATCTGGGACGGCTTCCGCTACGGCCCGGCGGCGGCGCGCGAAACTTTCGCTTTCGACGAGACCTACGCCTACGATGCGCTCGACGCGGAACTGCCCGGGCTGCTGGAAAACCAGCCGCAGCTCGCCTACCTCATCGGCCGCGACCCGGCTTGGGACAACCAGGTGATGGGATGGCTCAATACCGTGCGCAGCAAGGCGAGAGGCGGCGTGCATGCGCCGAACAGGATGGTGGACGCGCGCATCTGGCTGGACGAGATGCGCCTCGTCAAGGATGCGCACGAGCTGGCCCTGATGCGCCGCGCCGCCGAGATTTCCAGCGGCGCACACGTCGCCGCCATGCGTTCGACGCGGCCGGGGCTGCACGAATACGAGATCGAAGCCGAGCTGCTCTCGTCCTTCCGCCGCGGCGGCGCCGAGGCGCCGGCCTATACTTCCATCGTCGCCAGCGGCGCCAACGCCTGCGTGCTGCACTACGTCTTGAACAACAAGCCGCTTCGGGACGGCGACCTGCTGCTCATCGACGCGGCTGCCGAATACGGCAGCTACGCCGCCGACATCACCCGCACCTTTCCGGTGAGCGGACGCTTCTCGGCGGCGCAGAAGGACGCCTACGAACTGGTGCTGGCGGCGCAGACAGCGGCGATCGACACCGTGCGCCCGGGCAGCCGCTGGAACGATCCGCATGATGCCGCCGTGCGCGTGCTGACGCGGGGCATGGTCGACCTCGGCCTGCTCAGGGGCGAGGTCGACGGGCTCATCGAGTCGGAGGCCTACAAGCGCTTCTACATGCACCGCACCGGCCACTGGCTGGGCATGGATGTGCACGATGCCGGCGAATACAAGCTCAAGGGCGAATGGCGGCCGCTGGTGCCCGGCATGACCTTCACGGTCGAGCCCGGCCTCTACATCCGCCCGGCGGACGACGTGCCCGAGGCGTTCTGGAATTTCGGCATCCGCATCGAGGACGATGTGCTGGTGACGGATAGCGGCTGCGAGGTGCTGACCAATCCGCCCAAGACCGTGGCGGAAATCGAAGCCTGCATGGCAGGCCGGGAATGACGGGGATTAACCGCGGAGTTCGCGGAGCACGCAGTGGAAAACCATTGACACAGAGGGAACAGAGGCAACAGAGTGGGAAAGCCGCTTGAACAAAGAGGACAGGAGGGAAAGAGAGAGGGCAATGAGTCATATTCCCCCTTGTAAGGGAATGAATTCCTCTGTTGCCTCTGCTTCCTCTGTGTCCTGTGCCATCTTGAAAAATTCGTGTCCTTCGTCATGAGCGTTTTGGTTTACCCTCTTGTCCTCCTGTCCTCTTTGTGAAGTGTCCATGAGTCAGCCACGGCAAATCGTCATTGCCGGCGCCGGTCCCGTAGGCGCCGTGTGCGCGCTGGCGCTGAAGCAGGGCGGGTTCGACCCGCTGGTGCTGGAGGCGCGTTCCGAGAACGCGCCCATCAACGACCGTCGCACCCTCGCCCTTTCCTACGGTTCGCGCCTGCTGCTGGAGCGGCTGGGCATCTGGGCGCATGTCCGGGACGCCACGCCGATCAACCGCATCCACATTTCCCATCGCGGCGGGCTGGGCCGTGCCTTTCTCAGCGCCCGGGAAGAGAAGCTGCCGGCACTGGGTTACGTGCTGAGCTACGGCGAACTGGCGCAGGCGTTGATGGGTGAACTGAAGCAAGCCGGCGTGCGCGTGCGTTTCGATGCGCAGGTGAAGAAGGCCGAGGCGTGCAATGGCGCTGCCGAATTGCTGCTGGAAGGCGAAGCATCTGAAATTCTGCATGCGCGCCTTGCCGTGATCGCAGACGGCGGACGCGGCAAGGACGCATCACCGGCGAAATGGTCGCGCGACTATGGGCAGGTCGCCGTGGTGGCCGAAGTGAAAAGCGAATTGCCGCACCGCAACCTTGCCTACGAGCGTTTCACGCCCAACGGCCCGATCGCGCTCCTGCCGCGCGGCGACGGTTATGCCCTGGTGTGGGTGAACGCGCCGGACGAAGCCGCGCGCATCGCGCAATTGAACGACGAGGAATTCCTCGCCGAACTGCACCGCCAGTTCGGCAATCGCCAGGGCCGCTTCCTTGCCGTGCATGCGCGCGGCCGGTTTCCGCTCAAGCTCGACTATCGCGGCACCCAGGCGGGCTCGCACGTGGTACGCATCGGCAACGCCTCGCAGACCCTGCACCCGGTGGCGGGCCAGGGCTTCAACCTGGGTTTGCGCGATGCATGGGAGCTCGCCGAATCCTGTCTCGACGCTGCGCCGGAAGCCCTGGGAAGCGCGCGACAGTTGGCCCGCTTCGCCGCCGGCCGCCGGCGCGACGCGCTGCCCGGCATCGGCTTCACCGATTTTCTGGTGCGCACATTTTCCACCACCAACCCGGTTGCGCACCACTTGCGCGGCCTCGGCCTGATGGCGCTGCAGGCTTTGCCGCCGGCACGGCATTTCGTCGCGCGGCGCATGCTGTTCGGGAAGAACGGATGATGCGCTATCACACCGCCGTCATCGGCGCCGGCCTCGTCGGCTCGGCGGCCGCGCTGGCGCTGGCCCGCGCCGGGCTCAGCGTTGCCCTGGTCGAGCCGCGCGAAACGGCCGCGCCTGACGAAAACTGGGACATCCGCGTGTATGCCATCAGCCCCGACAGCGAAGCGCTGCTGGATGGATTGGGAGCATGGTCGAGGCTGGATGCGTCGCGCGTGCAGACGGTGTACCGCATGGACGTGCATGGCGACGCCTCCGGGGAGCTCCTGCTCGACGCCTATGCGGCCGGAGTGCCCAGGCTTGCCACCATCCTCGAAAGTGCGCGCCTGCAGCATGCGCTGTGGCAGGCGGTGAGGGCGCATGACAACATCGACGTGATCTGCCCGGCCAGCGTGACGGATATCGCCTGGGCCAGCCCGCGCTCGACGGTTGCGCTCGACAATGGATCGATGCTGGAGGCGGAACTGGTGGTGGGCGCGGACGGCGCCAATTCCATGATTCGCCAGCGCGCGGGTATCACGGCGAAAGCCAGCCCCTACAACCAGTCCGGCGTGGTGGCCAATTTCGAAACGGAAAAACCGCATCGCGGCACGGCCTTCCAGTGGTTTCGGCCGTTCAAGCCGGGCAGCGGCGACATCATCGCCTATCTGCCCCTGCCGGGGAACCGCATGTCGCTGGTGTGGTCAACTGCTACGGAACATGCGCAGGCCCTGCTCGCGCTGGGCGAACATGAATTCTGCGCGCAGGTCGAACAGGTCGGGGAATCGCGCCTTGGCGGCTTGAGCCTCATCACCCGGCCGGCGGCCTTCCCGCTCAGGCTGATGCAAACGGACGCTCCCGTGCGCGCAGGCTGCGCCCTGGTGGGCGATGCGGCCCATGGCGTGCATCCGCTGGCAGGACAGGGCGTGAACCTGGGCTTCGGCGACGTCGCCGCCCTGGCCGAAGTGATGGCGCGACGCGGCAAATCGGGCTGCGGCGACCTGGCCCTGTTGGAAGGCTACGCCCGCCGTCGCGCCGAGCCGGTTGCGCGCATGCAGTTCGTGACCGATGCCTTGTGGCGGCTGTTCGGCCGCGACGAGAAACTGGCCGGCTTGGCACGCAACTCGGGCATGTCGCTGCTGAACAAACTGGGGCCGGCGAAATCGGCCCTCATCCACGAAGCTTTTTTCAATTAAGGAAACATGATGCGTTCAATCCCGTTGGCTTTCTCCCTGCTCCTGCTCGCGAGCGGCACTCTACAGGCAGGCGAGAAGGAAATCCGCCAGGCCTTCCAGAAGAATTTCGCCGGTGCCGAAATCACTTCCATCAGCAAGACGCCTTACGGCGGCCTGTACGAAGTGGTGGTGGACGGGCAGGTGGCCTATGCGACCAGCGACGGCAAGTACCTGGTGCTGGGCAACGTCATCGATCTCGCCAACAAGCGCAACATCACGGCGATGCGCAATGCCAAGCTCATGGAAGTGAAGTGGAGCACGCTGCCGCTCGCCAACGCCATCAAGGAAGTCAAGGGCAACGGCAGCCGCAAGCTGGCGATTTTTTCCGATGCCGACTGTCCCTACTGCCGCAAGCTGGAGCCGGAACTGGAAAAGCTCAACAACGTGACGATTTACACCTTCCTCTACCCCATCGAGGGCCTGCATCCCGATGCGGTGCCGACCTCCAAGAAAATCTGGTGCGAAAAGGACCGCCTCAAGGCCTGGAAAGCCTACATGCTGAAGGGCGAGGAGCCCAAGTCCAAGGGCGACTGCCTCAACCCGGTGGATCAAACCGTCGCGCTGGGGGAAAAGCTCAAGGTCAGCGGCACGCCCACCATGATTCTGGAAAACGGTCAGCGCATTCCCGGCTACATGCCGGCGGACAAGCTTGACCAGTTGCTGACCGCGGCCGGCCGGAAGTGAGCGCAGGCCGCCAAGGGCAACCTGGCCTTGTCCCCCTCTCCCCCGGGGAGAGGGCGGGGGTGAGGGAAGACGCTCATGGCGCTGGTGGCGCCACGAGCTTCTGGGACGAGCGCTACGCCAAGCCCGGCTTTCTGTTCGGCGAAGCACCCAACGCTTTTCTCGCGAGCCGGCTTCCGCTGCTGAAGCCGGGCATGTCGGTGTTGTCCGTCGCCGACGGCGAAGGCCGCAATGGCGTATGGCTGGCGGAGCAGGGACTCGAGGTGCATGCGGTGGATGCCTCGCCGGTGGCGCTGGGAAAATCACGCCAGCTCGCAGCAAGGCGCGGCGTGAGTCTGCTGTGGGAAGAGGCCGACCTGCAAACCTGGGACTGGCCGCAGGCATCCTACGACGTCGTGGCGGCCATCTTCACCCAATTCGTCGGCCCCGAGGGCAGGGCACGGCAGTTCGCCGGCGTCCGCCAGGCGCTGAAGGCCGGCGGGCTGTTGATCATGCAGGGCTACACTCCGCGCCAGTTGGAGTACGGCACCGGTGGCCCGCCGCATGCCGAGAACATGTATACCGAGGAATTGCTGTGCGCCGCTTTCGGCGACTGGGAAATACTGCACTTGCAAGAGCACGACGACGCCATCGAGGAAGGCGCCGGCCACAGCGGCATGTCTGCGCTGATAGATTTGGTGGCGAAGAAACCCTGATATCCGCGAAGGGCGCGAAGAAAATCTGTACACAGGGAGGCAAGAGGGGTAAGGGAGTAAAGCAGTATGGTTTTCCTCCCGTACCTCCCTTACCTCTTTGTGAATGCTTTAGGTTTTTTTCTGCGTCTTTTTTTCAAGACTTCGGGCAGCGCATCCTGCTGTCCAGCTTCATCCACTTCGCCAGCCACTCCTTGGCGCGCTGGCGCGCGTGGCGGGTGGCGATCTTTTCTTCCGGGCCCTGGTCGGCGCGGAAATCGAAGGCACGCCGGGCGAAGGGATAGACCTGGTATTCCACCGGCACGCCGCGCTCCCACAGCGCATAGAACGCGCGGCCACCGACGAAGCGGCGCAATTCGAAGTCTTCCTCGCCGATCAGGAACAGCATGGGCGTGTCGATCTGCATGACCTCGGGTGCCACGCGGAACAACTGGTCGGGCTCGGGCGCGTTCGGGTTCTGCATGTGGCCGTAATAGCTGACGATGGCGGCGATGTCCTTGCCGCGTTTGGCGGCGAGACGGATCGCATAGTAGGGGCCGCGCGACTGCCCGACGATGCCGATAGGCCCCTTGCAGGCGTTGGGCAGTTTCATCAGGTAATCCATGCCGGCCTCGACGTCCATCTCGGTTGCCGGGTCGTGCTCCGAGGGCCAGCGCTCGATCATGCGGCCGCTTTGCCAGTCCGGCATCACCACCAGGAAGCCCTGGCCGGCGAGTTCGGCGATGTGTTTCTGTTCGTTTTCGTCGATGCCGCGCTTGGCGTGGATGAACAGCACCGGCGGGAACGGTCCCTTGCCGGCGGGGGTGGCGATGCTGACCGGCACCTCGGTGCCGTCGGCGGACTTGATCGCGGTCTGGGTGAGGCTGGCTTCGGTGGCAGCTTGTGCGGTGCCGGCAAGCAAGGCCAGCAGGAAAAGCCCGGTACGTCGCATGGAAACTGTCTCTGGTTGGTTGTGTGGGAAAATGGATTCTAGAGGATATGCCTTGCCCCATCTCTGGTATTCAATGACTGGTCCGACCATGCCGTCATCCGTGCGGCGCCGTTTTCTCGTCATGCTGTGGCTGTCGCTCGCCCTGCATGCGCTGGTGATCGGGCTCACGCAACTGCCGCCGCCGGTACAGGTGCCGCAGCCGCGGGACCTGCGCGTGGAGCTGTCTCAACCAGTGCCGGCGGAATCGGCTGCCGCGCCGATGCGCGAGGCCGCCCCGGCTGTCCAGGCGATACGACCGCCGTTGCCGCGACAGGACCTGGTTCCCTCGCCTGTCTTGCCCGAGCCTCTGCCACGGCCGGCGGTGCCTGCAGCCTTGCCGTCGCAGCATGCCGCATTGCCAGCGCCATCCGCACCGACTGTCGCGCCGGCCCGCGAAGCGCCGGGGCCGGTGCTCGATGTCCCGCTGCTGGCGGATATGCGCTACTACACGGCCAGGGAACTGGATGTGCAGCCGGCCGCCCTGCGCAAGCCGCAGCCGGCTTACCCTGCACGTGCCGAGGAGCAGGGGGTGGCAGGGCGCGTGGTAGACCTGCAGGGGCGCCCGGT
>DCVO01000031.1:19929-20810 GCA_002327405.1 Thiobacillus sp. UBA2186 | reverse complement strand
GCGCCTCGATCTCGGCCTTGGGCGCATCGGCGGCGACCTTGATGCTGCCGCGCAGCTTGCCGTTGACCTGAACCATCAGCTCGATCTCATCCTGCTTGAGTGCGTCCTCGCTGACCTCGGGCCAGCTTGCGACGAGGATGTCGGCACCGAAGCCGCAGTCCTGCCACAGCGCGTGGCAGATGTGCGGCGTGATCGGCGACAGCAGGCGCAGCAGGATGGAGAAGCCTTCCTCGGCCGCTTCGGCATGTGCGGCGGGGTCGGTAACGGCCAGATCCTTGTGTGCCTTTTCCAGCGCATTCAGGATCTTCATCGCCGCCGAGACCACGGTGTTGAACTGGTGCTTGCCGAAGTCGTAGCTCGCCTGCTTGAGATGCGTGTGGATCTCGCGGCGCACGTCGGCGGCCGCCCCAGGCAGCGCGTTGGCGGCGAGCTTGCGCTCGGCGGGCAGCGCGGCGCGCATCTCGCTCACGAAGGCGTGGCCGTAGTTCCACACCCGGCGCAGGAAGCGCGAGGCGCCCTCGACGCCGGCGTCGGACCACTCGAGCTGCTGGTCGGGCGGGGCGGCGAACATCATGAACAGGCGCGCGGTGTCGGCGCCGTAGGTGTCGATCAGGAGCTGCGGATCGACGCCGTTGTTCTTGGACTTGGACATCTTCTCGGTGCCGCCGATGGTGACCGGCTGGCCGTCGGCCTTGAGCGTGGCGCCCACGGGGCGGCCGCGTTCGTCGGTTTTCACGTCGACCTCGGCGGGGTTGATCCACTGCTTCTTGCCGTCCGCGCCGTCTCGATAGAAGGTGGGCGCGACCACCATGCCCTGGGTCAAAAGATTCGTAAAAGGCTCGCCGGATTTGACCAAGCCTTCGTCGCGCATCAGCTTGTGG
>DCVO01000031.1:18756-19881 GCA_002327405.1 Thiobacillus sp. UBA2186 | reverse complement strand
ACAAAGGTGTCCATGGTGTCGGTCTCGCGCCTGGCCTTGCTGCCGCACTTGGGACAGCTGCATTCGTAGAACTCGGGCATCTTGGCAAGCGGCGAGCCGCGGCCGGTGATGGTCACGTCTTCCGGCAGCACCACCGGCAGATCCTTTTCCGGCACCGGCACGTCGCCGCAGGACTCGCAATGGATGATGGGAATGGGGCAGCCCCAATAGCGCTGGCGCGAAATGCCCCAGTCGCGCAGGCGGAACTGCACCTGCTTGTCGCCGAGGTTCAATGCTTTCAGGTCGGCGGCGATGGCATCGATGGCAGCGTCGTAGGCGAGGCCGTCGTATTTGCCGGAGTTGACGCACACGCCGCGGGTCTTGTCGCCGTACCATTCCTGCCAGGCGTCGGTCGTGAATGCGCCCTCACCCCCAGCCCCTCTCCCCGAGGGAGAGGGGAGAAAATCGATGACCTGTTTAATTGGCAGGCCGTAGCTCTTGGCAAAGCCAAAATCGCGCTCGTCATGCGCCGGCACCGCCATCACCGCGCNNCCGGTGTCCATGCCCTTCTTTTCCATGGTGGCGATATCGGCCTCGGCCACGCCGCCCTGCTTGCACTCCTCGATGAATGCTGCGAGTGCGGGGTTGTTCTCGGCGGCACGGACGGCGAGCGGGTGTTCGGCCGCCACGGCGACGAAGGTCACGCCCATGATGGTGTCGGCGCGGGTGGTGTAGACCCACAACAACTCCCCTCTCCCTTGGGGAGAGGGGCTGGGGGCGAGGGCGCTCTTCTCGGCGAGCCTGAAGGCGAAGCGCACGCCGTAGCTCTTGCCGATCCAGTTGCGCTGCATGGTCTTCACCTGCTCGGGCCAGCCGGGGAGGTTGTCGAGTTCGCCGAGCAGCTCTTCCGCGTATTGGGTGATGCGGAAGAAATACATGGGGATTTCGCGCTTTTCCACCAGGGCGCCGGAGCGCCAGCCGCGGCCGTCGATGACCTGCTCGTTGGCGAGCACGGTGTCGTCCACCGGGTCCCAGTTCACCGTGGCGTTTTTCCGGTAGACCAGGCCTTTCTCGAACAAACGCGTGAACAGCCACTGCTCCCACTTGTAGTAGTCGGGCTTGCAGGTGGCGATTTCGCGGTCCCAG
>DCVO01000031.1:0-18652 GCA_002327405.1 Thiobacillus sp. UBA2186 | reverse complement strand
ACGTGGCCCATGTGCAGCTTGCCCGAGGGATAGGGGAACATGGACAGGCAGTAGTACTTGGGCTTGGCCGAGTCTTCGCGGGCGCGGAAAGCCTGGGACTGTTCCCAGCCTTGCTGGGCTGCGCGCTCGATTTGTGAGGGATCGTATTTTTCCTGCATGGCGGCGGAGCTGGGCGAAAAAAGCCAAATGAATCAAAGGACCGGATTATACCCGGCGGTGACAGGGCCTGCCCGGCCGGGGTATACTCCCACGGCTAAAAATTCGGTTGTTCCCACATTCAGGAGGACACATGTCCAAGAAGCACCCCGTCATCGCGGTGACCGGCTCGTCCGGCGCCGGTACCACCTTCGTCAAGCGCGCGTTCGAGAACATCTTCCGCCACTACGACATCAATGCCGCCATCATCGAGGGCGACAGCCTGCATTCCCTGGGCCGCATGGAGTTCCGCGAGCGCATGAAGGCCGAAACCGAAAAGGGCAACCACTACTTTTCCCATTTCGGACCCGATGCCAACCACTTCGACAAGATCGAGGAAACCTTCAAGGTCTATGGCGAAACCGGCAACGGCAAGAAGCGCTACTACATCCACAGCGATGACGAGGCGGCCGAGCACAACAAGCGCCTGAACACCAGCCTCAAGCCGGGCGAGTTCACCCCCTGGGAAGACATCCCGGCCGGCACCGATATCCTCTTCTACGAAGGCCTGCACGGGTTGGTCGCCCACGGCGGCATCGATGCCGCCCGCTACGTCGACCTGGGCGTGGGCGTCGTGCCGGTGATCAACCTGGAATGGATCCAGAAAATCCACCGCGATCATGCCGAGCGCGGCTATTCCGCAGAAGCCACGGTGGACACCATCCTGCGACGCATGCCGGACTACATCAACTACATCACCCCGCAGTTCTCGCGCACCCACATCAACTTCCAGCGCGTGCCGACGGTGGACACCTCCAACCCCTTCATCGCCCGCGACATCCCGACGCCGGACGAGAGCTTCGTCATCATCCGCTTCGCCGATCCGCGCGGCGTGGATTTCCCGACCCTGCTCAACATGATTCCCAACAGCTTCATGTCGCGCGCCAACACCCTGGTGGTGCCCGGCGGCAAGATGGGCTACTCCATGGAGCTGATCCTCACCCCCATGATCGAGAAGATGATCGAGCAAAGCCGCAAGGCCTGAGCTTCTTACAGACAGCCCCGTTAGGGGCGCAACAAAAAAACGGGGCAGGACGCCCCGTTTTTTTGTTGTAGCTCCCTCTCTCACCCCGGAAAGCTACAATCGGCTGGCCTACCTCACCAACACCAAGGTGGTTGTAGCTCCCTCTCTCACCCCGGAAAGCTACAATTAATCCGCGCACTCAACCTGGCTGCAGAGCGTTGTAGCTCCCTCTCTCACCCCGGAAAGCTACAATGATGGAAGCGCAACTCAGGCCGGCGTTTGTTGTTGTAGCTCCCTCTCTCACCCCGGAAAGCTACAATTTATTACGCGCACTGGAATCCTGCTGTGCAGTTGTAGCTCCCTCTCTCACCCCGGAAAGCTACAATCGATTGATACCGGCATCGCCTCCGCCGCCAGTTGTAGCTCCCTCTCTCACCCCGGAAAGCTACAATCAGGAACAGGCGGAGGTTGATGCCGATGGCGTTGTAGCTCCCTCTCTCACCCCGGAAAGCTACAATGAATGCCGGGTATAGAGAGCGTCACCTGAAGTTGTAGCTCCCTCTCTCACCCCGGAAAGCTACAATCTCGCTGGCGGGCACGCGCACGTGGCGGCCGTTGTAGCTCCCTCTCTCACCCCGGAAAGCTACAATGTACTCGCTGGGCACCCCAGGCCGGCCGCGGTTGTAGCTCCCTCTCTCACCCCGGAAAGCTACAATGCGATCGACCGCGCCCGCGCCTTCATCCGCGTTGTAGCTCCCTCTCTCACCCCGGAAAGCTACAATTGCACGTCCGAGCGCAAGGCCACAATGTCGGTTGTAGCTCCCTCTCTCACCCCGGAAAGCTACAATGCTTTCGACGAGTTTGCGCAGCGCACCGTCGTTGTAGCTCCCTCTCTCACCCCGGAAAGCTACAATCCCTCTGAACAGGGGGCGAATCATGAACGAGTTGTAGCTCCCTCTCTCACCCCGGAAAGCTACAATTCGACGTAACGGAAGTACTGAGAAGAAGGTGTTGTAGCTCCCTCTCTCACCCCGGAAAGCTACAATTGGACATTAACGAAACCCGCTACTGCTTGGGTTGTAGCTCCCTCTCTCACCCCGGAAAGCTACAATCGTCGGTCAAGTACGTTGATTCGGATGGCGGTTGTAGCTCCCTCTCTCACCCCGGAAAGCTACAATGCCGACCCTGGTGGCGAGACTAATTGGGGCGTTGTAGCTCCCTCTCTCACCCCGGAAAGCTACAATTTCAACCAGGCGGCGGGTGAGTTTCAGCGCGTTGTAGCTCCCTCTCTCACCCCGGAAAGCTACAATATCATCGGGACACCCTTCACCACCTGGAAAGTTGTAGCTCCCTCTCTCACCCCGGAAAGCTACAATTCGTTCTCCTATAAAAAGCCGCTTAACACGGTTGTAGCTCCCTCTCTCACCCCGGAAAGCTACAATCTCAACCTGTCTTTCAGTCAGGCGCAGGGCGTTGTAGCTCCCTCTCTCACCCCGGAAAGCTACAATTTCCCGATCTGGGACGATGTGCGCACCTTCGTTGTAGCTCCCTCTCTCACCCCGGAAAGCTACAATACCCAAGTCGCAATGCCGCTCTGAGCCTGTCTCAGCGCGGTATTGCGGCTTTGTTTTTTGCTTTCAGAACAGCAGAATCTGCTGGGCGTTGACGGTTTTTTCCTGAAAAAGCGGCAGGCCGACCAGCAGTTTCATGCTGGCGAACTGTTTCTCGGTCACCGTCAGTACGCGTACCGAACCGGCGGGCGGGAGGTTGTCCAGCAGGCGCTTCAGGTGCTTGGCTTCGGCATCGGTGCCGTTGAGGATGCGGCCATAGACGGAAAACTGGATCATGTCGTAGCCGTCGTTGAGCAGAAAACGGCGGAACACGGTATAGGCGCGGCGCTCGGCCTTGGTGACTACGGGCAGGTCGAAAAAAACCAGCATCCGCATGAAGCGCCTCGTTTCAACACTCATACTGGTGCTGCGCCAGCCCGATGAGTTGCGGCAGTTCCAATGCTCCTTCGCCGCTGCCTTCATACAGCCGTGCCAAAGACTCCACTGACTGTTCTATTGCGGTCAAGGCGGACATTGTTCCGCGAGGCATCGTCACGTCCACGCTCAGCAAACTCACCAATGCTGCCTTGTCGGCAGGCTGGAGTTCGTCCACATCGTGGCCGGCACAATGCTTGAACACATGCAGGTCAACCAATGGGCGGAAGGGCTCGATCATGTCGTCCGCCAGATTGAACGCATTTTGTTCGTTGGCATGGAACAGCCCCAGGGCGGGCAGAAAACCATGCGCCACCAGCCCCCGAGCAATGGCTGCGCGCAAGACCGCGTAGCCGTAATCCAATGCCGCATTGACCCAGAGCGGCTGACCGCGATGAAAGCTGTTGCCGAACAGGGCACGAAAATACAGTCCGCTAGCTTGTGACTCCAGATTGTCGGGGTCGCCGGAGCGAACCCGCCGGGCGAGTGACTCCAATCTTTCGGCGCCGGGGTTGTCGGTCAACTTGAGTGCTATCGCCTGATTGTTGATCTTGGCTTGGATAATGGTCTGCCAGGCACGCTTGGCTGCCGGGCGGCCAAGGGCGAGTTGCAAGCGCAGCATGCGCGTGGCGCGGCTATGGGGAAGAAACGGCATGAACACGCCATTGGGCTGGTGGTTAGGGCCGGTGGAAAACAGGCTGATCCCGTACTCGCCGCAGGCAGAAAGAACCGGGTGCGTAAGTGTGATTTCTCGGTGGTTGAGGACGATGATGGCGATGTCCTCGAAAGGCAGGCGTGCGGTTTGCTCCTGCTCGATCAGCAGGGCGAATTTCTCCCGCCGCAGTATGGCGGGGTGGGAGATCATCACGCTACGCCAGGTCACGCCTTATCTCCGGCGGGGCGGGATAGATATTACCGAGTACATCGACGTGAAATTTTTCGAGCGCAACAGCAGTTTTAACGCCTATGCTTTCGATCAATCCATCCTTGCCGATGTCCTTATTTCGATCATGAGACCAGAGATTTACTGCACCTGTGGAACGATTGCAGCTTGAGTAGTACCCAAGATGCGATTCCTTTTTTAAGGTCACGCGCACCAAATCATTTGGATGCAACGAGAAACAAAAATCGAAGCTGTCATCGATTGGTGTCCATTCCGATTCATCCTTGAATGCCACAATCGCCCGCGACGGAAGTCCTTTCACGCGGTGATGCACATACACTGGCACTAGGTGAAACTTTCCGCCTTTGGTGAACACATCCACGCGCAGCATGCTGTCGTTCTTGGCAATACCGCCGCGTACCGGAATGCCGGAGAGCTTGTCGATCACCAGGGTTACGGCGCGAACAATGGGGCCGGTGGGGTCGCCATTCTTATCCGGTTTGCGCAGAGGGTTGCTGGCGGGGAAGGCCTTGTCACCTTTTCCGCCGTGGGCCTCAAGGCGTTTGCGGATGGCAGCGTAAAGCTTCTCGTTGCGGTGGGGGTCGATGAGATTGTCGATGTCTTTCAGGGTCAGGCTGGAAAGCGGGACCTTCTGAGTGACCCCGCCCTGGTCTTTCAGGCACTTCGGCTGGGCATAGATGGTGTCCTTGTGGGCGGCGCCGCTGTTGCGGCGTTGTGGCGCACGTGAAACGAACAATGGCTTCAGTGCATCGAGTTCTTCGCTCTGATAAGTGCCGAGGCTTTCCATTGCCGCCTTGAGCTTGGTGGCGTCATCTTTTATGTCTTCATCCAGTCCAAGCCGGATTTTCATCTCATGACGGAATTGGGGCCAGGGGTCTGGGAAGTGCTCATGCAATTGCTGATACATGGCAGGATTCACGATTTCGCCGGTTTCCAGATCGGCGAAACCCTCACGCACCGCTTCCAGCTCCTTGCGGCGTGCGTAATCGGAGAGGCGCTTGACCATGCTGTGGCTGCACGCAGCCACTACGGCAGCATCCAGAGCGTGATGCCTGTCGCTGTCGGAACGAATTTTCATTAGTCCCCAGCGCGCCCGCAGAAAGGCCGTTAGCTGGCCGGACAGCACCACGCAGCGTTTCGATTCGCTGTCGTCTGCCAGTTTCAGATAACGCTCGACGTAGTTCTTGAAAAATTTGCTGATGTAGCGGGTGTCGTTGAGATTGCGTTCGCGGAAATCCTTCGCATCTTCAGTGCCGAAGTTTTTGCGTAGCAGACGAGTGCGTTTGGCGAGACGATAGGCCTTGTTGCCCTCGACGTAGGCGACAAAACGCTGCCAGCGTTCGCTGTTGTTCGCCCCGTCCAGATATTCGTAAGGTGTGGCATTACCCTTATCGCGGTTTTCTTTTGCCAGCACCAGCACTTTATTGTTTTTGCTGTCGTCGAAGCTGCGCGAGTAGGGCAGGGCGTGGTCGATCTCCACGTAGCCGGGTTCAAGCAGGCGATTGAGGTCAATAGGCTCGATGGAATAGGCGCATTTACCCTGCTGCTCGCGGTAAAGCCGCCACTTCTCGAATTCCTGGCCTTTGGGCGCCTGGCCATAATGTTCTGTAAAACGCGTCCTGTCTTCCTGGTTGCGTTTCTGATATTCGTCTTGCTCTTTCTTGATGTATCTTCGCTCATCGAAGGGCTTGGACAAATCCCGCGCCATCTCGATATGCACCGATGCAGGCGAGCCGTATTTGCGGACCAGGGCATTTATCACCTTACGTGCCTGATTGAGAGCTCGCAGTACAACGGGGTTGCGGGGGATGTCCGTGTCGTCTTTGAACACCATGCGCCCGTCCTTGTCACGGCCCGAGTAGAACGGTGGCAGATAGTGTTCTTCGCCTTCGCCCAGCTTGAACAACTGGCTATGGTGGTAACCGGCTGTCTCGCAGGCCTCGTCGTATCGCATGCCGGATTCCATGTGAGGAACGATCTTGCGCAACGCTTTGAGGGAAAGGTTGCTGAATTTGTCGAAGCGGATTTCTCCCAACGCATCAATCATTGGTTTGTTCCCCGGCAAGCCGAGCTTGCCGAGTTCGCGTTCGACTTCGTTGTCATCCTTGTAAACGGATAACACCCAGGCGATACGGTCGAGCAATTCTGGATTGCCAGCCAGGGCCGTACCTGCAATGGTCTGCCATTCAGTTTCAAGACCCTTGTCCTTTAGTGTCTTGCGCAGTTCTTGCCAGGCAGGCAGTTTCACCAGCACAGCACTTTCCGGGTCTTTGGTCTTGCCGTCAGCGCTTTGCGCATAGGGAAACTTGGCAAAGCGGAAGTTGTTATCAATTGCGCCAGCTTTGATTAGGGCGGCGCGCAATTGTTTGTGGGTCAGATCCCCTGCTTGGTTATATGGCAGGGGTAATGCAATCCGGCGCTCATTCTCATTAAGGGGCCGGGTGACGCCATCGACCACGATTCGTAGGTTGTTGAGCCGGGTAAGCCAGACATGCCGCTCCGCGGTGAAACTGGCCTTGGGTGCGCGGTATTCGTTCTTCTCGAATGTGCAGCGTCCGAGCATCTTGAGCAGATTTTCGCCGGAGAGGGCGGGCTTCTGCGACCAGAACAGACCGCTTTTGCGGTCGCCATTTCCAAGAATGGCGACTTGAAACGCATCCCCGGTGTGTGGGTTACCTAACTCGCGCTGGCGCTGGAACAGGATTTCCAGTTCCTGTGCCAGGAGCGCGCGGGAGAGCGCCTTGTCATAGCTTCCCTGTTTGTTGCGTTGGGCGTCCGGGAACTCGGAAATCACCATTTTTGCAGCGGTTCGGTAGCCTTTTTCCTGCATCATTCGGCTAGTGGCGGCCAGGCCTTGTTTAACCTTGCCGCCCTCGCCTTTAGTATCTTCGCCCGCTTTCTTCTCTTCGGCGCGGTTTATCCAATGGAAACCACGGTGTTTGCACAGGTGATAGATGACCCGCGCCCATTCCTCCGGCGAAAGCAAACGGTCAAGGCCTTCGACACGCAAGTGCCAAGGGGAAACGGGCGCAGGCAATTGGTTGTGAAAAAACTGTGCGTCGGCTATCAGGCCTTCACGCTTTAAAAGCCGCGCCACCTTGGTTTGCCGCCAGGCACGGCGATACAGGCGGCGGCGCATCAGCCGTGCGTTGCGGCGCGCGAGGTTGAGCGATTCGCCTTCCTTGGCAGTTTCCGCCTTGTCGAAAGCGCGCACACCCAGCGCCACAATGTGATCCGGCGCAAGTACCGCCCAGCCCACCGAGGCAATGCCGATGTCGAAACCGTATGTCAAATTGCGGGTGTTGCCTTCCACCGTTGCCTCCCTTATAGTTGGAATCGTTGTAGCTTTCCGGGGTGAGAGCCGTTGCTGCAATAAGATTCGAAAGAATCGAACCCGCCCGGCAGATCGCAAGGTCTGTCGGGCTTTGTATTTCTACCCCCTCATATTCTTTTTACTGTATAGCCTAAATTCAGTAGCCAGCGCTTATCCCAGCGCCACCAGCGCGATCTCGTCGCCGTCCTTGACCGGCGTGCCGCCTTCGGCGAACTTGCGGTTGACGGTGATCTTGAGCCCGGGGTTGTTGCGAAGATAACGGGCCCAGACTTCGCCGCGCAGGCTCAAAAAGAACAGCAGGCTTTGCACGTCTTGCACGTTGGGCGGCAGGTCCAGTTCATCCGTTGCGCGGTCGAAGGCGTCGACCAGGCTGCCGAAGTAGAGAATGTTGATCATGGCTGCATCCGGTAAAATTGCTGTTTGGTTAGCCGCATTGTATCCATGTCCGCCTCCTTCCTCGACTCCCTCAACCCGCAACAGCGCGAAGCGGTGACGCTGCCGCACCAGTCCGCGCTGATCCTGGCGGGCGCCGGTTCGGGCAAGACGCGGGTGCTGACCACGCGCATCGCCTGGCTGATTTCCACCGGGCAGGTGTCGCCGCTGGGTTTGATGGCGGTGACCTTCACCAACAAGGCGGCGAGGGAGATGCTCACGCGCATTTCCGCCGCGTTGCCCATCAATACGCGCGGCATGTGGGTGGGCACCTTCCACGGCCTCGCCAACCGGTTGCTGCGCGCGCACCACCGCGAGGCTGGACTGCCGCAGGCTTTCCAGATTCTGGATACCCAGGACCAGGCTTCCGCCATCAAGCGTCTCTTGAAGGCGATGAACGTCGACACCGAGAAATACGAGCCGCGCAAGGTGCAGTGGTTCATCAACGGCAACAAGGAGGCCGGCCTGCGCGCGAAAGACGTGGAGGTGCACGACGAGTTCACGCGGCGGCTGGCGGAAATTTTCGAGGCCTACGACGCCCAGTGCCAGCGCGAGGGCGTGGTGGATTTCGCCGAACTGCTCTTGCGCTCGTATGAACTGATGTCGCGCAACGAGCCGCTCAGGAACCATTACCAGGCGCGCTTCAAGCACATCCTCATCGACGAGTTCCAGGACACCAACCCGCTGCAGTACCGCTGGCTCAAGCTCTTCGCCGGGCCGTCCACGGCCATGTTCGCGGTGGGCGACGACGACCAGTCGATCTACGCCTTCCGNNCAGAACTACCGCAGCCACGGCAACATCCTGTCCGCGGCCAACGAACTGATCGCGAAAAACCGCGAGCGCCTGGGCAAGAACCTGTGGACCGACGAGGGGGCGGGCGAGCCGATCCGCGTGTTCGAGGGCTACGGCGACCAGGACGAGGCCGGCTTCATCGTCGACGAAGTGAAGGCGCTCAACCGCGAGGGCGTTGCGCTCTCCGACATGGCGCTCTTGTACCGTTCCAACGCGCAGTCGCGCGTGCTGGAACACGCGCTGTTCACCTCGGGCATTCCCTACAAGGTCTACGGCGGCCTGCGCTTCTTCGAGCGCCAGGAAGTGAAGCACGCGCTGGCTTATCTGCGCGTGATGAGCTTTCCCGACGACGACGGGGCGTTTTTGCGCATCGTCAATTTCCCCGCGCGCGGCATCGGCGCGAGGTCTCTGGAAAATTTGCAGGAGGCGGCCAAATCCGGCGGCGTGAGCCTGTGGCTGGCGGCGCAGGCGCAAAGTGCGGGCAAGCGCGATGCCGCCAAGGGCCTGCCTGCCTTCGTCACGCTGATGGAAAGAATGCGCGAAGCCTGCGAAGGCCTGTCGCTGGCGGAAACCCTGGAGCAGGTCATCAACCTGTCGGGGCTGGCCGATTACTACCTGAACGAGAAGGACGGCCAGGACCGCCTGGAAAACCTCAACGAACTGGTCAACGCCGCCGCGCTGTTCGAGCAGGACCCGGAGGCGCGCCCTCACCCCAACCCTCTCCCCGATGCCCTCACCCCAACCCTCTCCCTGAGGGAGAGGGGGCAAACGCCGGGTCCAAACCGATTTGACGAGGAGGCAAACGCTGGGCCCACACCGATTAACGACGAAGGCCAGAGCGTGATGGAGGCCTTTCTTGCCCACGCCGCGCTGGAGGCCGGCGAGCACCAGGCCGGGGCCGGCACCGACGCGCTGCAGCTCATGACCGTGCACGCCGCCAAGGGCCTGGAGTTTCACAGCGTGTTCATCACCGGCCTGGAAGAAGGCCTGTTCCCGCACGAGCAGAGCTTCGCCGATTCCGACGGACTGGAAGAGGAGCGCCGCCTCATGTACGTGGCCATCACCCGCGCGCGCCGGCGTCTGTACCTCACCCACGCACAGTCGCGCATGCTGCATGGCCAGGTACGCTATGGCCTGCCGTCGCGTTTTCTGTCCGAGCTGCCTGAGAATCTGCTGCTGCCGCTCAACAAGCGCAGCGCCGCCTGGGCGCAGGAGCCGGCGCCCGCCGCATACAGCGGCGGCAGCCAGGGCGCAGGCGGCTTTGCCATCGGCCAGAACGTGGCGCATCCCAAGTTCGGCAGCGGGGTGATCGTGAGCTTCGAAGGGCGCGGCAGCGATGCGCGCGTGCAAGTCAGGTTTCGCGATGCCGGCACCAAATGGCTGGCGCTGGAGTACGCCAAGCTCAGCGCGGCGTGAGCCCCTAGTCCCTAGCCCCTGAATCCTTGTAAGCAAACATCGCCTGGTAGCCCAGGTAGGCGGTACCCAGCATGATGGGTGCCGCGACCAGCATGCCGATCAGGGGAATCAGGGCCAGCAGGAATACCGGAATCAGGGCCAGTCCGTTGACCAACAGCGCCAGCCAGTTCCTTGCGCAGGCCTTGAGGGAGAGGCCCATGGCCTGCAGCGGATGCGCATTGCCGAACAACACCAGCGCAGGCGCATACCAGGTGGCGGCGACTGCCGGGATGACGAGCGCGAGGCCCAACAGCAGCAAGGCGCCTTTGCCTTCCAGGTCTTGCGCCAGTTGTTCGGGGCTGGCGCCTTCCTGTATCGCCTGCATCATGGCCGGGTAATCGACCCCCAGCAGTTTCATCAGCCAGAGGATGGCAAGCAGGATGCCGAGGTAGATTGCGCCGACCATGGCGAGCGGGGCCGCATGGGTGCGAAAACCGGCGGCGAAATGGGGCAGTTCCGGCTCAGAGCCTTCGTCGATGGCGCGAAAGGCGCGCATGAAACCGGCCAGCAGCATGGGGGTGAGGATTTCAGCCAGGGCAGCGCCTGCGTAAGGGATCAATTGGAGAATCAGCAAGGCGCCGAGAAAAATGGCGCTCGCCGCGCCCAGCATCAGCGGGCTTTTGATGAACAGCCTGAATGCGCCCGTCACCCATTCAAAGCCGGCGCGCGCCGGTACGCGGCGCGGTAGTTCTTCGCTCATGCTGCTTAATTCTTAAAAAGTTTTCAACACCCAGTGCGGCACTGCGGTGGGCGCCGCCGGCCCTTCGTGACGCGTGAATTCTCCGCGTCCCATCTGGTCGATCAGGTAGTAGGGAACCCCCGTGGGCGGGGTGATGCGGATCATGTACAGCTTGCCGCGCAGGCGGTATTCCTCGATGCGCTCGCCGCCTCGGCTGCGGATGGTGATCGAAGGCTCTTCGATTTCACCGGGCTTGGGGGCGCCGTCCGGAACCGGGGTGCTGCCGGCAGGCGGCGCCGGCGCCTTGTCTGCCGCAACGGCGGGCAGGCTGGCCAGCATGAGGACGGCGAGAAGGGTTTGCGTGGTTTTTTTCATGGTTGATGTCCGTTGGCAATTCTACTTTCAAAATAGCCCAAAAACGCCGGCAGCTTACAGATTGAGCTGGATTTCGCGTTCGCTCATGGTCGGCGTGAAGCCGCGTTTTTCGTAGTGACTGAAGATGGCCTCGACCACGTCCGCCGGCTGGTCGATGACCTGGATCAGGTTCATGTCCCGCGGGTCGATCATGCCTTCCTTCACCAGGCACGTCTTGAACCAGTCCAGCAGTCCTGCCCAGAACTCGGAGCCGACCAGGATGATGGGAATTGTGCGGGTCTTGCCGGTCTGCACCAGGGTCAGCGCCTCCATCAGTTCGTCCAGCGTGCCGAAACCGCCGGGCATGACCACGTAGGCGGCAGCGAACTTGACGAACATCACCTTGCGCGCGAAGAAATGGTGAAAAGTCTGGCTGATGTCCTGGAAAGGGTTGCTGCGCTGCTCGTGCGGCAGCTGGATGTTGAGGCCGACGCTGGGCGACTTGCCGAAATAGGCGCCCTTGTTGGCCGCTTCCATGATGCCGGGGCCGCCGCCGGATATGACGGAAAAGCCGGCATCCGACAGCTGGCGCGCGAGCTGTTCGGTCAATAGGTAATAGCCATGGTCGGGCGGCGTGCGCGCGCTGCCGAAAATCGATACCGCCGGGCGGATCTCGGCCAGGCGTTCGGTGGCTTCGACGAACTCTGCCATAATGCCGAACAGCCGCCAGGATTCGCGGGCCGAGTAATCGATTTCCGCCGTGTCGCGCGGATCGGCGAGTTCAGGCAACTTGTTTTTGTTCACAGAAATTTCCTTCGAATTGAACGAAGCCCAAAAAACCCTTCTGCTGGTGGATGGCTCATCCTACCTCTATCGGGCTTTCCATGCCCTGCCGGATTTGCGCAACCGCCACAACCAGCCGACCGGCGCCGTCTATGGCGCCATCAACATGCTGAAGAAGCTGGAAAAGGATTACCCGGCCGATTATATCGCCTGCGTGTTCGACCCCAAGGGCAAAACCTTTCGCGATGAATGGTACCCCCAATACAAGGCCAACCGCCCGCCCATGGCCGAGGATCTGGCGGTGCAGATCGAACCCCTGTTCGAAGGCATCCGCGCGCTGGGCTGGCCGCTCGTCATCGTCGACGGCGTCGAGGCCGACGACGTCATCGGCACCCTGGTCAGGCACGCGGAAAAGCACGGCGTGAAGAGCATTGTCTCCACCGGCGACAAGGACATGGCTCAGCTGGTGAACGAGCACGTCACCCTGGTCAACACCATGAGCAACGAAGTGCTCGACGAAAAGGGCGTGCAGGAAAAATTCGGCGTGCCGGCGACGCGCATCGTCGATTACCTCGCGCTCATCGGAGACAGCGTGGACAACGTGCCCGGCGTGGAAAAGGTCGGGCCGAAAACTGCCGTCAAGTGGCTGTCCGAATATGGCAGCCTCGACGACATCGTCGCACGCGCCCATGAGATCAAGGGCGTGGTGGGCGAGAACCTCAGGAAGGCGCTCGACTGGCTGCCCACGGGGCGCAAGCTCGTCACCATCAAGACCGATGTCGATCTCGCCTTCGAGCCCGAAGCGCTTACCAAAAAGGCGCCCGACCGCGAAAAGCTGCTGGCCTTCTACGAGAACCAGGACTTCCGCACCTGGCTGCGCGAATTGCGCGCATCGGAGCAGTCACAGGGCGCAGCGGATGAAACGCCGGAAAACGCGACCGTCGCGGCAACCGCCGATGCCGACCACCGCGCCGGCTACGAATGCCTCCTTACCGAGGCGCAGCTCGACACCTGGCTGGAAAAAATCAGCCAGGCCGAACAGGTCGCGTTCGATACCGAAACCACGGCGCTGGATTCGATGACGGCGCAACTGGTGGGCATGTCCTTCGCCGTGACCGAAGGCGAGGCGGCTTATCTGCCGCTGGCGCACCGCTATCCCGGCGCGCCCGACCAGTTGAACCGCGAGGCTGCGCTGGCCAAGCTCAAACCCTGGCTGGAAAACGAACGGCCGCAGAAAATCGGCCAGAACCTCAAGTTCGATCGCCATGTGCTGGCCAACCACGGCATCCGCCTCAAGGGCATCGCGCACGACACCCTGCTGGAGTCCTACGTCGCCGAGTCGCACATGCCGCACGATCTCGACAGCCTGGCCGCGCGCTTCACCAGCCTGTCGGTCATCACCTACCAGGACGTGGCCGGCAAGGGCGCCAAGCAGATCGGCTTCGACCAGGTCGATCTCGACACCGCCACCCGGTACGCCGCCGAAGATGCCGACGTGACCCTGCGCGTGCACGATGCGCTGTACCCGCAAATCGAACGCGCGCCGGGTTTGAAGCATGTGTACGAAACCATCGAGCTGCCGGTGGCCGACATCCTGTTCCGCATGGAGCGCAACGGCGTGCTGCTGGACCGCGACAAGCTCGCAGCGCAGGGGCGCGAACTCGGCGAGGCCATGCTCAAGCTGGAGAACCAGGCCTACCAGCTGGCCGGCCATCCGTTCAACCTCAACTCGCCCAGGCAGATCCAGGAAATATTTTTCACCGAGATGAAGCTGCCGGTGATCAAGAAAACGCCGAGCGGCCAGCCCTCCACCGACGAGGAGGTGCTGGAAACCCTGGCCGCCGACTATCCGCTGCCCAAGACCCTGCTGGAATACCGTGGGCTGGCCAAGCTCAAGTCCACCTACACCGACAAGCTGCCGCAGATGATCAACCGCAGCACAGGCAGGGTGCACACCAGCTATTCGCAGGCCACCGCGGTCACCGGCCGGCTGTCGAGTTCCGATCCCAATCTGCAGAACATTCCGGTGCGCACCCAGGAGGGCCGCCGCATCCGCGAGGCCTTTATCGCGCCGCAGGGCTCGGTTATCGTGTCGGCCGACTATTCCCAGATCGAGCTGCGCATCATGGCGCACCTCTCCGGCGACGAGGGCCTGCTCAAGGCCTTTGCCGAGGACCGCGACATCCACACCGCGACCGCTTCCGAGGTGTTCGGCACCGGCCTCGACGAAGTGAGTTCGGACCAGCGGCGCATGGCCAAGGTCATCAACTTCGGCCTGATCTACGGCATGNNTCGAACGCAGCGCGGCGCAGGCCTATATCGACCGCTACTTCGCGCGCTATCCCGGCGTGGCCGACTACATGCAGCGCACGCGCGAGCAGGCGCGCTCGCAAGGTTTCGTGGAAACCGTGTTCGGGCGCCGCCTCTACCTGCCCGAGATCAATTCCAGGAATCCCGCCCGTCGCCAGGGCGCCGAGCGCGCCGCCATCAACGCGCCCATGCAGGGCACCGCCGCCGATCTCATCAAGCTGTCCATGATCGCGGTGCAGGGCTGGCTGGATACCGGAAGCCTGCGAAGCAGGATGATCATGCAGGTGCATGACGAGCTGGTGCTGGAAGTGCCGGAAAGCGAACGGGAAGAAGTGCGCACGCGCCTGCCCGAACTCATGGCCGGGGTGGCGCAGCTCAAAGTGCCGTTGAGGGCGGAAGTAGGCAGCGGGCCGAACTGGGAAGCCGCGCACTGAAGGCGGCTTGTTTCCGTTCTTTGCGTGAATTACAGGGGGCAGCCCTTCATATCCACCTTGCTGCCCTTGGGGGTTTGCGGACACTCGTCCCGGCGGTCCGGTATTCCGTCGCCATCGCTGTCCAGCGGCGCGCCGATGCCCCAGGTATAACCGAAGATGGCCTGGTAATTGGTCAGGCCGTCATTGGGCAGGGAGTCGTTGCCGAAGGACTGGTCGGCGCGGATTTCCCAGCGGAAGGCGTCGTTGGAGCCCGCCGCCCAGGACTGGCCGACGCCCACGGACAACAGCGGGCGGGTAAAGTCGGGGCCGTCCTCGGTGTAGACATTGGTTGCCCCCACACCGCCGGCCACAAACCAGCTGTAATCGGGCCTGGTGTAAAACAGCCATTCCATGCCGCCGCGCAGCGTGGTGATCGAGCCGTCGCCGACCCCGGGGCGATCGCCGTCGACATCGGTATAGGTGAGGTCGCCGAAAAAATTGGTGGCGGTGCCCAGGCGCTGGGAATAGCGGATGCCGATGACGGGGTGGATTTCGTCATCCTTGTTGCCGCTCATGTCGCTGTCGACCCGGCTCCCGCCCAATAGCAATCCCCATGCCCTGTCAGGCGCTTCGGCGGCCTGTGCGCCGACGGCCAGCAGGACAGCAAGGCCCAGGACAAATAATTGTTTTTTCATGCCGCGCTCCGAAAAGCCCATGCTTTGCCCATTCTAGGCAATCGCGAGCCGGTTTCCCCGCCGGACAATGAGCGGCGGTACGAAACGACGGGCGGACGTTGCCTAATGGCAACGCCCGCCCGAGGGGATAAATTATTTTTTCAGATTGTCGCGAATTTCCCTCAGCAGCAGAATGTCTTCCGGCGTCGCGGCGGGTGCGGGCGGCGGGGCTTCCTTCTTCAGGCGGTTGATTTGCTTGACCATGACGAAGATCACCAGCGCCAGGATGATGAAATTGAGCAGGATGGTGAGGAAGTTGCCGTAGGCGAATACCGGGATGCCGGCTTTTTTCACTTCGGCCAGGGTCATGGCGACGTCGGGCGGCACGTCCTTCAGCGCGATGAACAGGTTGCTGAAATCGAAGCCCCCGGAAACGGCGCCGACGAGCGGCATGATCAGGTCGTCGACGATCGATGACACGATCTTGCCGAAGGCCGCGCCGATGATGACGCCGATCGCAAGATCGATGGCATTGCCCTTGACGGCGAATTCCTTGAATTCCGAAATAAAACCCATGGCGCCTCCCGTTGTGGTTGGATTTGGATGGTAGCTTTGTAACACAAAAAAATATTGATCGCGTAAAGCAATTGCATAAAAAATACGCGATCAGTTTCCCATCGCCATGCCAGCCGGGGTAAAATTCCACCCCCTATGCGTATCGGCCCCCACCTCCTCAAGAACAAGCTGATCGTCGCGCCCATGGCGGGCGTGACCGATCGCCCGTTCCGCCAGCTGTGCAAGCAGTTGGGCGCGGGCATGGCCGTGTCCGAGATGGTGACCTCGAACTCGCTGCTCTACGGCAGCAGCAAGACCCGGCGTCGCGCCAACCACGAGGGCGAAGTCGAGCCCAAGTCCGTGCAGATCGCCGGCGCCGATCCGGCCATGATGGCCGAAGCCGCGCGCTACAACGTCGAGCGCGGCGCGCAGATCATCGACATCAACATGGNNCCAAGAAGGTGTGCAACGTGATGGCGGGCTCGGCCCTGCTGCAGAACGAGGCGCTGGTCGAAGAAATCCTCAATGCCGTGGTGACGGCCGTGCCGGAAGTACCGGTGACGCTGAAAATCCGCACCGGCTGGGACCGTTCGCACCGCAACGCGCTCAATGTGCTGAAAATCGCCGAAGGTTCCGGCATCAAGGCGCTGGCCATCCACGGCCGCACCCGCGCCTGCGGCTATACCGGCGATGCGGAATACGACACCATCGCCGCGGTCAAGGCCGAAGCGAACATCCCCGTCATCGCCAACGGCGATATCACCACGCCGGAAAAGGCCAGGTTCGTACTGGACTACACCAGGGCCGACGCCGTGATGATCGGCCGCGCCGNNGCGCCGCGCAGGGCCGGCCGTGGATTTTCCGCGAGATCGACCATTACCTGAAAACCGGCCGCCATCTGCCGCCGCCGCAGGTTGCCGAAATCCACCGGATTTTGAAGGCACATCTCGAAGATTTGTACGCGTTCTATGGCGAGCACACCGGCCTGCGCGTCGCGCGCAAGCATATTTCCTGGTACACGAAGGGGCTGATCAACGCCAGCAGCTTCCGCCATCGCATGAACCATCTGGAAACCGTAAAGGAACAACTGGACAGCGTGGACGAGTTCTTTTCCCAGGCCGCCCGCGCCAGCAACACTCTGCAATACGAAACCGAGCCAGTCGAACTGGCCGCCTAGGGAGAAGTATCTTGATGGAAGAAAACGAGCTTGCGGCTTGTGTGCGCAAGTCATTGAACCGCTATTTCAAGGATCTGGACGGCGAAGATCCGGTCGGCATTTACGAAATGGCCGTGCTGGCACTGGAAAAACCCCTGCTGACCTATATCATGGACCGCGCCGAGGGCAACCAGACCCGCGCCTCCGAGATGCTGGGCATCAACCGCAACACCCTGCGCAAGAAGCTCAAGCAGCACGGCCTGAGCGACTGAGCAATTAAAAACCAAAACATGAACAAGGGGGACAAGAGGACAGGAGTAATTGCTTTGTTTTGCCTTTCCTCTTGTATTCATGTCCTCTTTGTTCAAGGGTTTCTCCAACTTTTGAGTAACAAATGAAAATCGAACGCGCTTTGATCAGCGTGTCGGACAAGTCCGGCATCCTGGAATTCGCCCGCGAGCTGGCCGCTCTCGGCGTCGACATCATCTCCACCGGCGGCACCGCCAGGCTGCTCGCCGACAACGGCGTCAAGGTCACCGAAATTTCCGACTACACCGGCTTCCCCGAGATGCTCGACGGCCGCGTGAAGACCCTGCACCCCAAAGTGCACGGCGGCATCCTCGGCCGGCGCGACCTGCCCGGGCACGTGGCGACCATGCAAAAGCACGGCATCGGCAACATCGACCTCGTCGTGGTCAACCTCTACCCCTTCCGCGAGACCATCGCCAAGCCGGGCTGCACGCTGGAGGACGCCATCGAAAACATCGACATCGGCGGCCCGGCCATGGTGCGCTCATCGGCCAAGAATCACGCCCATGTCGCCATCGTCACAGACCCCGCCGATTACGCCGTGGTCCTCGATGAAATGAAGGCCGGCGGCGTGACGCACGAAACGCGCTTCTCGCTGGCCATCAAGGCCTTCGAGCACACGGCGGCCTACGACGGCGCGATCGCCAATTACTTCGGCGGCATCATCGAGAAATCCGAATTTCCGCGCACGATCAATCTTCAATTCAAGAAGGCGCAGGCCATGCGCTACGGCGAGAACCCGCACCAGAACGCGGCCTTCTACGTCGAGACTGCCGCCAAGGAAGCCAGCATCGCCACCGCGAAGCAGTTGCAGGGCAAGGAGCTGTCCTACAACAACATCGGCGACGCCGATGCCGCGCTGGAGTGCGTGAAGCAGTTCGACAGTGCCCCCGCCTGCGTCATCGTCAAGCACGCCAATCCNNTTCGGCGGCATCATCGCCTTCAACGGCGAGCTCGATGCAGAAACGATGAAAGCGATCGTCGAGCGCCAGTTCGTCGAAGTCATCATCGCGCCGAAAGTTTCTGCGGCTGCGGTCGAGGTGGCGGCGGCGAAGAAAAACGTGCGCGTGCTGGAATGCGGCCAGTGGCCGAAAGAGCCCGGCAAGCGGCTGGATTACAAGCGCGTGACCGGCGGCCTGCTGGTGCAGGATGCCGATCTCGCCCTGCACGGTGAAATCAAGGTGGTGAGCAAGCGCGTACCGACCGAAACCGAAATGCGCGACCTGCTGTTCGCCTGGCGCGTGGCCAAGTATGTGAAGTCCAACGCCATCGTCTACGCGAAAGACAACATGACCATCGGCGTCGGCGCCGGCCAGATGAGCCGTGTGAATTCCGCGCGCATCGCCGCGATCAAGGC
>DCVO01000086.1 GCA_002327405.1 Thiobacillus sp. UBA2186 | reverse complement strand
GCAAATTAGTCAACAATTTTGTTCAGTTGTTCCGGATCGAAATCGTCCTTCGCCTTCTGCGCCTCGGAAAGCTTTACCCCGAGTTGTTCCAGCTGGGCCATGACCTCGGCCAGTTTCCGGTCCATGTGCGCCGCGTGGTCGATCAGGCCATGCACCGCCTTGACCATGGGGTCATTCATGTCGGCCGATATGGCGTAGGCGGAAAACCCCATCTTCCTGGCCTGGTCATCGCGCGCGCGGCTCGCCTCGTCCAGGATGCGCGCGGGGATGCCAATCGCCGTCGCGCCATCGGGCACGTCCTTCACCACCACCGCATTGGAGCCCACGCGCGCTTCGCGGCCGATGGTGATGGGGCCGAGGATCTTGGCGCCCGCCCCCACCACCACGCCCGGCATCAGGGTGGGATGACGCTTGCCCTTGTTCCAGGACGTGCCGCCCAGGGTGACGCCGTGATACAGCGTGCAGTCGTCGCCGATTTCGGCGGTCTCGCCGATCACCACCCCCATGCCATGGTCGATGAACACGCGGCGGCCGATGGTCGCGCCGGGATGGATCTCGATGCCGGTGAACCAGCGCGCAAAATGCGACAGCCAGCGCGCCAGCCACTTCAGCCCCATGCCCCACAGTCGACGCGACAGGCGATGGAACATGAGGGCGTGGAAACCCGGATAAGTCGTGACGACCTCGAACACCGAGCGCGCGGCCGGATCGCGGTCAAAAACGACAGAGATTTCCTCTTTAAGCCTGGCAAACATGGGAAGGGACTGTTTTCCGACTAATTCAGTCGATTATTTTACCCTAATGTTTAGGGTTATTGCTGCTCTCCATGGCCGAGAGCATGCCGCGCAGAATGTTGATTTCCTCCTTCTGCAGGCGAGTGCGCGAAAACAACCTACGCAGCTTGGGCATCAACCGCTTGGGCGAGGCCGGATTCAAAAAGCCGATTTCGATCAGGGTCTTTTCCAGGTGACCATAAAAGCGTTCCACTTCCACGAGGTCGGCGGCATCCAGTTCGGGCTGGGCAAAGCGTTCTGCCAGCGCCGTGCGGCGCAGTTCGTAGGCCATGACCTGCACTGCCGCCCCCAGGTTGAGCGAGCTGTATTCCGGATTGGCCGGGATGGTCATCAAGGCCTGGCAGCGCGCCAGTTCTTCCTTTGACAAACCGAAGGTCTCGTTGCCGAATACGAACGCCACATTGCCGCCCTGCGCCTCGGACAGCGCCTTGCCAGCAGCTTCGGCTGGAATCAGCAGTGCGGTCTGCAGATCGCGCTGGCGTGTCGAGGTGCCAATAGCCAGTACGCAGCCTTCAAGAGCCGCTTCCAATGACTCGCATACCTGCGCGCATTCCAGCACGTCCACCGCACCCGAAGCCATGGCCCCGGCATCCGCATGGGGAAATTTCTTCGGGCTGACCAGATAGAGTTGCGACAAGCCCATGGTCTTCATGGCGCGCGCGGCTGCGCCGATGTTGCCGGGGTGGCTGGGCCGGCACAGTACGATGCGGATATTGGAAAGAAGGTTCCGGGATTCGGCGGCCATGATTTAAAATAGCGTTTTGCTCTTTATGAAGTTGCCGTCACATGCACCCCATGCTCAATACGGCGGTGAAAGCCGCCCGCAAAGCCGGGGCGATCATCAATCGCGCCGCCAATGACATCGACCGCCTGACCGTCCAGTCCAAGCGCCCGCGCGACTATGTCAGCGAGGTCGACCGCGTCGCCGAACAGGCCATCATCGAAACCCTGCTCGACGCCTNNGGGTGATCGACCCGCTCGACGGCACCACCAACTTCCTGCACGGCCTGCCGCAGTACGCGGTGTCCATCGCGCTGCTGCACAAGGGCGTGCTCACGCATGCCGTGGTCTACGACCCCGCGCGCAACGAACTCTTCACCGCCACGCGCGGCGCCGGCGCCTTCCTCAACGATCGCCGCATCCGCGTATCCCGGCAGCACAAGATGGACGACGCCCTGATCGGCACCGGCTTTCCCTTCCGCGAGTTCCGCCACGCCGACGCCTACCTCGCCATGTTCCGCGACATGATGCTGAAGACCGCCGGCTTGAGACGCCCCGGCGCCGCCTCGCTCGACCTCGCCTGGGTCGCGTGCGGGCGTTACGACGGCTTCTTCGAACTGGGCCTCCACCAGTGGGACCTCGCCGCCGGCGCGCTGCTGGTGCTGGAAGCCGGCGGCCTGGTCGGCGACTTCCAGGGCAACGACACCTACCTCAAATCCGGCCACATTGTCGCCGGCAACCCGAAAATCTTCGGCCAGATGCTGCCGGTATTCGCGCCGCACTTGACGTCCGGTATTCGCGGGATTGCATAATTCGGACCCGGAAAGAACTACCTACAAACTCTCCATTGCCCCCCTGATGAATCCAAAGCCAATCATCTCTTGTTCCAAGCGAAGATTGTTGCGTATCCGGTTATCCCTCAGTTCATCGAACAAGGCCCGCTCGGAATCCGTCAGACTTGGCAAGTCGTGGATAACCTGATCAGGCTCGGTTCCCCATAGGGCTTTGTGCGCCATCAAAGTGTGCCGGTCCATCAGGAAAGACTCGACATGAGGAAAGCTGCGCCGAAGATGATCGAGTATCGCGAATCCGTGGGTGTCGATGTCCCCCCAGTAATAAATGGAACATCGCCGTAACCAATCAGCTCTTGACAGTGCATCCCAGCCATATCCGGCGCCAAAGATGACAATCGCCTCTGGTGCGTGCGGGAATGCCAGGAAATTGGTTTCGTTCTCGGTGACGAATACGCGCCGAACCGGCACATCCAGTTTGGCGAAGCTGTCGGCATCAAGGGCTACATCCGGGAATGCCGTTCCAGAGACCATTCTGATCCGCGCGTCGAGCACGCGCAGGCGAATACGTGTCGGCTTGTCCAGGAAGCCGTAGCGACCGGAAAACTGGTGGATGCCCGTTTTCGTGGCATCCACCGCTTCGGGCGGAAGCGCCAGATCGAGCAGTTCGGCCAGGACGCTACGGTGCGCCTCGATAAACTTGCTGTGCACACCAGGCAAATCCACCTGCCGCAGGTAGATGCCAGGGCGGGGATGATCCATGAGCCAGCCCACTACAGCCAGCAGCCGAGGCCAATCACCTCCAAGTTCCAAGGCTTGCAGGGGGCGCCTTTCCAGCCAGGGCAATAGGGCAGGGTGAGTCTGCCGGGTCTCCGAGACCAAAGTGGTGAAGCGAACCCACTCTTGACGCTTGCCCAAGCATATCAGGGCATCCTCCACGGAGTTGATCCAAGCGTTGGTGGGCAGGCGTTGCGGACCCTGAATGCGGTGGCGGATATCCTGCCACTCCAGATGTAGAGCGGTGGCAGCCGTGATCTCAGCGGCCCAAGCGCGTACTAAGTCGAAGCGATCCGTGATGTCGGCCGAACTGGGAGTCTTGAGCGTCAGGCGCAATGGAAAGCGCACATTGCCTGTCACCACGTCCCGCAGCAATTCGCCACGCTCCCACAGCTGCGCCAGTTGCGCCTTCAAGTCCTTCGGGGTGGACCAGGTCAAGGCACCACCTCTGGTGAGGTCTGAGCTGACATCGTCGCTTTCTGCGCCCTGTATTCCTCAATGGACAGATTGCGCAACTTGGATGCCCGACCGCCCTCGTTGTGGACAAAGCCAACACTCGACACAAAGGGTTCAATGATGTGAATCTTCTGCAGTGGCGTGACAATCAACAATTGCAGGTTGAGCTGCCGGAACAGTTTCAGGCCGTACTGGGCGGACTCATCGGAGCCGCGACCAAAAGCCTCATCGATCACCACGAAACGGAAGGATCGCGAGCGCACCGCACCCCATTCCAGACCGAACTGATAAGCCAGGCTGGCAGCCAAGATAGTGTAGGCCAACTTTTCTTTCTGCCCACCTGACTTGCCGCCGGAATCAGAGTAGTGCTCGTGCTCGCTGTTGTCTTCCCGCCAGCGCTCGCTGGCCGCGAACAGGAACCAGTTTCGTACGTCGGTTACCTTCGCTGTCCAGCGTCGATCCTGATCCGAGAGCCCCTCTCTCCCCCGAAAGCGGTCGATGATGGCCTTGACCTGCAGGAACTTGGCTTCGGAATACAGGGCGTCGTCAGAGCCTGTGACTGCGCCCTCGGTGCAAGCGCGCAGTTCCTGCTGGAAATCCCGAATCTCTGCATCCGGGCTGGCTTGCGATTCCAGCACGATATAGCGCCCGGGGTTGTAGTCGATCTCGCCCAGAGACTTGTTGATGTGCGCGATGCGTTCCTTGATGGTCTCGCGCTCGCGCGCCAGCTGGGCGTTGAAATTGGCGATCTCGTTGATCGTGTTGACGTTGAGCAGCTCCTTGAAGCGGGCGACAAAGCGTGGCAAATCGTCGCGGTTCAGTTGATTCAACAGATTTTCGTATTCGAAGGCCGCTTCGAGGCTGGCGTCCATTTCGGCCGTTTCGAGCTTGAATGCCTCCTTGAAGGAGGCCATGCCCTTGATGATCTTCTCGGCCAGACGCTTGAGCTTCAGGTCTTCGGCGTCGATCCGCGCCTGCAACCAGGTGCGCACGTCCTGCTCGCGGTTGTCGCAGGATTCAACCGTCAGTTGATGCTCACCCAATGCTTCGGCGCGCATCGTTTCCAGCGTTGTCGACTGTGCTTCATCCACGACTGCCCCTAGGAGCAGCGCCTCGGTTTGCTGGTGCAGGTCTTGGGCGTCTGTGCAGCGTTGCTCAATCTTTGCACGCTTATCGCGTGCGCTCTGCAACTCGGCTTCCGTTTCCTTCTGCGCCTTTAGCAACTCGCGCAGGCGCTCATTCAGTTGCTTGAGCACGTCTGAAGCCGACTCCAGCCGGGCTCGCTCATCCCCCAACGCGGCAATCTCCGTGGCGACACAGGCCCAATCAAGCTCATCGAAAGAGGAGAACTCCTCAAGGCGGGTTAGCGCATCGAGCCGCCTCGTGAGTCCTTCGCGCTCTTTCTGAATGCCGCCGATCTGGCTTCCTACCGCCCCCAGCCGTGTTTCAAGCTGCCGGCGTTTGTCTTCCAGCGCGGCAATCTTGGCACTGTTGCTCCAACCGAGCACGTAGCGGCTACGGTCGTCGATACGGTGCCGGTCATCCTTCTCATGCCTGCCCGTGGGATCCTTGATCTGGCCGGCACGCGTGATGGCGCGCGTCTCACGCCGGAATTGCTCTTGCGTGGCGCAGCAGGCTACATCGAAGCGGTACGCGAGCTCGCGCTCCAACCAGTCGTAATGCGGCGAGTCGGGTTTGATGGCCAGCTTGCGGACCAGGGAATCGCGGTGCGGATCGGGTAGTTCGCCGGTCTTGCGCGCCCGCACATGGAAGTACACCAGACGGCCACGCAGATGGCTGCCATCCACCCATTCCGCCACAGTCTTGTAGTGCGCATCGGGCACCAACAGCGCCAGGCCGAAACCGCGAAGCAGACGTTCGGCAGCCCCCTCCCATTCGCGCTCATCGTCGCGCACCTGGATCAATTCGCCCGCGAATGGCATGTCGTCGACGTTTAGGCCCAATGCCGCGCCCAGCGCGGCGCGGATCTGGATCTGCTGGTCATCGATGTTGCTGCGACGGCGCTTGAGGCTGTCGATTTCCGCCGATAGCTGCTCGTGTTCCTGCTTGCCTTGGCGCAGTGTCACGCTGTGCTCGGTAAGAGCATTTTGCAGATCGGCATCGCGGTTACGCACTTCTTCACGCCAGACCTTGAACTGCCCACGCTGGGCAGCGAAGGCCGACGCGTCCGATGCCACCCGCTCACCCAACACAGCGGCCAACTCTCCGTAGCGCACGGCCTTGGCCTTGCGCATATCCCGCAACTGTTCTTTCTTGCGAATGTCGGCAGCGAGTCGCTCCAGGCGATCTCCACCATTGTCGTTGATTGCCTGCTTCAGTTCATCGACCTGGCGGCCTTGCTCCTCATGGGCGGCATCGAGCCGCTGCACCTGCCCATCCACGCGACCCCATTCCTCGGCCAACTGGCCCAATCGTTTGTCGAGCAGGCCCAGCTTCAGTCCGGCAAAATGGGCACGTAGGCTCTCTCGGCAACGGCGCAAGGACTCAACCTCAGCCACCAGCACACTGTGTCGGGCGCAATCGGCTACCAGGGGCGTCAGCCACTCCACTTGCTGCTGTGCCTTGAGGACCGCCTGATGGGCGCGATTAAGGTCGTCGAAGTGACCAATCAGCGCCTGGATACGCGGCACCACCTCAAAGGGCTCCAGCATGTGGGTGCGCACGAAGTCGGTGAGATTGCCTACCGATTTCATCGATACGGTCTGATGGAACAAATCCAATGCCTGATCGTTCTCGATCCCGAAACGGCGGCGAAACCAGGCGGCATAGGGCGGGAAACTGTCGTGCAGTTCCACGCCCGTGCCGCGCAGCTTCTTGCGCAACTGTGTGATGTCCGACCCGAAGTTGGCGAAATCGGATGCAATCGACAACGCGCGTTCCGCCCCCAGGAAAAAACGCGCCGGTTGCCCCTGGGCTTCCTTCATCCAGAACACCTGAGCGAGACTCACAGTCTGGTCGTATCCCGCATTGTGGAACACGCCGAGGATGACCGAGTAGTTGTTGTGGTCGCGCAAGGAAACCGGCTTGGCTGCCCCCGTGACCTCGTTGCGCTCGGACTTGTAGTGCCCCAGCACATAGGATCGCAGGGTCCGCTCCCTGCTATCCGCGCCGGCCGCCTTATTGTAGGCGATGCGATGCGCAGGCACCAGCAGGGTGGTGAGGGCATCCACCAGGGTCGATTTGCCCGAGCCGATGTCGCCGGTGAGCAAACCGTTCTTGCCATCCAGTTGCAGCGTCCATACCCGACTATCGAATGTGCCCCAGTTGAATACCTCCAGCCGGGTCAGGCGAAAGCCGGACAGCGTGTCGTCCGCCGCAAAATCCAGGCCCAGGGATTGCGGCTCATTCATTGCCCTGCCCCTCCCTGGATGACCTCACACCCGCCAACTGCGTCTGATAGTTGGCGAGCCGCGCATCAAACTCGGCCAGCCATTGCGCATCGACAAAGGCCTTCAGGATGCGCCGCACCTCATAGCTGGCCGGACCCAGCGTACTGCCACCTGTGGGCTTGAGCTTATGCAGAAAGCCCAGTTCGACCACCTTGTTGATCGTGGATTCGATCTGATCGATCAGCCTGGCCTCATTGGGGCCTTCAGGCAGAAAGACCCGCACCAGCTCCACGATGTCATCCCGGCTGAGCACCAGCCGCGTATCGCCCCCGCCGGCGTCGAACTCGGCCAGCTTCTTGCGCAACAGGGCCAGCAACAAACTTACCGGGAAGGATAAGGGTCTGCGCGCGACCAACCGGGGCAGGCGTGGCGCCGGATCGTCATCTGCGGGTTCCGGGCGGCTCTTGAGAAAGGCATAGCCTTCCGCCTCGTCCAGCACCAGTTCGAGGTTGAGCGTTGCCACGTAGTCACGCACCCGCGCTTGCAGATTCAGCAGTGCCGCCCACAGTCGCTCATCGCCCTCGCGGTACAGTACGTTCTTAAGCAAGCCGATGAGCAGCGACGATAAATCTGCAGCGGGCATCGACGTGATCTCTGTTCTCGACGGTTGTTCTTCCATCCCTCGTCTCCGTATTCGTTCTTCGTCAGCGCAGGAAAATGACTCGTGGCAGCCGCGCGCTTCGGGTCAGTTCCACACCATCCAGTGCCACGGCCTGCCAGCGAATCGGGTCCAACGTGCCTTCATCCACCACGGTGCTGAACGTCTCGGCGCCCAACTGCAGGTAGGCCACCAACTCGGCCAGCCCCTGTTGCAATGGCTGGGTAGTTACCAGCTCGCTCAGGGTGATTTGAGCTTTGTCCTGTAGAGCATGTCGGATATGGCGGGTAAGCCGGGCCTTGTCTACGACTACCTGATCGAACAGTGCCGAAGGATCGATATCTTCATCACCTGCCTGCAAGGCCAAGTCGGCGATCACCGGCTTGATGGCGGGGGTGAACAAGGGGCGCTCCATTGCCAGTTCAATATCAGCGCTAGACTCGACCATCTCCATCACCATGTCCTGTGGCGGTGAATCGCGCACGGCCAGCGCCTTGCTCTCGATGCCGTGCAGGATGTCCATGATGCGGCGGTTTTCCAACCAGGCTTGATCGTCAAGAAAACGCCGGAGCTGCTGTGAAAGCTGCGCCACCGTGCGCTGGGTATGCTCGCCGGCTTCCAGCCAGTCATAATGCACCCGCCGCGTGCGGTCATCCGGCTTCAGGTCTGCGACTGCTGGCAATGAGAGCACGTGCGAGAGCAGTTTGGTCAATTCTTCCTGCCGGCTGCTGGACATCAGGAAATCCCAGAACGCCCGGAAGCTCTTTCCCTGGTCGGAATCGGCAATCGCATCTCGCTCACCCATGATTTCCTCCAGCAGCGCCCCTTTGCTGCCTTCCCAAAGGGCGATGCGCTCACGCACCCGCCGGTCGAGCAGCCGGAAGTTGTGCTCCACTTCGCGGAAGTCGGTCAATAGTTCCCGTGCTAACTGCATGAATTGCTGAAAGCGATCCTTGAGTGACGTGTTGTCCAGCAGCGGCACATCGCCCAGCAGGACACGCTCGATCTCGGCATCGATCTCGTCACGGCGCCGCTGGAGTTCGGCGATGCGCTTGGCTGGGTCGGATTCGCTGCCCTCGCTCATCTGCCGGAGCAGATCGAACAAAGTGAGCAGGCGCGATTCCGTCCCGACGAAACTGCGCTCGGTCAGCGTGCCGAGCCACGCGAGGGCCTTTTCGGTCGCCGGTGTCAGATCGAACTGCGGCTCATCCGTCCCCTGACGATAGAACTTGCGCAGCCACGCTTTGTCGGGACTTGCCCAGTCGTTCAGGTAGTCGATAGCATCCTTCGGAAAGGCCTCATCGCCCAAGGTCTGGCGCAGCCCGTACAACTCGTCCTCCAGGGCCTCTGCCAGATCGGCAGCCGCCATCACCCGAACATTTGGGGCCACGAACACGCGATACAGGAAGCTCGCCACCAGTGGTGCGTGATCCGAACGCAATAATCGCCATGCCGGATGGCGGGCACGCAGAGTTTCAAGCGTGCTGAAGTCAAGTTTCATTACATCTTCCGCCACTTCGCCCCCCGCCCCTTGCCGGTCGGCGCGATCAGGCCTTCTGCCTTCATCGCCCGTAGTACCAGTCTTACCGTATCCCGGCTGACGCCGGGACAGGCCTGTTCGATATCGGAAATGGAAAACGGCAGCGTGCACTTGAGCACTTCGGCACGCACGCGGTCGCCCTTGGCGCCGCGCCCGCGCTCGATGGCGCCAACGCGGTCCTCGAACTCACGGTAGGCGCGCAGCAGCGCGCCCCAGAAGTAATCGAGCCAGGGCCGCACGTCGTGCCGACCCTCGTGCCAGCCTTGCGAACTGGTTTCCAGGGTTTCGTAGTAGCTTTCCTTGGTTTCCTCGAAGATGCGCTCCAGGCTGATGTATCGGCCGACGGCGTAGTCGAATTGATACAACAGCAGCAGGGTCAGCAGGCGAGCCACCCGCCCGTTGCCGTCGGGAAAGGGATGGATGCAGAGAAAGTCCAGCACCGCGAGCGGGATGAGCACCAGAGGATCGGCCAGATGCCGGTCGCTGGCGTTGCGGTACAGGGCGACGAGATCGGCCATGGCCATGGGCGTCAAGTGCGCCGGCACCGGCCGGAAGCGCACGCGCACGGTACCGTCCGGATGTTTTTCGACGATGTCGTTATTGGTGGTTTTCCACTGCCCGCCTGCCTGGGGCATGTAGCGGTAGAGCGTAGTGTGCAGTTGCTGGATCACGCCTTCGGAGAACGGCATGTTTTCGGCGGATTCGTGTATGAGCGCCAGGGCATCGCGATAGCCGGCCACTTCCTGCTCCGACCGGCTCTTTGGTGTGACATGCTTGATCACCAGGGATTTGAGGCGGTCCTTGGGCACCACCACCCCTTCCAGCCGGTTGGAGGATTCCGTCGATTCGACGACGGCAATCTGCTGCAGATCGCTCAACACTTCCGGCGACTGGGCAAAGTACAAAGCCTGCTTGCCGCGATATTCGCCCAGAGAGCGCATAGTCGCGATCTGCAGGCCATCGTAGCGAAGCTTCGCCAGGAATTCGGGGGTCAAGGAGTGCATAGGGCTCCAATGTCCGGAAATGGGGTAATCCTACCCATAATCAGGGTATTCTCGCAACACGTTACCCCATTTATTGAAAAATCACCCCATTAGACAAATCACACAAGCAAGGGCATGGCTGGGCGATGAACCTCGGCAAAACGTGTCGCCATTTTCGAAAAAACGGCGACACGTTTCCAGAACATTTCGTTGCCGACGACATTCAGGGGCAAGAATCGACCGGACTTTCGTCCATACCGTGGGATAAGGCCGGTTGCCAACCACGTAGTAAAATCCACGTGTCACAAACGGCGCGCAGACGCCCATAAGAACCCCATAGAAGTGGAACCCGCCAAACACACTCCCATGATGGCCCAGTACCTGGGCATCAAGAGCCAGTATCCCGACATGCTGGTGTTCTACCGCATGGGGGATTTCTACGAGCTGTTCTTCGACGACGCGGTCAAGGCCGCGCGGCTCCTTGGCATCACCCTGACCACGCGTGGCCAGTCGGCGGGTGAGCCGATCAAGATGGCGGGCGTGCCCTACCACGCCGCCGAGCAGTACCTGGCCAAGCTGCTGAAGCTGGGCGAATCGGTGGTGGTGTGCGAACAGGTCGGCGACCCCGCCACCTCCAAGGGCCCGGTCGAGCGCCAGGTCACCCGCATCATCACGCCGGGCACGCTGACCGACGCTTCGCTCATGGACGAGCACCGCGACACCCTGCTGCTGGCGCTGGCGCAAGAAAAAAACAGCGTGGGTGCAGCCTGGATCAACCTCGCCGCCGGGCGCATGACGGTGGCACAACTTGCCCCCAGCGAACTTCCCGCCCTGCTCGCTCGTCTCAAACCCGCCGAGTGCCTGCTGCCGGAAAGCCTGGCAATCGATTTCAATGGCCCGCAGAAAAAGCTCGCGTCCTGGCAGTTCGACAACGCGCGCGCAGAGCAGGATCTCGCCAAACAGTTCGGCAGCCGCGACCTTGCCGCCTTCGGCGTGGAAGACCTGCCGCAGGCCGTGGCCGCCGCGGGCGCCCTGCTCGACTACGTCAAGCAGACCCAGAGGAGCGCATTGCCGCATCTGCAGGGTCTGCACGTCGAGCGCAGCGACGAATTCGTGCGCCTGGATGCCGCCACCCGTCGCAACCTGGAATTGACCGAAACCCTGCGCGGCGAGCCGTCCCCCACCCTGCTCTCCGCCATCGACGCCACCGTCACTGCCATGGGTGCGCGGCTTTTTCGCCACTGGCTGCACCATCCGTTGTGCGACCGCAATATTCTCGGCCTGCGCGTCGAGGCCATCCGCGCGCTGTCCGAGGACGCACCGCTGCGATCCTCGCTCACCGCGCTGCTGAAATCCTGCGCCGACCTCGAACGCATCGCCGGACGCTGCGCCTTGCGCACGGCGCGCCCGCGCGATCTTTCAGCCATGCGCGACACCCTCGCGCTGCTGCCTGAAATTCAGGTGCAACTGGGGCTGGATTCGCCCGCGCTCACGGCAATCAAGAAAGCCTGCACGCCGTTGCCGGAACTGCACGGCCTGCTCGCCCGCGCCGTCCGGCAAGAACCCGCTGCGGTGCTGCGCGAAGGCGGCGTCATCGCCGACGGCCTCGATGCCGAACTCGACGAACTGCGCGCGCTGACCGAAAACGCCGGCGCCTTCCTGCTCGACCTGGAGGCGCGCGAGCGCGAGCGCACCGGCATTCCCAGCCTGAAAGTCGAATACAACAAGGTGCATGGCTTCTACATCGAAGTCACCCACGCGCACGTCGAGAAAATCCCCGACGACTACCGCCGCCGCCAGACGCTGAAGAACGCCGAGCGCTAC
>DCVO01000175.1:29025-32263 GCA_002327405.1 Thiobacillus sp. UBA2186 | reverse complement strand
AGCACACCATGACCCATTTGCCGGCGAAATCCGACAGCTTCACATTGGTGAAGCCGCCCCGGTAATAGGCAGGCGCGTTGAAATCGGGGGCCTTCTGCCCGACGCGTGCTGTCATCTTGCTTACCTCTTTCTGTGCGGTTGATTCGGTTTGTGGAGGCGCTTGCGCCGGCTCTTCGCCGACGACCGACCCGGATACGCGCGCGCATCCTTGCGGTTGTTCTTCCATGTGAACTCCTTTCATTGCGGCAATAGACGCTGCCGCTTTTCAGCATAGGAGGGAATCGCGTAAAGCCAAGGGGGGATGCGGGAGGGAAACGGGGACTAGAAAATCCCCATCATCGTCATGGCCACGAAGCCCGCGAACAGGGCGAGGTGGCTCATGCCCTCGATGGCGTTGGATTCGCCGTCGTGCAGGTTGTTCATGGACACCAGGAGCGTCACCAGCAGCATGCCGGCCTGGATGGGCGTCAAGGCCATGACGATGCGGTCGCCGGTGAAGAGCGCGATGCCCTCGATCACCGGCAGGGTGAGGAGCACGGTGGCCAATGACGCGCCGAGCGCGATGTTGACCGTGGTCTGCATGCGGTCGTGGCGCGCGGCATTGATCGCGGTCATGAACTCGGGGCTCGCCGAAATCAGCGCGACCATGACCGCGGGGATGGTCTTGGGCAGCCCCGAGCCTTGGAGTCCCGCGCCCAGCAGCACCGACAGGATCTCGGACAGCAGGCCCACCAGTACCACCGAGCCCACCAGCACCGCCGCATGCGCCCAGTTGGGGCTGCCCGACGTGTCGTGGGCCTCGTGCTCGACCTTGCCGTACTCGAAGAAGGCGCGATGCTCCACGGTCTGCAGGCGCAGGAAGGCGACGTAGAGCAAGGCCATGATGCCGACCGAGAAGGCCGAATAAGTCGGCCAGTGCGCGTCGGACACGAAGTCCGGCATGAACATGCCCAGCCCCAGCGCGGTGAGCAGCATGGCAAGATAGGCGTTGGCCGAGCCGGTATTGTATTTCTGCGAGCCGTGGCGCAGGCTGCCGACGAGGGCGGCGATGCCGAGGATGCCGTTGATGTCGAGCATGACCGCGGCGAACACGGTGTCGCGCGCCAGGGTCGCGCTGTGGTTGTCCATCAGCATCACCACCAGGATGACCACTTCGACCGACACTGCGGACACGGTGAGTACGAGCGTGCCGTAAGGCTCGCCCAGGCGCACGGCGAGCACCTCGGCATGGTGCGCGATGCGGAAGGCCACGCCGATCACGGCGGCCAGCACCAGTGCGAACAGCCCCCACAGGGCAGTACCGCCGGCATGAACGGCGGCGTGCTCGAAGGCAAAGCCGATGACGCCGGCCGCGATGGCCGCCGGCAGCGGCCACTCGGAGCGGAAATATTTCGCGGAGAGCACTTAGCGTTTGACGGCGGTCAATTCGCGGAAGCGCAGCTTTTCGGCCTCATAGCGTTCGCGCACCTTGACCATGGCTTCCTGGTTGGTTTTGATGGTGTTGCGGGCGTCTTCCACCTCGGCGCGTTTGGCATCGTATTGCTGTTGCAGGTGAACCGGCGCCGGCTTGCCGTTTTTCGATGCTGCCTTGACTTTTTTTCCCATATCTTCTGCAGTGGGCAGAAGCTGCTTGAGGCGAGCCTGGGCGCTTTTGATGATCAGGTTGTGATGCTCCAGCGCACGGTCGCGCGCGAGATCGATTTCCTGTTCCGTGGTATAGGTAGCCAGCAGGGCACGATCCTTGCGCGCCTGCTCGGCTGCAATTTTCTTCCGTTCGGCCGCTTCGGCTTCGGCGGCGAGCCGCTTCTGTTTTTCCTCGGCGGATTCGGTTTTCTTGACGACGTTGCCGGTCTTGCTCAGCTCGGCATTGCCCTGGCTTGCCGAAGCAGGCGGCAGCGTATCGGTGTAGTGCACGTTACCCTGGGCATCCACCCATTTGTACATCTTGGCCTGCGCGGGGAGCACGGCGGCCGCCAGCAGAAGGGGCAACAAGTATTTAAACGCCATATTGTCGACGGTATTTCGATACTGCATTCAAGCGCTCCTCCCACGAAGGGTCAGTTTTCAGGTAGGCAATCAAATCGTCCAGCGTCACGACCGCCGCCACCGGCATGCCGTAGTGCTCGCGCACTTCCTGCACCGCCGACTTTTCGCCCTGGCCTCGCTCCATGCGGTCCAGCGCGATCACCACGCCGGCAGGGATCGCACCGTGGGCGCGGATCAGATCCACCGACTCGCGCACCGAGGTGCCGGCGGAGATGACGTCGTCCACGATCAGCACGCGGCCCTTCAGTTCCGCACCCACGACCGTGCCGCCTTCGCCGTGATCCTTGGCCTCCTTGCGGTTGAAGGCGAAGGGCACATTGCGGCCCATGGCCGAGAGCGCGATGGCGATGCTGGCCGCGAGCGGGATGCCCTTGTAGGCCGGTCCGAACAGCACGTCGAACGCGATGCCGGATTCGACAATGGCTTTGGCGTAGAATTCGCCCAGCTTCCTGAGCTTGTCGCCATCGTTGAACAGCCCGGCATTGAAAAAATAAGGGGACAGCCGCCCCGCCTTGGTCTTGAACTCGCCAAAACACAGCACCTGCGAATCGATGGCAAACTTCAGAAACCCGGTTTTGTAATCGGACATTTTTAAAGCTTCTTAAATTGCACCCATGAGAATTATATCGGCCAACCTCAACGGCATCCGCTCCGCCGCGACAAAAGGCTTTTTCGACTGGCTGCCCGGACAGCAGGCCGACATGGTGTGCGTGCAGGAACTCAAGGCGCAGGCTGCCGACATGCGCCCCGAATTCATCCGGTGCGACGGCCTCGCCGGCCACTTCCACTACGCCGAAAAGAAGGGCTACAGCGGGGTTGGTCTCTATACACGCAAGCCGGCGCAAACCATCGTCGAAGGCCTGGGCGTGCCCGAATTCGACGCCGAAGGGCGTTACATCGAGGCCGAATTCGGAAATCTGGCCGTGATCTCTTTGTACCAGCCTTCCGGCTCCAGTTCGGAAGAGCGCCAGCAGGCCAAGTTCCGCTTCATGGACGTGTTCTTCCCGCACCTGGAAAGGCTGATGAAATCCAGGCGCGAAATCGTGATCTGCGGCGACTGGAACATCGCCCACCGCGAGATCGACCTCAAGAACTGGAAATCGAACCAGAAGAACTCCGGCTTCCTGCCAGAGGAGCGCGCCTGGATGACGCGGCTGTTCGACGAACTCGGCTGGGTCGACGTCTACCGCAG
>DCVO01000175.1:408-28976 GCA_002327405.1 Thiobacillus sp. UBA2186 | reverse complement strand
TACAAGGACCAGCGCTTCTCCGACCACGCACCGCTCATAGTCGATTACGATTACAGCCTATGACCGCACGCGCCCACCCCTGGCTCGACGCCCTCAGGGTCTACGCCCACCCGCGCGTGGTCGGCATGCTGTTCCTGGGCTTTTCCGCCGGATTGCCGCTCTTGCTGGTGCTGGGCACCTTGTCGTTCTGGCTGTCGGAAGCTGGCATCGACCGCGCCACCATCGGCCATCTGTCCTGGGTGGGGCTCGCCTACGGCTTCAAGTTCTTGTGGTCGCCGCTGGTGGACCGGCTCAACTTGCCCGTCTTGACGCGCACGTTCGGCCGCAGGCGCGCCTGGCTGCTGCTCTCGCAGCTGTGCATCCTGCTGGCGCTTTTGGGCATGGCCAACACCGACCCGGTGCTGAACCTCAGGCACATGGTGTTTTTCGCGCTGGCCGTGGCCTTCGCCTCGGCCACCCAGGACATCGCGCTCGACGCCTACCGCATCGAGGCGGTGGAAGTGGAGAAACAGGGCGCGATGGCCGCCACCTACCAGGCCGGCTACCGCATCGCGATGATCACCGCCGGCGCCGGCGCCTTGTGGATCGCGGCGGCCTTCGATCCGTCGGAGGCGACTTACGACTTCCATCCCTGGAAAGTGGCCTATACCGTCATGGCGCTGTTGATGAGCGTCGGCCTGCTCGCCACCCTCGTCATCCGCGAGCCGGAGCGCTCCATCACGCCCCCGCGCATCGCCGAGCAGGGTTTCCTGACCTGGCTCGCCGGCAGCTTCGTGCAACCCTTCGTTGATTTCTTCGCGCGCTTCAAGTGGCAGGCGCTCTTGATCCTGGCGCTGATCGCCGTGTACCGCATCTCGGACGTGGTGATGGGGGTGATGAGCAATCCCTTCTACCAGGAAATGGGTTTCACCAAGGACGAGGTGGCCACGGTATCCAAGGTCTACGGCGTCATCATGACCATCGCCGGCGCAGCGCTGGGCGGCCTGCTCACCCTGCGCATCGGCGTGATGCGCACGCTGATGCTGGGTGCGCTGCTCTCCGCCGCCACCAATCTGCTGTTCGTGTGGTTGGCCGGGCTCGGCCATGACGTCGGCGCGCTGGTGTTCACAGTTTCCGCCGACAACCTGTCGGCAGGCATCGCCTCCTCCGCCTTCGTCGCCTACCTCTCGGGCCTCACCAACCAGGCGTATTCGGCGACGCAGTATGCGCTGTTCACTTCGGTCATGCTGCTCTTGCCGAAATTCATCGCCGGCTTCTCTGGCGAGCTCGTCGACGCCTGCGGCTGGGCCGGTTTCTTCGCCGGCACTGCTCTGATCGGCGTGCCGGTTTTGATATTGGTGTGGCTGGCGGGCAGGAAAACCGCCTTCACAGGGAGGAATGAAAGGTAAGGGAGGAAAACGATATATCCCTCCCTTCCTCCCTGAACCTCCCTGTTAACATCATCTCCCTATGATCGAGTTCTCGCTTCTCTCCGCCCTGCTCGTCGGTCTCTTCGGCGGGGTGCATTGCGTGGGCATGTGCGGCGGCATCGTGGCGGCGTTTTCCTTTCGCGCCGACGGAACCAAGCCGCCATTCCGCCTGCATCTGGGCTACAACATCGGGCGCGTGCTTTCCTACATGCTGTTCGGCGCCCTGGCCGGCGCCTTGGGCGGCACGCTCAACCTGCTGGAAATTCGCCCGCTGCAAACGGCGCTCTACGTGCTGGCGCAAGGCGTGATGATCCTGCTCGGGCTCTATCTGGCCGGCTGGAATCAATGGGTGCTGATTTTCGAAAAAGCCGGCGGCGCACTGTGGTCGCGCATGCAGCCGATGTTCAAAAAACTCTTGCCGGTGAAAAATCTGCCCGGCGCCCTGCTCGCCGGAATGGTCTGGGGTTGGCTGCCCTGCGGGCTGGTGTACTCGGTGCTGGTGGCCGCACTGGCGGCGGGCAGCGCGACTTCGGGCGCGGCGCTGATGCTGGCCTTCGGCCTCGGCACCCTGCCGAATTTGCTGGGCATGGCTCTGTTCGCGCAGCAGTTTCAGCCCTTCATGCAGCGGCCTGTGGTGCGGAAAGCCGCAGGCTTGATGGTGGCGGGTTTCGGCGTGTGGGGCCTGGTCAAGCTGGCGGCCTGACGCCTGGCCCCAATGCCTTACTGATAGAACTTCTGGGTGAAAGTCACTTCGCGGACGGGATCGCTGTTGGCCTCGACGGTAACGGTGAATCTCAGCGTATTCGGCGGCACGACGCGGAACTCGCCGAGGTAATAGATGGCGCTGCCTTCTTTGATTTCGCGCATGCTGATGTCGCCGAGCTGGTTGTTGAGATTGACCATATAGGCCGTAAGTCTGGCCGGTATCGGCTGCGCCACGCCCATGGCGTTCTTCCTCAGCACCGAAATGGTCACGATGCCGCGCGTCGGGCTGCGGTCGATCTTGTAGTTCTTGGCCACGTCCGGCAGCAGGTCGGTGGACAGCATGGCGTTGTAATGGACTTCGATATTGCCGAACTTCTGGGCCTGTTCGGCCAAGGCGGCGGGAACGAACAAAACGGGTATCAATGCGAGCCAGCGTATCATGGTGCCCTCCTCGTTATCTTTTTGCCAATATAGCCAATCAAGGCTTGTTCGCCAGTTCTTTCAGCCAGTCGGCAAGCTGATCGAGGGTACGGGTGGCTGCCTGGTTGAAGGCCTTGTGCGCCCCGCCGGCGTTGAAACCGGATACGGCGACGGATTGCACGAATGTCCTCCTGGCGACCAGCGTGCGGGTCTTCAGGTCGATCACTTCGGCGCGCAATTCCATTTTGACGATGCCAGGCTGCTGCATGGCATCGTGGTAAAGCTCAAGAATATCGGTGGTCAGCAGCCAATCGCCGCGCACATTGCTGCCGCTTTGCGCCACGGCGCCGAAAATCTTTTCGCGTTCAAGCCGCGCCAGCAGCATATCTGAAAAACGCTTGCCCGAGCGTTCGCTCCAGCGTGCGTACCGGTAATACCCGCGCGTGCCGGCCTTGCCGCTGAAGGCCATGCCGTCGGTGTCGTAGAAGGCGCCGGCGACCGTGTCCGCCATCAGCAGGATGTGCCGAGACGGCGCCGTATCCGGTACGGGCCTTCCGGCATCTTCCATGACGTAATAGACGACTTCCCGCGCCTCGCCTTCGCCCGCCAGATCCAGGTTGACGCAGCCGGACAAGGCCAGGAGCAGCGGGAACCAAGCGAAATTTCGTAGCGGCATGCTTATTTCTCCCCCGGTCCGGTTTGCTGTTTTCCAGGCCCCAGCAGCAGCGCCTTCGGATTCGACAGTTTTTGCCCCGCCACGGTCACCGCATCCGCGGCGGTGCGGATGTCGCGGCTCATGGCGCCAAGCTCCAGGGTGCCGGCATCGGACAGCGCCTGGAGTTTTTCGGAAATGATCACGCTTTCCTTCTGCAGGCTTTCCAGGGTGCGGGCGGCCTCCTGCAGCGCGGTCTGGGCATTCTCGCCGACGTCGACGATGCTGCCTTCGGCCCGCGTGGCAGCCTGGGTAATGCTGGCACCGGCGAAACGGAACTCGTCCGCCGCATCGCGGATGCCCTGCACCGCGGCCTCCAGCGACTCTCTGCTGCTGACCATGTGCTCGGAGATTTTCTCCAGATTGGCCAGCGTGGCAGAGAACTTGGCGCGATTCTGATCCGACAAGAGATCGTTCATCTTGTCCAGCACCTGGGCGCCGTTTTCCGCCATCTTCGACACCGCCGACGCCACCTTGTCGAGTTCCGAACTGCCTTCGGCGATGACCGGGTATTTCTCTCCTTTCCTCACCTCGGCGAGGAAAGGGGCGTGGTCGGGCGGGTTGGTGATTTCAATGGTCGCCAGGCCGGTTACCACGTTGCGCTTGACGTAGGCCTCCGCGCCCTGCCGCACGGGCGTGTCCTCGGACACCCTGATCAGAACCCTGACGGCCTCGTCCGGCTCGGAAACGAAATCGAAATCGGAAACCATGCCGACGCGGATGCCGCGCATTTTCACTGCGCTGTCCACATCCAGGCCGTCCATGGACTGGCTGCGGAAATAAACCGTGTAATGGCGGTAGGCGATATCGTCAGCCTTGCCCGCTATCCAGAGCAAAGCCAGCACCAACAGTGCAGCGGCGCCGAGCACCACCGCACCCACCAGCGTGTAGCGGGCTTCAGCTTCCATCAGACACCTTCCTCAACATGACGCGCGGAAAAATAATCCTGCAGCCACGGGTCCTGGATCTTCTTCAGTTCATCGACCGTGCCCTGCCCCAGCACCCTGCCCTGCGACAGCACGATGATGCGGTCGACCATGGCTAGCAGTGTATCCAAGTCGTGCGTAACCAGAAAGACCGTGAGCCCGAGGCTGTCGGACAAGAGCCGGATGAGGCGATCGAAGGCGCGCGCCGAAACCGGATCGAGGCCGGAGGTCGGCTCGTCCAGGAACAAGAGTTCCGGATCGAGTGCGAGCGCACGGGCCAGCGCTGCACGCTTCCTCATGCCGCCGGACAGTTCGCTGGGCATTTTCGTACAGGCGGAAGCCGGCAGACCCGCCATGGCAATCTTGAGCCGGGCAAGCTCGAGGCATACCTGAACGGAAAGATCAGTGTGCTCGCGCAAGGGCGCGGCCACGTTCTGTTCGACATTCAATGAGGAAAACAGCGCGCCGTCCTGGAACAGCACGCCGAAGCGGCGGCGCANNTGCCGGTGCCGCTGCCGCCGATCAGCGCGGCGACTTCGCCGCGCGCAACGCTCAGGCTGATACCGTCATGGACCAAGGTGCCGGAGAGGCGCGTCACCACGTCCCTGACTTCGATGATCGGCTCGCCCATCAGATATCGAACTCCACGAAGATGATGGCGAAGATGGCATCGAGCACGATGATGGCGACGATGCTCTGCACCACGGTGGAAGTGGTGTTGAGGCCCACGCTGCGCGCGTCGCGCGCAACCGACAGTCCCATGCGGCAGGCGATCAGTCCGATGAACACCGCGAACACCGGTGACTTGCCGACGCCGACCAGGAAAGTGGTCATCTTCATCACACTGTCGAGGCGATCCGTAAACTGGCTGAACTCCAGCCCCAGTTGCGCCTTGGCCACCAGCATGCCGCCCAACAAGCCCGCGATATCACCGAGAAACACCAGCAGCGGCAATGCGAACAGCAAGGCCAGGATGCGCGGCACGACAAGGACCGCGAACGGCGACAGCCCCAGCACCGAAAGCGCGTCGATTTCTTCATTCACTTTCATCGTACCGAGCTGCGCAGTGATGGCGGCGCCGGAGCGCCCCGCTACCAGGATGGCCACGATTACCGGCGACAATTCGCGCAGCACCGCGGCCGACACGCCGTCGACCACATAGATGTTGGCGCCGAATTTCTGCGCCTGCACGCCCATCAGATAGGCGAACACCAATCCCATCAAAAAAATCATCGCCATGGAAATGGGGATGGCGTAGACGAAGATTTCCTCCATCTGGGCGACGAATTCGCGATAGCGGAGGCCTCCGGGCCCTCTGGCCAGGCGGTAGGCCTCGGCAGCCAGCCTGCCGACGAAGCCGGTGAAACCCGCGATGTGCCTGCCTGCCATGGTCGCGCCGAATCCCACGTGGTAGAGCAGGCCGTGCGCTGGCTCAGCCGGCGGCGGCCCATCGGGCTGATGCTCCGCCACCAGGTTCCATACCTGCAGCAGGGAAGGGGAAAGCCCGCGCACTTCGAGCTTCGCCATGTCGGCACCTGCAGTGCGCAACCGGCTCATGAGGGTGTGGGCGCCGCTCGGGTCGAGCGCCTTGATCGACGAGCCGTCCAGGATCACGCCTGCGCCGGACGGCAATTGCGGCATGTCCGGCAATTTTCCGACCCGCGCCAGGACCCAGGCGCCGGCGGCCTGCACCACCGCATGCCCGTCTTCCTGCCGGATCTGCAAGCCGGTCTCAGCCATCAGCTGCCGTATACCCCCAGCGGATTGTCGGGGTCGATGCCGTCCATGAAGGGGCGCTTGCGGTCACTGTGCGTCACCTGATAGACGCAGCCTATCCAGTTGCCGAGCACCGCCTCGGCGGTGTCGTGCCAGGTGTTGTCGAGATGCGGCAGCAGCAGGGTTTCCGGGAACTCCGGTTTCTCTCCCGCCGCCAGCCTGGACGAGAATTCATCCAGCAGCGCGCGCGAAAAATCGTCGAAGTAGTTTTCCGGGAACGGCGGACGCTGCGGCAGTTTGCCCTGCGCGGCAAGCATCACATCGCGCTTGTATTCCTTGAGCAGCGAAACCGTATCGTATTCCGGGTGCCCCTGGAAAAACACGGTGCGCAATCCATCCTTCGATACCGCGAGATGCACGCCGGCGGTTTCGCTTTCCGCCAGCACGTGCAGCCCGGCGGTTTCGAACTGCGCGCGCGAAATGTCGTTCCAGCGCGAATGCGGCACGTTGAAGCGGGTGTTCACGTCCGCCACCAGCGGGTGCTGCGGCTCGGTGACGCGGTGTTCGAACACGCCCCAGACTTTTTTCGGCTGCTTGACGCGTTTTTGTCCGTGGCGGAACTGCATCACGGCATGGGTGGCCAGGCAGGAACACAGGGTCGAAGTGACGTTGCCCCAGGCCCAGTCGATTACCTCGATGAGCGGGTTCCAGAACGGCTCCTCCGACAGGTCGGCATGGGTGACGTTGGCGCCGGTAATGATGAGCGCATCCAGCCCCTGCTCGCGGATGTCATCAAAGCTCTCGTAGAAACGGTCGATATGCGCCTGCCCGGCCTCGCCGCGCGGCAGCGCAGGGATGGTGAAGGGGTGCACGTAGAACTGGGCGATGGGATTGCTCTCGCCCACCAGCCGGAAAAACTGGCGCTCGGTCGCTTCCAGCGCCGCATCCGGCATCATGTTGAGCAAGCCGACGTGCAATTCGCGGATGACCTGGGTAGCCGCGCGCTCGCGGGTCAGCACCGTCACCCGCTCCTTGCGCAGGCGTTCGAAGGTGGGCAGATCGTTGTGCGCGACCAGCGGCATCAGGCTGCTCCTTTGCGGCTGATCGCGGCTTCCACCAGGGCGAGGAAATCGGCCTCGCTCTTCACCCGGGCGATTTCCTGCGAGGTCACGGTATAGCCGTAGGGGCCGGCGATCGCCTCGTAGCGCGGCAGGCGCGAATGGAAGAGGCGCGGGAACACCCAGCGCGTGAAATCGTCGGGCTCGACCTGCGCCACGTAGTCGAGGCCCTTCTCGCGCAAATACAGCGGCAAAACTTCGGCCAGAAAAGCGGGGCGGTAGTAGAGCGGCTTGGGGTCGGACTGCGCGCGGCGGATGAGGGCTTCCTCCTCCTCGCACGTGGTGGTCTGGATGTAGAGGATCAGCGTGTGCTCGGCGAGGAGTTCGATCACGCCCGGCTCGTCCAGTTCGCACAGGCTGCCGCCGACGTCGTTGACGAAGTGGTGGTAGCCGTAGATTTCCTGCCCCTTGCGGATGAACTCGGGCACGTCGCGCATGGCGGCGATCTCCGCCTCGCGGTACATGGCCTGGCGGCGCGAAAACTCCTCGAGCGAAAGCCCGCCCCATTCCGGTCCGCCAAGCTTGCCGACGAAGGCCAGCACCGGGCCGAGGTCGTGGATCTTGATGTTGTNNCAGGTCGCGCAGGAACGGCACCTGCATGGCCTGCTGCTTGATGATGTCGAGGATGGGCTCGTCGAGATAGCGCGTGCCGATGCGGTAGTCGCCGGAATAATGGAACCAGTCGTATCCCCTCAGCAGCGTGGAGATGTGGGTCTTGCCCACGCCCGACATGCCGAGCAGGGTAATGCGCTTGGTTTTCCAGTCGCGAAAGGTTTGGGGCGTGAATTTCATTGTTTTGTCTGTGCTTGTCAGGGCTCAAGCGTAACCAAAACCCGGACGCCGGACAATAAAAGCCTTGCCGCACTGAAACGGCAAGGCTTTGGCACGGAAAACACGCCCGATTGGCTTACATCCCGCCCATCCCGGGAATCCAGCTGGTGCCGGCAAGCGGCACCCGCGCCATCGCTGCCGCCTCGATGGTCAGCGCGACCAGGTCCTCGGGTTCGAGGTGGTGCACGTTTTTCTTGCCGCAGGCGCGCGCAATGGTGGCGAGTTCCATGTTGAGCGTTTTCAAATAATTTTTCAGGTGGCGCGCGCCGACTTCGGGGGCGAGGCGCTGCTCCAGCACGGCATCCTGGGTGGTGATGCCGACCGGGCACCTGCCGGTGTGGCAGTGGTGGCAATAGCCGGGAGCCGTGCCGATTGCCGCATAGTCTGCCGTGGCATCGTGGTGCGCGCCATTCTGGAAATAGCTGTCGTGGTTGCAGCCCAGGGCGATCAGCACCCCCTGCCCGATCGACACTGCATCCGCGCCCATGGCCAGGGCCTTGGCGACGTCGGGGCCCGTGCGGATGCCGCCGGAGACGATGAGCTGCACCTTGCCCTTCATGTCGAGGTCTTCCAGCGCGTCGACCGCCTGGCGCACCGCCGCCAGGGTGGGGATGCCGACGTGCTCGATGAAGCAGGTCTGGGTGGCGGCGGTGCCGCCCTGCATGCCGTCGACCACGACGACATCGGCGCCCGAGTGCACCGCCAGCTTGACGTCGTTGAAGGTGCGGGTGGCGCCGACCTTGACGTAGATCGGCTTTTCCCAGTCGGTGATCTCGCGCAGTTCCTGGATTTTGATGGCCAGATCGTCCGGCCCGGTCCAGTCGGGATGGCGGCTGGCCGAGCGCTGGTCGATGCCTTCCGGCAGGGTGCGCATGGCGGCCACGCGCGCCGACACCTTCTGCCCGAGCAGCATGCCGCCGCCGCCCGGCTTGGCGCCCTGGCCGATCACCACTTCGATGGCATCGGCGCGGCGCACGTCGTCGGGATTGAAGCCGTAGCGCGAGGGCAGGCACTGGTAGACCAGGGTCTTCGAGGACAGTCTTTCCTCCTGCGTCATGCCGCCGTCGCCGGTGGTGGTCGAGGTGCCGACCTCGCTCGCAGCACGCCCCAGCGCTTCCTTGACGTTGGCCGAGAGCGAGCCGAAGCTCATGCCGGCGACGGTGATCGGAATTTCCAGTTCGATCGGCTTTTTGGCGAAGCGGGTGCCGAGCACGGTTTTGGTCGAGCATTTCTCGCGGTAGCCTTCGAGCGGGTAGCGCGACAGCGAGGCGCCGAGGAAGACGAGATCGTCGAAGTTGGGCAGCTTGCGCTTGGCCCCCATGCCGCGGATTTCATAGAGGCCGTGGGCCGCGGCGTTGCGGATGTAATCGATGGTCTTGCGGTCGTAGCCGAAGGATTCCTCGCGGGAGAGGGTTTTGTCGTGGCTCGTCATGTCAATACTCCTGATTCGCGTCGGCGTTCCAGTGATAAAGGCTGCGGGCCGAGGCCACGCGCTTGAAGTCCCTGGGGTCGTGTTGAATGCCGGCATCGTGGCTCATGCCGGCGGCGTCGAGCAGTGCCTCGACGGTCGCATGATCGGCCTCGCTCATGGGCTCGATCCGCGCATCGGCGCCAAGCGACTTGATGCTGCCCTTGACGTACAGCACGGCCTCGTACAGCGAATCGCCCAGGGCATCGCCGGCGTCGCCGCAGATCACCATGCGCCCGGCCTGGGCCATGAAGGCGGAGAAGCTGCCGACCGAACCGCCCACCACGATGTCGCCGCCTTTCAGGGAGATGCCGCAGCGCAGGCCGGCGTCGCCGTCGATCACCAGCAGTCCGCCGTGCATGGAAGCGCCGGCGCCGTTGGAAGCGAAACCCTTGACGTGCACGCGCCCCGACATCATGTTCTCGGCCACCCCGGTGCCGGCGCTGCCGAAGATGGTGACCGTGGCGGTCTTGTTCATGCCGGCGGCGTAGTAGCCGGCGTGACCGTGGATCTCGACTTCGACCGGGCAGTCGAGGCCGGCCGCGATGTTGTGCGCGCCGTCGGGGTTGAGCACGGCGACCTTGCCCACTCTCCCGTTCCCGGCTTCGCGGTGCAGGAACCGGTTCAGTTCGCGCACGGGCGTCGTGGCCAGATCGAAACTCACGCTTTCCATACGTACATCTCCTCGGGGGCGGGTTCGAACACAGTGGCATGTCTGATGTCGGGCAGATGCGCCAGCGACCGGAACTCGGAAGCGATGGCGACGTAGTCGTCGGTCTCCGCCACCACCGCCGGCTTGCAGGCGAAAGGGTCGCGGATCAGCGCCAGCTTGTCCGGCGTGCCCATGAGGAAGGTGTAGAAGCCGTCGAGTTCCTCGAATCCTTTCTGCAGCGCGGTTTCCAGATCGTCGCCCTCGCGCAGCCGCCATTCCAGGAAGCGGCAGGCGGCTTCGGTGTCGTTGTCGGTCTCGAAGCGGATGCCGTGCGGCTCCAGCATGCGACGCACGCCGTAAGGGTTGGACAGCGAGCCGTTGTGCACCAGGCAGAAATCCTCGCCGGCAGTGAACGGATGGGCGCGATCGGGCGTCACCGCCGATTCGGTGGCCATGCGCGTGTGGCCGACGAGATGGCTGCCGGAAAGATTGGAAAAGCCGTAGCGCGCGGCCACCTCGGCCGGGGTGCCGATGTCCTTGTAAAGATCGATGGCACGGCCGGTGGAGAGGATGTGCAGCCTGGGGTAATGCTCCCTGATCCAGCGCTTGACCGGCTCCGGCGCAATACTCACGGTGAGGATGGCGTGATTGCCCTGCGCGGCGATTTTCGTCTCGATGCCCAGATGTTCCTTCAGTTCATGACCGAGGCCGGGCCAGTTGAAGTCCGCACCCTCCTCGGTGAGGCCCGAGTACAGGCTGATCTTGCGTTCGTTCTCGGCCAAGGGCCCGGTGAACACGGCAAGCCCGGCCGAATCGGGGCCGCGCTCGGTCATGCCGATCAGCATCGGCACCATCAGTTCGCCGAGCTTCGGTCTCAGTGCCGGCTTTTTCACCAGCAGTCCGACGATTCCACACATGGCAAAGTCCTTTCAGAAAAATTCCAGATAGCTGTCGACTTCCCACTCGGAGACATGGCGCATGTACTCGACCCATTCCATGTGCTTGAGCTTGAGGAACTCGTCGGCCACCGGACCCAGCGCGTCGCGGATGACCTTGTCCTTTTCCAGCGCCAAGAGCGCCTCGTGCAGGTTCTGCGGCAGGATGCCGATCTTCTGCTTCCTCAGCTCGGCTTCCGAAAGCTCGTAGAGGTTCACGTTGTGCGGCTCGCCCGGGTCGAGCTTGTGCTCGATGCCGTCCATGCCGGCGGCGATCACGGACGCCGTGGCGAGATAGGGATTGCACGCACCGTCGGGCAGGCGCAGTTCCAGGCGCCCGCCTGGCACGCGCACCATGGACGAGCGGTTGTTGTCGCCGTAGCTGATATAGGCCGGCGCCCAGGTCGCGCCGGTGAGCGAGCGCCCCACCACCAGCCGCTTGTAGGAATTGACCGTGGGCGCGCAAATGGCCGCCAGCGCCGGGCCGTGCTTCAAGAGGCCGCCGAGGAAATGGTAGGCCATGGGCGAGAGATCGAGGCCACGCTTGTCCTTCTTGTCGTAGAACAGGTTTTTCCTGCCGTCGGAAAGGCTCATGTGCATGTGCATGCCGTTGCCGGGGCGGTTGGCGAAGGGCTTGGGCATGAAGGAGCAGATGAGGCCCATTTCGCTGGCGATCTCGGCGGCCGCCATCTTGAAGAACACGTAGTGGTCGCAGGACGTGAGGCAATCGGCGTAGGTGTAGTTGATCTCGAACTGGCCATTGGCGTCCTCGTGATCGACCTGGTAGACGTCGATGCCGACCGCGGTGAGGCTCTCCACCAGCCTGTCGAGGAAGGCGCGCGAGCGCGACAGCCCCTTGTAGTCGTAGCAGGGCTTGGCCAGCGTGTCGCTGTCCTCGCACGGCTCGATCCTGCCTGTGACGCCGCGCTTCAAGAGCGAGAACTCGGGCTCCAACCCGGTCATGAAGCGCATGCCCATTTTTTCCAGGTGCGCGATCTGTTTTTTCAGCGTCACGCGCGCATCAAAATCCCAGGGCTTGCCGTGCACATGGCCGTCGCACACGATGCGCGCATAGCCCGGCTGCCAAGGCACCAGCGACAGCGTGGAAAGGTCGCCCACCGCCATGTAGTCGGGGCCGTGCGGCTCGATGCCCAGCCCCCACACCGCGAAGCCGGCAAAGCCCGCGCCGCTGGTGAGGATGTCCTCGAAGTGCGCGGCCGGCACGGCCTTGGCCTTGGCGGTGCCGTGGATGTCGACGAACTGCGCCAGCACCGACCTGACCTGGTGCCTGGCGAGAAACTTCCTGGCTTCTGCGAGATTCATGATGTGGCCCCCTGATGATTTGTTGGGATGGGTTGGATAAGTTCGCCGGCGACCTCGGCCAGCGTTTGGCAAAACCAGGCGCCCCAGGTGCTGTCGCACCACAGGCGCAGAGCTGGCATGCCGCTTTCTTCCGCGGGAATGGCGACAACGGTGACACCGGCCATGGTGGTCAGCACCACCGGCTGCGCGGCCGGGCCGAGCGCCTGGAAATCGACGCTGCAGATTTCCGCCAGCAGCTCGTCGAGGCGTTCGCCTGCCGCGACCAGCGCGGTGTCCTGGCGCAGCACCGGGTAGACGCCGTGTGCGGGCGGCGCGGCCAGCTTCGCGGACGCGGGGCCTTCGACGAGGAATTCGGCAAGCCCCAGGCGCGCGATCAGCCCGCCTTCGATCGAGAGCCAGGTGTTGGGTGCATCCGGCACCGGCAGGCCGAGCGCGGCGAGCCAGGCGGCGGCCCCCGCCCCCTTCACCCCCGCGCGCGGCGTGCGCGAGACGTCGGCAATATTTATCGCGCTCATGCCTCCTCCTTCTGGCGCAGGTTGTCCGGGTCGTAGAACGGCGTCTTCGCCACTTCGGCGCTGACCAATGTTTTATCCGAGAGGCGGATGGCGAACGTGCTGCCCGCCGCGTCCATTCCCGGCTTCACGTAGGCCATGCCGATGTGGCGCTGGAGCGCCGGCGACCAGGCGATGCTGGTGACGCGCCCGGCGATGTCGCCGTTGTCGATCACGAGGTGACATTCCTGCGGCGCCGGCCCCGCATGATCGGCCGGCAGCATGAAGCCGACGAGCTGCCGGGGGCGCGGCTTGCTGGCGATGATGGCGAGGCTGCGCTGGCCGACGAAGAAGGGCTTGTCCATCTTCACCGCCCAGTCGAGCCCGGCCTCGCCCGGCGTGGTGAGGCCGTCGGTGTCCTGGCCGATGATGATGTGGCCTTTCTCCAGCCGCAGCAGGCGCTGCGCCTCGACGCCGAAGGGGCGGATGCCGTGCGCCTGGCCTGCTTGCATCAGCGCCTGCCACACCCTGGCACCGTGCTCGGCGGGCACGTGGATCTCGACGCCCCACTCGCCGACGAAACCCGCGCGCATGAGGCGCGCAGGCACCCCGCACACATTGCCCTCGCGCACCGCGAGGAAGGGCAGCGAAAGATCGACATCGGTGAGCCCGGTCAACACCTGCTTGGCCTTCGGCCCGGCGAGGTTCATCGCCGCCATCGCCCCGGTGAGGTTGACGATGCCGCAGTCCATTTTCCACAGCGTGTTCCAGCGGCTGAGTTCCCGGTAGACCGCCGCCGCGCCCGAGGTGGTGGTGGTGAAGTAGAAGTGATCGTCGGCGAGACGCGCAATGACGCCGTCGTCGATCACCACGCCGGCCTCGTCGCACATCACGGCATAGCGCGTCATGCCGGTCTTGAGCCCGGCGTATTTGGAGACGTACACGCGCTCGAGGAACTCGGCCGCCTGCGGGCCGCGGATTTCCAGCTTGCCCAAAGTGCCGACGTCGATGAGTCCCACCCCTTGGCGCACCGCCAGCGCTTCGCCTTCGATGCAGGCTTCGCGCGTCAGTCCATGAATGGCGTAGTACTCAGGCCGCTGCCAGGCGCCGGCCGGCATCCACACCGCGCCCGCCGCTTCGTGCAGCGCGTGCATGGGCGTGCGCCGTTCGGGCGTGAAACCGCGGCCGGCGAGATGCGACATCGGCACCGGGTGGAAAAACGGCCGCGCGGTGGTGGTGCCGACCTCGCCCGGCGTGGCGCCGGTGGCGCGCGCCAACACGCGCAGTGCGTTCATGTTGGAATGCTTGCCCTGGCTCGGCCCCATGCCCACGGTGGAGTAGCGCTTCATGAGTTCGATGTTGTCGAAGCCTTCCTGGATGGCGTTCTCGAGGTCGGAAAGCTGCAGGTCCTCGTCGAAGTCGATGAAGTTCTTGCCCTCAGGATGCGGCACGATGGGCCAGGGATGGGTGGGCGAGTCGGTCTCCGTCGGCACCGCGATCGGCTTCGCGCCGCCCAAGCCGCAGTGCGCCGCCGCCGCGCTGCCGGCGCGCTCGCCGTCGAGAAGACGCGAGGCGAAGGTGTGCACGCCGTTGACGCGGCCGCAGGCGAAGACGCCGTCAGGGAGTTTTTCCGGCACGAACTGCTCTATGCCGGCGTCGTAGCGCATTTTCGTCCCGGCCTGATAAAGGAGTGCAGCGGCCGGGGCCCAACCCACGCTCATGAACACGCCGTCGCAGGCGAGTTCGGCAATGGCTTGGGTTTGGCCCAGAGGCGCGATCTTCACGCCGGCCACGCGCCTGCCGTCGGAGGACGGCAGGGCTTCGAGTATGCAATGGCCGGCAAACAGCGGAATGTCGTGCGCAGCCGGCAGCGCGCGCTGCTCGGACGGCAGCGTGCCGCGCAGGTCGACCACGGCCGCCACCTCGATGCCGGCGCGAATGAAATCCGCCAGGGCCTGGTAGGCATCGGCATTGGCGGCGAGCAGCACGATGCGCCCGGCCGGCTGCACCGCGTGACGCCGGATCAGGCGCGCAGCACCCGAGGCGAGCATCACCCCCGGCAGGTCGTTGTTGCGGAACACCGCCGGCTGCTCGAAGGCGCCGGCGGCGACCACCACGGCGCGCGCGCGCATTTTGGTAATGCGCTCGCGCTCGACCAGCGGCACCCAATGGTCGGCGTAGTAGCCGGCGGCATAGGTGTCGGTGAAAACGCGGATGCGCGGGTGCGCCAGCACTTTTCCGACCAGTTCTGACGCGCCTTGGGTGCTGCCGCCCAGGCGCGCGTTCTCGTCCACCAGCGCCACCTGTGCGCCCTGCTCTGCGGCTGACAACGCGGCGGCAAGACCCGATGTTCCCCCGCCGACCACCAGCACGTCGCAAAAGCCGTAGCGCTTGGGCGTGCGCTGGCGCGGAGCGGAAAAGTCGACCTTGCCCAGCCCGGTCATGGCACGGAACATCTTTTCCCACAGCGGGAAGAGGCGCTTGCCGTGGAAGGCCTTGTAATAAAAACCCACGGGCAGGAAGCGCGACAGATGGCCGAGCATACTGCCGGCATCGCGTTCGAGCGTGCCGAAGGTGTTGACCGCCTCGAGGTCCATGCCGGCGGCGAGCGGGGTCGCATCGGCGCGCAGGTTGGGCATGCCGCCCCACTGCATCATGGCGTTGACGTCGTGATTGGCGGCGGACAGCAGACCGCGCGGGCGGTGGTACTTGAAGGAGCGGCCGAGCATGGACACGCCGGCAGCCGCCAGAGCGCTGGCGACGGTGTCGCCGGCAAAACCCGTGTAGTCGCGGCCCTCGAAGCGGAAGCCCAAAGGCGTGGTGCGGTCTATCCACTCTCCGGGTTGCGCAGGCAGTCGCATCTTAACCCTCGCCTTCGTACAGGTAGGTGCGCAGCACCACGTCGCGCGCGGTATCGCGCTCGGCGACGAACCAGGTGTTGGAGGGCAGGTGGCACCACCACTCGCGCTTCACGCCGGGCGAACCGTTGCGGTTGAACACGTAGTCGGCCCATTCGTCGTCGCTGCAGGTGGCAGGATCGGGCATGGACCGGATCTCGCCGCCGTAGGCGAACTCGGAAATGGCGCGCGGGCCGTTGACGGGACAGGTCATGATCTTCATGTCAGTGGCCGACCGAAGCCGCTCCCTTCTCGCCGGTCAAGGCGAAGTTGCGGAAACGGTCGAGGCCGAAACCGGTGATGAGCGTGTGTTCGCGGTCGTTGGCCACGGTGTAGGCCATGGTCTTGCCGCACACGGGCGTGGCCTTGAAGCCCCAGGTGCCCCAGCCGCCGTCGAGGTAGAAGCCCTCGACCGGCGTCCTGCCCATGATGGGCGCGAAGTCCGGGGTCATGTCGGCCATGCCGGCCCACTGCCGCATGACCTTGACGTTCGACAGGAAGGGGAACATGTCGAGCATGTGCGCGGACAGGCTCTCGGGGAAGTCGAAGGTCGAGCGCGTGCTCTGCACTTCGTAGGGGTCGAGCGAGGCGCCCATCACCAGCTCTCCGCGCGCCGACTGGCTGATGTAGACGTGCAGGCTGCCCGACACCAGGATGGGATCGAGCCAGGGCTTGACCGGCTCGCTGACCATGGCCTGCAGCGGATGAATGTAGATCGGCGAACGGATGCCGACCATGTCGAGGATGCGCGGGGTCGCGCCGGCGACCGCGCACAGCACCTTGTTCGTCGCGATGTTGCCGCGATTGGTGCGCACGCCCGCGACCTTGCCGCCCACGACGCCGATGCCGAGCACCTCGGTGCGCTGGTGGATTTCCACGCCGCGCATGTCCGCGCCGCGGCCGTAGCCCCAGGCCACGGCGTCGTGGCGCGCCACGGCGCCCGGCGCGTGGTAGAGCGCGCCGAGGATGGGCGCGTGGCCGCCGCAGGAAAGATCGATCATGGGCGCGGCCTTCTTCACCACCTCGGGCCCGACCACTTCCGAGTCGATGCCGAAATGCTTGTTCACCTCGGCACGCCAGCGGCTGGTGCGAAGTGCGGCGTCGGTGTGCGCCAGGGTGTAGTGCCCGCGGTTGGAATAGAAGAGATTGAGATCGAAGTCCTGCGCCAGGTCCTGCCACAGCCGCACCGATTCATCGTAGAACTGCACGCCCTCGGGCGTGAGATAGTTGGAACGGATGATGGTGGTGTTGCGCCCGGTGTTGCCGCCGCCGATGTAACCCTTCTCCAGCACGCACACGTTGGTGATGCCGTGCTCGCGCGCGAGATAGTAGGCCGCGGCGAGGCCGTGGCCGCCGCCGCCTATGATGACGACGTCGTAGGCGGGCTTAAGGCGGTCGTGGCGCGTGAACATCCTCGGTTCCGGATGTTTTTTCGACAGTGCGAAGCGGAGCAGTCTCCAGGGCATGCGATTCTCCTAGCGGAACACCACGGTCTTGTTGCCGTGAGTCAGCACTCGATCTTCCAGGTGATAACGCAAGCCGCGTGCCAGCACGGTCTTCTCGATGTCCTTGCCGTAGCGCACCATGTCCTCGGGCGAATCCGAGTGGTCGATGCGGATCACGTCCTGCTCGATGATGGGACCCTGGTCGAGGTCCTCGGTGACGTAGTGGCAGGTGGCGCCGATCAGCTTGACGCCGCGCTCGAAGGCCTGGTGGTAGGGGCGCGCGCCGACGAAGCTGGGCAGGAAGCTGTGGTGGATGTTGAGGATGCGCCCCGGATAGGCGCGGCACAGTTCCGGCGACAGGATCTGCATGTAGCGCGCGAGCACCATGGTATCGCCGCGCGCGTCTTCGAACAGGCGCTGCACCTCGGCATAGGCCTCGACCTTGGTTTCGGGCGTCACCGGCACGTGGTGGAAGGGAATGCCGTGCCACTCGACGAAGCCGCGGAAGGTCTCGTGGTTGGAAATCACGCACGGGATGTCGATGTCGAGTTCCTTCGACTGCCAGCGCGCCAGGAGGTCATACAGGCAATGCTCCTTTTTCGACACCAGCACCACCACGCGCTTTTTTTCCGCCGAGTCGCTGATGCGCCAGTCCATGCCGAATTCATCTGCGATGGGGGCGAACTTCTGCTTCAGCGTTGCGAGGTCGAAGGGCAGCGAGTCGGCGAGGATTTCCTGGCGCATGAAAAAGCGCCGGCCCAGGGCGTCGGCATGATGGCTGGCTTCGACGATCCAGCCCTGGTGTTGGGCGACCAGGCCGCTCACGGCGGCGACGATGCCGACCCGGTCGGGGCAGGAGAGCGTCAGGGTGTAGCGGCGGGCGGCGGACATTGATTATTCTCTGTGTGAAACATTTGTTCACATAATGCATCATTGATTTCACATTGGTCAACTATTATTCTTGTTCGGAATCTTTTTTTCCCGTGCCATAATCCGCCCATGGACACTCCTCCCGAGCACCCGGACCAGGAAACGACGGAAGCCGCCGGCGCGCTGGAGCGCTACCTCGGCAACGCCATCCGCGAGCTGCGCCAGCGTCACGGCCTCACCATCGCCGAGGTCGCCGACCGCGCCGGCATCAGCCGCGGCATGCTGTCCAAGATCGAGAACGCGCAGACGGCGACCAGCCTCGACTCCCTGCACCGCCTGGCGCAGGCGCTCGGGGTTTCGCTTTCCGCCCTGTTCCGCAACTACGACGTGCCCGAAGGCAGCGCACAACTGGTGAAAAAGGGCGAAGGCATGGAAGTCGTGCGCCGCGGCACCAGGCGCGGCCACACCTATCATTTGCTGGCGCACGAGCAGGGGCCGACCAAGCTGTTCGAGCCCTTCCTCATCACCATCGACTCGAAGGATGCCACCTTCCCGGTGTTCGAGCACCCCGGCACCGAGTTCCTCTACATGCTGGAAGGCAGCATGGAATACCGCCACGGCCAGCACACCTACCTGCTCACCCCGGGCGACGCGCTGACCTTCCGCGGCGAAGTGCCGCACGGGCCGGAAAAACTGATCGAACTGCCGATCCGTTTCCTCGCCACCATCGTCTATCCCACCCCGGTCGAGACATGAACCAGGCCACCATCACGCCGGCGAGCGAAGCCGATATTCCCGAGCTGATCGAACTGCTCGGCGTGCTGTTTTCCATCGAGCAGGACTTCACCCCCGACCCTGACAAGCAGCGCCGCGGTCTTTCCGCCCTGCTCGCCTCGCCCATGGGCCACATCGCCATCGCGCGCGACGAGAATGCGCGCGCCGTCGGCATGGCCACGGCGCAGTTGGTGATTTCCACCGCCGAAGGCGCGCCCTCGGCCTGGGTCGAGGACGTGGTGGTAAGGGAAGACTGGCGCGGCCGGGGCCTCGGCCGCGCCCTGCTTGATGCCGTAGTCACTTGGGCGCGCAGCCGAGGCGCGGTGCGCGCGCAACTGCTCGCCGACCTCGACAACGCGCCGGCACTGTCCTTCTACGACCGTCTCGCCTGGCAGCCGACCCGGCTCGGCGCGCGGCGCCTGATGTTGATCGACTGACCCCCGCACGCGCCGGCCTGGCAGCCATTCATTCCTTGCCGCTTTCGCGGTGCCAGTTTGGTGCTGCCTGCGCACGGCGCGCACCAAAATCACTCACGCCCGAAGGAGGCTGACCGGCGCAACGCCCGGGAAAACTGCCAGGAAGCGTTCCGGCGCAGGCAATCAGGTCGAAATGCATTGACTGGCACAGCCATTGCTAGAAAGACAACAACGGGAATAGCGGCGCCTCATGGCCCGCAAGTACCGCGAAGGAGGGCTAGGGTTCCGGTCCCCGCAGGGGATGCTGGTCCGAGAGCCGCCGGTTCCGCCCACGGGCGGGGCTCCACGGAGGGATAAAAGCCCGGGAGACGCGTTTGCCGCTCTCCCGGGCCCTTATAAACCTGACATCTCCACGGAGTACACCATGCAACTGAATGCCTTGCTGAAAAAGCTGATCGCCGCCGCCGCCGGCGTCCTCATTGCCGGCGCAGCGCACGCCGCCCCCTCCACGGTGAAACTCGGCCTCACCACCTGGATCGGCTATTCGCCGTTCTACGTCGCCGACGCCCTCGACCTGTACAAGAAATACGACCTCAAGGTGAAGCTGCAGACCTTCACCGACCCCGCCATGCTGCCCTCCGCGCTGGCGGGCGGCGCCGTCGACGGCGCGCTGATGACCTACGACCAAGTGGTCGGCGCCGCCGGCCAGGGCCAGAATTTCAAGGTAGTGATGCCGGTCGACTATTCCTACGGCGGCGATGCCGTGCTGGCCGACAAGTCCATCACCAAGATCAGCCAGCTGAAAGGCAAGAAGGTTGCCTACGCGCCGCTGTCGCCTTCCGACTTCCTGCTCGCCTACGCGCTGAAGATCAACGGCATGAGCGACAAGGACATCCAGCCGGTGAACATGACCCCCGAGGCCGTGCCTGCGGCCATGGCCTCCGCCGCGGTGCCGGCCGGCGTCACCTACGAGCCCAACGTGTCCCAGATCATCGACGCCGGCAAAGGCAAGTTCCATGTGATCTACTCTTCACGCGAGGCCCCCGGCATCATCACCGACGTGCTCGCCTTCGACGTCAAGCGCATCGGCAAGGACGACAAGCAGATCACGGCCATGATGCGCGGCTATCTCGACGGCCTCGCCTACATGAAGGCCAAGCCTGCCGAGGCGGCCAAACTGATCGGCAAGGCGATCGGCGTGTCCGACAAGGAAGTGCTGGAACAGCTGAAGGGCGTGTACAACATCCCGCTGGCGGAAATGCCCAAGACCTACGCCAAGGGCAAGGACACCACGTCCTTCTTCGTAAGCGGCGAAGTCATCAACGAGATCCTGATCAAGAACGGCCAGATCAAGAAGGCGGCCTCCATCCCCGCCACCCTCGACGACCGCTATGTCAAAGCCCTGCTGAAATAAACGACCGCGGGCCGCTCTCTTCGGGGAGCGGCTTTTTTATTGCATATGTCACAAGCCAAGCCCAATAGATTATTCCGCCAAGCAGATGGCGCCCTGCCCAATACCCTGGCACTCGCCTATGCACTGACTGGCTATATTTGCGGATTGTGGCTGATGGCCAGCGCAACCTGGCCGGTGGCGCTGGCAGCCGCCTTGTGGTTCGCCCATGCGCTGATCATCGCCGCCTACCTGTTCCACGAATTCGCCCACCACACCATCTTCGCCAGCCCTGCGGCCAACACCCGCGGCGGCGTGCTGATGACCTGGCTCACCGGCAGCTGCTACGCGCGCTTTGAGCACCTGCGGCGCAAGCACATGCGCCATCACCTCGATCGCGCTGACGTCATCAGCCTCGACACCAAGGCGCTGCTGCAGTCCTCGCCCGCCTGGTTGCGGCGCGCGGCACTGGCGCTGGAATGGACCTATGTGCCGGCTGTCGAGCTGCTGATGCACGCCCATGTCATCGCGCGCCCTTTCATCGACCCAACGATGCGCGCCGAGCGGGGCCGCGTGTTCGCCATCCTCGCCCTGCGCGGCAGCGCCTTTGCCGCGCTCGGCCATGTCGCGCCGCGTGCGCTGCTGCTCTACGGTGTCGCCTACCTGATCATGGTGACGGTGCTGCGCTTCGCCGATGCCTTCCAGCACACCTACGATGCCTATGCAATTCCCGACAGCGAGCCGGTACCCAATGACAAGCTGCGCGACAAGGCCTACGAACAGGCGCACACCTATTCCAACCTGGTTTCGCTGAACTGGCCGTGGCTCAACCTGCTGCTGCTGAACTTTTCCTACCACAACGCCCATCACGAACGCCCCACGGCGCCGTGGTACCGGCTGCCCTCGCTGCACCGCGACTTGTACGGCGATGACCGCATGCAGATCCTGCCCATGGCAAAGCTGCTGCGCCCCTTCCATCGCCATCGTGTCAAACGCGTACTGGCCGACGATTACGGCGTGGTCAATCCACAAGGCGGGCAAGCGGAAGGTTTCGTAGGTGCTGTTTCGGTATCTTTCCTGACGGCGACATGACAGCGCCGTCACTTGCCTCGGCGCAACGCCAGGGACTGCCCGTCTTCGCCCTATTGGGGGGCGCTGTGCTGTGGGGGCTATTCTGGTGGCCCTTGAAGCAGTTCGATGCTGCCGGGATCCCTGCCGGTTTCATACAGGCGATCATCTTCGGCCTGCCGGGGCTGCTGCTGCTGCCATGGGCGTGGCGCAGCCGTAGCGCCTGGCGCAACCGGGCGGCATTGCTCGCGCTGATCGCCATGCTGGGCGGCTGGGCCAACGCCTCCTTCGCCAGTTCCCTCGCATACGGCAGCGTGGTAAGGGTAATGCTGCTGTTCTATCTGGCGCCGGTGTGGACCATCCTCGCCGCTCGCCTATTCCTCGGCGAAGCCTTGACCCCTCTGCGCCTTGCCGCGTTGGGACTTGCGATGATCGGCCTCGCATTCACCCTGGGCGGGCCGGAACTCTTCAGTGCGCCGCTTTCCCTCATTGACCTGCTGGCGCTGTCGTCGGGACTTGCCTTTGCGCTCAACAATGTCGCCATCCGTGCCAGCCAGGGACTGCCTGAGGTCGCACGCGCGGTCGCCGTATTTTTCGGCTGTGCGCTGATCTCGCTCGGCTTCTTGGGCTGGAACGGCCAGGCAGCGCCCGCGATGGAAGCATCACATGGCATGGCCCTGGTCGCGCTCGCGCTGGCTTGGGTGCTGCCCGGCACGCTCGCCACCTTCTATGGCGTCGCAAGACTGGATGCAGGCAAAGCCGCCATTCTGCTGCTAACCGAACTGGTGGTTGGCGTGTTCTCTGCTGTCGCCATCGGCGGTGAAACCTTATCGGCCCAGGAAGCGATAGGTGGCGCGCTCATTCTCGTTGCGGCGGCCATCGAAGCGCGCACCGAACCTTTGAAGGAAGTGGCATGAACCCGGCTAGAACTGCCTTGCTGGCGATCGACATGCAACGCGATTTTCTCGCCCCTGGCGGCTATGCCGCGGCGGCCGGAATGGACATCGCCGCCCTACGCCAGCCCGTCCGCGCCATGCAAAGGCTGCTTGACGTTGCACGCGGGCTCGGCATGCTGGTGGTTCACACGCGCGAAGGGCATCGCCCGGATCTTGCCGATTGCCCGCCATCCAAGCTCGCGCGCAGCCGCAAAGCGGGCGCAGAGATTGGCAGTGCTGGCCCGCTGGGCCGCCTCCTGGTGCGCGGAGAGTTTGGCCACGATTTCATCGATGAGCTTACCCCCTTGCCGGGCGAGCCGGTAATCGACAAGCCCGGCTATAACGCCTTCCACCAGACAGACCTGTCACAGATCCTGAAAAACCGTGGAATCGAGCATCTCGTGCTGACCGGCGTCACCACCGAGGTTTGCGTGCAATCGACCCTGCGTGACGCGATCGATCGCGGATACCTATGCACGCTTGTCGGCGACGCTTGCGGCTCCGCCTACCCGCATCTGCACGCCGCCGCGCTGCAGATGGTGGAAGTTGAAGGCGGCGTGTTCGGGCGTGTCACCGACTGCACGAGCCTTATCAAGGGCCTCGAACACCCGGAGAAAATGTCATGACCCAGGTTCTGCGTCTGTGGCCGCTGCTGACTGGCCTGCATAAATACGACAAGTCGCTGTCGACGCGCAATCGCGGACACGGCGAAATTATCGAGGCACCCATCCTCGCCTACCTGATCGAGACCAGGAGCGGCCGCATCCTCTACGATGTCGGCTGCGACTACGCCAAGATCGCCGACCCGGAGAAGCGCGAGCGCCACTACGATCCGGACTCCTTTCCCTTCGGCCCGCCGGAAATGCGCGAGGAGGATCGCATCCCTCATCATCTGGCGCGCCTGGGGCTGACCGCCGCGGATATCGATGTGGTGTTCGTCGGCCATCTGCACTTCGACCATGCCGGCGGGCTGTGCGAGGTATGCGGGGCCGAGGTGCACGTGCAGCAGGATGAGCTCGATGCCGCGAACTCGGGTCTGGATATCGCCGTGTTCGCGGATGAGCTCGCGGGCGGCCACAACTGGAAAGTGCAGCGGGGCGAATACGAGCTGGTGCCAGGCGTGCGCGCCGTTTCCACGCCCGGACACACCGCCGGGCACATGTCACTGTTCGTCGAACTGCCCAAGGGTCCGCCCCTCGTCCTGTGCGGCGATGCCGCCGACCTAGCGGAGAACCTTGAGCAGGAAATCGCCCCTGGCCTGTGCTGGCAGGACCGCGAAGACGAGGCGCTTGCGAGCATCCGCAAATTGAAGAAACTGGCGCGCGCGGAAGGGGCGGAACTGTGGCCGAACCATGACCTCGCCTTCTGGCGCAAACTCAGGCGTTTTCCGGAATTCCACGAATGAACAGCGAACATTCCTTCGCAAAACTCAAAAAACTCCTGAAAGCCCGGCAGCAGGATGAAACCCCTCGCGGTGTGCCGGCCAATTATCTTGGCGTTTGGCGGCGCAGCCTTCTGGAAACCCCGCAGATGCGGGATGCCGACTCCCTCGTCTATTGGCTGCAAACGCCGCATTGGCACGCCGACCTGCGCATCCCCGCGCATCGTCCGGATTTTTCGGGGATCACCTGCCTCTCTGACTGCAGCGACAAGCAATTGGCATGGCTCGCCACCCAGCAGGGTTTCTGCGGCGTCACTCAAGTGGAAGGCAATCAATGCACTTGGCACCATCAGCTGGATTTCCGGCCTCCAGGCAGCTCACGCGATATCGGAAACATGGTTTTTGACGGCGAGTATCTTGTCGAGACCGGGGTCGAAGCCGACTACCTGGAGATATGGAAGCGCCTGTCGCGCAGCCGGGGAGGCACCGCCGCCCTTGAACTCGTGATGGAGAACAACGAACTTCCATCCAGGCCCGCCTGGCTGCTTGTTGCCGGGGACTGCTTCATTTATGTGCAGGGCCGCAACCATAAGCCGCCTGTAACCGCGGCGCCCCACACCCTGCCCCCCACCCGGCTGAACATTTCGCGGGCACAACTGCTCGACCAGGTCGATGTCGAGGTCAGTTTCGGCTATCGTTACGGATCCGCGCCCTGGCGAATCGAGCACTCCACCTGGCCCTTCCGGGAGGGACTGTTGCTTACTCACTCGCGCGCCATCCGGCGCCACGGCCACCAGCTCGCCGTGGAGGAAGAAAACAAGCGACGATGGATGATACTGGACTGGGATGTGGGTGCAGCGCTGTAACTTTGATCCGGGCGTTCAGACTGCCGCCGACAGCCAGGCCCGCCAACCACCGTACTGGGTAATGTCCTTTGCCCCGTTCAAGCCTATCGGCTCGCAGATGAAGCCATTCACGAACGAACCGTCGATCAGTCGAAGCTTGCCGATGCCGAGCGGTGCCGGAATGCCGGCGACAAAGGAACCGAAGTTGACAGCGGGCATTTCCCATACTTCGCAGGCAATCGCTGCGCCGCTCTGCTCTACCTGAATGAGGCCGGGACGCTTTCCGTCTGGCAGGGCGTAGAAGCGGTAATTCGGCGCGGTCTGCGTCGCCCGTACCAGGCGCGCGTTGCGCTCGGCGAGTTGATGATTGAGCGGCAGGCCTGCAAGATGGGCGCCGACCACGGCCACTTGAATCTGGCCGCTGGCCAGCAGGTCCAGCATTTCCGCAGGCGGCAAGGCATGTCCGGTGGCTCCGAGCTTGCCGCCCAGCGCCTGCTGCATCCTGGAAGCCAGATGCAGCAGCGGGGCATCCTGGTGCGGCGGTGCGATCAGCGTGATGCCAAACGGCAGGCCGTCACTCTGGAACCCGGCCGGCACGGCGGTGGCGGCAAGGTCGAGCAGGTTCATGAAGTTGGTGTAATAGCCGAGGTTGGAATTGAGCCGGATGGGATCGGCCTGCATGTCTGCGATGCGATAGATCGTGCCGGCAGTGGGCGTGATCATCACGTCGACATCCTCCCACACCGCATCGCACACACGCTTCAGTGCGCGCAGCTTGTAGAGATGGGAAAAGGTGTCGGCCGCGCCGAACTCCCGCCCGCCGCCGATGATGTCGCGCACCGGCGGGAAAACCTTGTCTGGCTGTGCGTCGAAGAAGTCGCGGATGGCGAGGTAACGCTCGGCCACCCACGGGCCGCCGTAGAGCAGGCGCGCGGTTTCCAGAAAAGGCGCAAGATCGACTTCGACCGGCGTGCCGCCGAGTGATTTCATCCTCTCCACGGCTTCCCCGAACAGGCGTTCCGCCTCGGCATTGCCGAAGAACTGCAGGTCCCTCACCGTCGGCACGCCGAAACGGAAACTGCCCGCACGGCCGAAATCGAAGCCGTGCGGCGCCAGTTGCCGCGAATATTCGTCCTCTGCATCGAATCCGGCGGCGACAGCCAGCACGCGCTCGGCGTCCTCGGCCGTGAGCGCGAAGATCGAAACCGCATCGAGCGAACGGCAGGCCGGCACCACGCCACAGGTAGACAATGCGCCACACGAAGGTTTGTGTCCGACCAGGTTGTTGAACGCAGCCGGCACACGACCTGAACCGGCGGTATCGGTGCCGAGACTGAAACTGGCCAGGCCCAGTGCGACGGCCACTGCCGAGCCGGAACTGGAGCCGCCGGAGATATAGTCTGGATCAAAGGCGTTACTGCAGGCACCAAAAGGCGAGCGCGTGCCGTTCAGTCCCGTGGCGAACTGGTCGAGGTTGGTCTTGCCGATCGGGATGGCGCCGGCGTCGATCAGGCGCTGCACCAGCGTGGCATGCTTCTCCGGCGTATAGGCGAACGCTGGACAGGCCGCGGTGGTAGGCAGGCCGGCGAGATCGATGTTGTCCTTGATCGCGAAGGGTATGCCATAGAGCGGTAGTCGCGCAGCGTCCTTGTCTTCGAGCGCCTTCGCGTACCCGCGCAAGGATTCGGCATCGAGACGGCTGATCCAGACCTTATGCGCGTCCTCCCCCCCCATGCGCTCCAGCAGCTCTTCGACCAGCGCAATCGGGGTAAGCTCGCCGCCTTGGTACAGGCGGCGCAGGTTGGCAATGTCGAGGGAAATATTCATCTTTGTTGCTCGCTAACGAGGGCCAGGAGATCCTGCCCGGCACTGACCTGCCCGCCTTCGCGGCAGAACACCTTGTGGACACGGCCGTCGCAGGGCGCCAGCACCGCGAACTCCATCTTCATGGACTCGACGATAACGAGGGCGTCGCCCTGCTTGACTTCTGCGCCCTCTGCCACTTCCACCTTCCACACGTTGCCGGCAACGTGGCTGGCGACGGCGCGGCCGTTCTCGGGCAAATCGAGCTCGCTGTCGGGCGCGGCTTCGGCCACGGTGAGATCACTGGCGTATTCGGCCTGGCCGCTCGCGCGCCAGCGTTCGCGCTCGTCCTCGAACGAAGCCTGCTGCTGCGTCTTGAAAGTGGCGATGGAGGCGGCATTGTCGGCAAGGAAGCGGTTGTAGTCCTTGAGGCAGAACGTGGTTTCCTCGATCCTCAGTGGATAGCGGCCGAGCGGGAATTCCTCGCGGATTTTCAAAAGTTCTTCTTCACTCACCGGGAAGAAGCGCACCTGGTCGAAGAAGCGCAACAGCCAGGGCTTGCCGTCGGTGAAGGCCGCCGTCTGGCGCCAGCGGTTCCACATCTGCAGGGTGCGGCCGACGAACTGGTAGCCGCCGGGGCCNNGTCCAGGTGCGCGCGGGGTTGTACTTGGTGGTGACGAGACGATGGCGCGGATCGACTGGTGTGGCGACCGGCGCGCCGAGGTACACGTCGCCCAGGCCCATGACCAGGTAGCTGGCATCGAACACGATGCGCTTCACTTCGTCGATCGAGTCGAGGCCGTTGATGCGGCGGATGAACTCGATATTGGAGGGACACCAGGGTGCGTCCTTGCGCACCGACTGCATGTATTTCTCGATCGCCAATTTGGTTGCTGCATCGTCCCAGGACAGAGGCAGGTGCACGATGCGGGTCGGCACCTGCATGTCCTCGATCGTGGGCAGTTGCTTTTCCGCAGCCAGCAGCAGTTCCATAAGCTTGGAGAGCGGCAGCACGCGCGAGTCGTAGTGCACCTGCAGTGAACGGATGCCGGGCGTGAGGTCGAGGATACCGTCAACCTTGTTCCGCTGCAGCCAGGTCATCAACGCGTGCACGCGGAAGCGCAGGTTGAGGTCGAGCACCAGCGGGCCGTATTCGACCAAGAGATACTTGTCGCCGGCGCGGCGATAGACGACGGCGACGGGATTCTCGGTGTCTGGTGTGCGGTGCAGAACCGGCTCGGCAACACCTTCTTCCCCCTCCCCTGGCGGGAGAGGGGCAGGAGAGAGGGGGGTCAAGCTGGCGATAACCGCATCCTGTTCCGCTTCCATGCGCTCGGCCTGAGCCTGGCTCAAACGCCTGAAGCGCACCGTATCGCCGGGTTTGAGCTGGCCCATTTTCCACAGCTCGGCCTGCACGATGGTCGCGGGACACACGAAGCCGCCGAGGCTGGGGCCGTCCGGCCCGAGGATCACCGGCATGTCGCCGGTAAAATCGACCGCACCGATGGCGTAGGCGTTGTCGTGAATGTTGGACGGATGCAGCCCGGCTTCGCCGCCATCCTTGCGCGCCCACTCGGGGCGCGGGCCGATCAGCCTGACCCCTGTCCGGCTGGAGTTGTAATGCACTTCCCAGTCGGTGGAGAAGAACATATCGATGTCGGCGTCGGTAAAGAAGTCCGGCGCACCGTGCGGGCCGTAGAGCACGCCGATTTCCCAGGCGTGCGTGTAAACGGGAACCAATGCCTTGGGCAGGGCGTGGTCGATGCTCAAGGATTTTGCTGGAGGAAGATGCAGCACGTCGCCGACTCTCAATGTGCGCCCGGCATGGCCGCCGAACTGGCCCAGCGTGAAGGTCGACTTGCTGCCGAGATAGTCCGGCACGTCGAAGCCGCCGCGCACGGCGAGATAGGCGCGGCAACCGGTGTCCCTGATCGCGCCTAGCTTCAAAATACTGCCGGCTTTCACCGCGTGCGCCGCCCAGTTGGCGAGTGCTTTTCCATCGAGTTCCGCAGCCATGTCGGCGCCGGCGAGCGCGATC
>DCVO01000175.1:0-358 GCA_002327405.1 Thiobacillus sp. UBA2186 | reverse complement strand
CCGGTTCGGCCGGGCCAGTCCTGGATGCTCGACTGCACGCCCGGCTCGATGACGTCGAGGGTTGCCGGGCGGTAGCGGAAGGCATTGAGATAGCGTGTGGTCTGGCGGCCGTCGCTGAACACCGCATCGCGCACGATCTGCGCAAGGTAGCCGAGGTTGGTCTCGATGCCGGCGACACGGGTTTGCGCCAGCGCCTGCTGCATCTTTTCCAGCGCATCAGAGCGGTCACTCCCCTTGACGATGATCTTCGCCACCATCGGGTCGTAGAACGGCGGCACCTCGCTGCCGCGCTCGACCCAGGTTTCGATGCGCGCGTCGGCGTGGAACACCGCCTCGGTCAGTACGCCGGCGGCGGGCT
>DCVO01000068.1 GCA_002327405.1 Thiobacillus sp. UBA2186 | reverse complement strand
GGATCTTGTCCGGCAGGATGTGGTGTTTGAAATGGTCATGGAAGACCATGATGGAATCGAAGGCGAGCGAGCCGCAAATCAGTGTGCGCATGGCTTGAGTCTGTCGTTGATGTCCCGCAATTATACGAAAGCAGGCTGCGTGGGAGAGGGAGACGGCCGATCCGTTCGCATCGGCCCGTTTGGCGGGTTTAATGGGCCGCGGGGTCTTGATGCTGATGGTGGCTCGGGCCGGCCTCGAGAATGGTACGCAGCAGCGCGATGTCGCGAAATGTGGCCAGGTCAAAGCCTGCGCGGCTGCCGTCCCGGCTGTCGTGCAGCAGCGCATTCAGGTAGGAGGCGGCCTCCTCGCCTCTGGGCCACAGGCGGATCAGTTTATTCATGATGTGGGGGTAGGACTCGATGCCGGACTTCCTCGGCACGGATTTTATTTTTCTGTACGGCGGCATGTCCACGTTGAAGTGCTGCTTGGATTGCCGCCGGATTTCCTCGTGCCTTTCCGCATTGCCGGCTCGATGCAGGGGGTCCGGCAGCAGCCAGGGTACCGGCGATTCGGACGGGTTTTGCGCTATATGTTCCTCGAGGAGGCGAATGGAAGCCTCGAATTGATCGCTGTCGGCATTTTCATGGGCGTGTGCCGGCCAGGAAGCAAGCATGAACAGGATCATGAGCAGGGAGCGGATAACGCGCCTGGGCAAATCGGGATTTCCTGGCATGCACGCAATCCTTGTGGAAAGCTACGGGGCAGACAATACCAGTGTCCAGATTATCGCGGCATTGACCAGGCTCAGTAACACAGCGGCGCTGCCGATGTCCTTGGCGCGCTTGGCGAGATGGTTTTTCTCGAGCGACACCCGGTCCACCACGGCCTCGATGGCCGAGTTGACCAGTTCCACGATCAGCACCAGAAAGAGGGCGGCGATCATCAATGCGCGGCCGATGGCATCCGGCTCCAGCCACAGTGCCAGGGGAATGCAAATGAGGGTGAGCAGAAGCTCCTGTCGAAAGGCGTCTTCGTGCAGGAAGGCTGCCCGGAATCCGTCAATTGAATAGAACAGCGCGTTCCAGACCCGGGCGAGGCCGGTCTTGCCTTTGAAAGGGGATTCGTCAATCGGTTTGGGCTTGGCGTTTGCCCCCTCCCCCCTTGAAGGGGAGGGTTGGGGAGAGGGGGGCGGTTCGTGATGCTTCATGCTCAGGCCGTGGGCTTGTAGGACAGGTCCAGTTCGCGCGCGGCCTTGACGTCGTCCAGGCGTCTTACCGGTTGCGTGTAAGGCGCGCCCTTCACCAGGTCGGCGTTGGAATAAGCCTCTTCCCTGATCTTGATGCAGGCTTCGATGAAGGCATCCAGCGTTTCCTTGCTCTCGGTTTCAGAAGGCTCGATCAGCAGGCACTCGGGCACCAGCAGCGGGAAGTAGGTGGTGGGCGCGTGGAAGCCGTAGTCGAGCAGGCGCTTGGCGAAGTCCATGGCGGATACGCCGGTCTCGTCCTTGAGCTTTTTCAGGGTGACGATGAACTCGTGGCTGGCGCGCCGGGTCGGGTAGGCCAGCTCGAAGCCGGCGTCGCGCAGCCTGGCCATCAGATAATTGGCGTTCAGGGTGGCGAATTCGGCCACGCGGTGCATGCCTTCCGCGCCCAGCATGCGCGCATAGATGTAGGCGCGCAGCAGCACCCCCATGTTGCCGCCGTTGGCGCTCATGCGGCCGATGGATTGCGGCATGTCGGCCTCCACCGCGTTGCGGTAGACGCCGTTGTCGTTGATCACCACAGGCACCGGCAGGAAGGGCAAGAGGCGCTCGGCCACGCCCACCGGGCCTGCGCCGGGGCCGCCGCCGCCGTGCGGGGTGGAGAAGGTCTTGTGCAAATTCATGTGGATGACGTCGAAGCCCATGTCGCCNNATGGCGTTGAGGTTGGCGCCGTCGTAATACAAGAGGCCGCCGGCGTCGTGCACCAGCTTCTGGATGGTCTGGATGGTTTTTTCGAACACGCCCAGGGTGGAAGGGTTGGTGAGCATGAGGCCCGCGGTCTGCGGTCCGACCGCTGCCTTCAATGCATCGAGGTCGACGTTGCCTTCGCGATCGGTGGGGATTTCCCTGACCGTGTAGCCGCACATCACCGCCGTAGCGGGGTTGGTGCCGTGTGCGGCATTGGGCACGAGGATTTCGCTCCGCGCCATGTCGCCGCGCGCATCGTGGTAGGCGCGGATCATGGCGATGCCGGCGAACTCGCCCTGTGCGCCGGCCATGGGCGCGAGGCTCACGCCGGCCATGCCGGTCACGTCCTTCAGCATTTCCTGCAGTTCGAACATGCAGGCGAGGAAACCCTGGCCGGTTTCTGCCGGCGCGTGCGGATGGCGCGCCAGAAACTGCGGCAGCATGGCGAGCGAATTGCAGGCGCGCGGGTTGTACTTCATGGTGCAGGAGCCGAGCGGGTAGAAGTTCGTGTCGATGCCGTAGTTGCGGCGCGAGAGGGCGGTGAAGTGGCGGACCACGTCCAGTTCGCTGAGTTCGGGCAATGCGGCCGGCTGGGCGCGCCGCAGGGTCGGGCTCAGGTTGATGGAGGTGGGGACATCGCTGCGGGCGACGCGCACGCCGCGCCGGCCAGGTACGCTCTTTTCGAAAATCAGCTCCATAGGACCGCCTCCAGGGCTTCCGCGAGCCTGCCGATGTCGTGCTTGGTGCGTTTCTCGGTGACGGCTACCAGGATGCAGTTCTCCATGCCGCGGTAGTAGCGGCTCAGCGGGAACCCGGCGGCCAGACCGCGGCTGATGAGCTTGCCGACCACGTCGCTGGCGTCGCAGGGGAGCGCGAGGACGAACTCGTTGAAGAACCACTTGGCGCGGAAATGGGGTTTGACGCCAGGGATGGCGGTGAGGCGTTGGTAGGCGTAGCTGGCTTTGTCGGCGCAGAGCTGGGCGGTGTCGGCCAGGCCCTCTTTGCCCAGGAGCGCCAGGTAGGCGGTGGCGGTGAGGGCGCAGAGGGCCTCGTTGGTGCAGATGTTCGAGGTCGCCCGCTCGCGTTTGATGTGCTGTTCGCGGGCCTGCAGCGTCAGCACGA
>DCVO01000066.1 GCA_002327405.1 Thiobacillus sp. UBA2186 | reverse complement strand
GAGGACAACAGCCGCAAGATCCCGGTGATGCTGCACCGCGCGATCCTCGGCTCGATGGAGCTCTTCATCGGCATCCTGATCGAGCACCATGCCGGCAACTTCCCGGCCTGGCTGGCCCCGGTACAGGCCGTGGTGCTGAATATCTCGGACGGTCAGGCCGGTTATGCCCAAAAAGTCACGGACGCCCTCAGAAAAGCCGGCATCCGGGCCAATTCGGACTTGAGTAATAACAAAATAACCTATAAAATCCGGGAACATAGCTTGCAGAAGCTGCCTTATTTGTTGGTTGTGGGTGACAAGGAAATGGCGGACGGCAAGGTCGCCGTACGTGCACGCGGCAACCAGGACCTGGGCGTGATGAGGCTGGAAGATTTTATCGCCAGGGTGGCCGAAGAGGCCGCAGCGCGCAGCTAAATTAAGAACAGCGAACGAGGAGCGGGGTGGCTTGCCGCTCCTTGTTTATTTTTGCCCGGCGGTGGATCTGGCGGGTTTGATTTGGAGAATGGCTCATCGCTACTGAAAAGCAGACGCGAATCAACGGAGAAATCGACGCTTCCGAGGTTCGCTTGATTGGTTCTGATGGAGAACAGCTGGGAATCGTGAGCGTGCGGCAGGCGCTGCAGGCGGCGGAAGAGGCGGAACTGGATCTGGTGGAGATTTCTCCCACCGCCAGGCCGCCGGTCTGCAAGATCATGGACTTCGGCAAGTTCAAGTATCAGGAAAGCAAAAAGCAGCATGAAGCCAAGCTCAAGCAGAAGCTGGTGCAGGTCAAGGAAATCAAGTTCCGGCCCGGCACCGACGAGGGCGACTACCAGATCAAGCTGCGCAACATCACCAAGTTTCTGGGCGAGGGCGACAAGGTGAAAGTGACCCTGCGCTTCCGCGGGCGCGAAATGGCGCACCAGGAACTGGGCCTGGCCCAGTTGAAGCGGGTGGAAGCGGATGTGGCGGAAATTTCCGTCACCGAGCAGTTTCCCAAGATGGAAGGTCGCCAGATGGTGATGGTGCTGGCGCCCAAAAAGAAGAAGTAAGCTTGTTGCGGACGCCGGGTTGATTAATTCTGCGCTGCAATAAGTGTCCTGATTCAAGCGGACATTTCATGCCGCTTAATCAGGACGGATCAGGCGGAAGCCTGAAACAAGTGATCGACGGGTCGTACAAGCGCATCGGGGTGATGCCGCCTGTGGTCATGACATAAATGGAGCTAAAGATGCCCAAAATGAAGTCCAAGAGCGGCGCCGCCAAGCGTTTCCGCGCCCTGGGTAGTGGCAAGTTCAAGCGTACCCACGCTTTCCTGCGTCACATCCTCACCAAGAAAACCACCAAGCGCAAGCGCCAGTTGCGTGGCATGGCCGTGGCCGATGCCAGCAACCAGAAAGCCATGCGCAAGATGCTGCCCTACGCATAAGGAGGATAGAACATGCCACGCGTTAAAAGAGGTGTAACGGCTCGCGCCAGCCACAAGAAGGTGCTTGAAGCCGCCAAGGGTTACCGCGGCCGCCGCGGCAACGTATTCCGCGTCGCCAACGAAGCGGTGATGAAGGCGGGGCAATATGCCTACCGCGATCGCCGCCAGAAGAAGCGCCAGTTCCGCGCCCTGTGGATAGCCCGTATCAACGCGGCTGCCCGCGAGTGCGGCCTGTCCTACAGCGTATTCATGAACGGCCTGAAAAAAGCCGCTATTGAAGTGGACCGCAAGGTTCTGGCCGATATCGCCGTGTTCGACAAGGACGCGTTTGCGAAACTGGCCGAGCAGGCAAAAGCGAGCCTCGCTGCCTGAATGCTTGAGCTGTAAAAAAGAGGCCGCAAGGCCTCTTTTGGCTTGAACGTCGCACAGCGACACACTATTCCCCTCTCCCCACGGGAGAGGGCGGGGTGAGGGAAAAACGGTCATGGCGATGATTGTCGCCATGACCGTTTTGTTGGAGCCGACCGAAAAAGAGAGAATGCGTAATCCCAACGAAATCGTTGCCGAGGCGCTGGCTGCCATTCGCGGCTGCCAGGATCTGCCCGTGCTGGAGCAGGTCAAGACCCGTTTCCTCGGCAAACAGGGTGCACTGACCGAACTGCTGAAATCGCTCGGCGGCATGTCGCCGGACGAGCGCAAGTCCGCTGGCGCACGCATCAACGAGGCCAAACAGGCGGTGGAAGCCGCACTGAAAATGCGCCGCGATGCGTTGCAGGAAGCCGAACTCGAGTGCAGGCTCAAGGAAGAAACCATCGACGTCACCCTGCCCGGCAGGGGGCGCGGCCGCGGCGGCCTGCATCCGGTGACGCGCACGCTCGACCGCATCGAGAAACTGTTTTTCAGCATGGGTTTCGAAGTCGCCCATGGCCCGGAAATCGAGACCGATTTCTACAACTTCACCGCGCTCAACATCCCGGAAGACCATCCGGCGCGTGCCATGCACGACACCTTCTACCTGCAGAACGGCAAGCTCCTGCGCACCCACACTTCGCCGGTGCAGGTGCACTACATGCAGGAGCACGAGCCGCCGTTCCGCATCATCGCGCCGGGCCGCGTGTACCGCTGCGATTCCGACGTGACCCACACGCCCATGTTCCACCAGGTCGAAGGCCTGTGGGTGGACGAGACGGCCTCCTTTGCCGACTTGAAGGGCGTGCTGGCCGACTTCATGCGCCGCTTCTTCGAGCAGGACGACTTGAAGGTGCGCTTTCGCCCGTCGTTTTTCCCGTTCACCGAACCCTCGGCGGAAATGGACATCGGCTGCGTCATCTGCCAGGGCTCCGGCTGCCGCGTGTGCTCGCATACCGGCTGGCTGGAAGTGCTGGGCTGCGGCATGGTGCATCCCAATGTGTTCAAACACGTGAACGTCGATCCCGAACAATATCTTGGCTTCGCCTTCGGGCTGGGGGTCGAGCGACTGGCCATGCTGCGCTACGGCGTGGACGACCTGCGATTGTTCTTCGAGAATGACCTGCGCTTTTTGGCACAGTTCAAGTAACAAAGACATTTAAATCTTTCAACAAAGAGGACATGAGGACATGAGTAAAGCGAGAGAAGCCTTCCTCCTGTCCTCTTGTCCTCATTGTTCAGGCTTGGTTTAACAATGCAATTTCCCGAATCCTGGCTCCGCACGCTCGTCAATCCGCAACTGTCCACGGCCGAACTCGCCCACCGCCTGACGATGGCCGGGTTGGAGGTGGAAGCCATCGAGACGGCCGCTCCGCCCTTTGCCGGCGTGGTGGTGGCCGAGGTGCTGGCGGTGGAGCCGCATCCGGATGCCGACCGCCTGCGCGTGTGCAAGGTCAATGTCGGCGAAGCCGAGCCTTTGCAGATCGTGTGCGGCGCGCCCAATGTCGCCGTCGGCCAGAAAGTGCCCTGTGCGCGCGTCGGCGCCAAACTGCCGCAAATGGAAATCAGGCAGGCCAAGGTGCGCGGTGTCGAGTCCGCCGGCATGTTGTGTGGCGCCGGCGAAATCGGTCTTGAGGACAAGGTCGACGGACTGCTGGTGCTGCCCGCCGATGCGCCCGTAGGTACGGATATTCGTTCCTATCTGCTGCTGGACGACAAGCTCGTCACCCTCAAGCTCACGCCCAACCGCGCCGACTGCCTGAGCCTGGTCGGCCTGGCGCGCGAAGTCGCGGCCATTACCGGCACCAAGGCCTACCTGCCGTCGCAGGCGCCGGTGATGAAGGAAATTTACGACACCCTGGAGTTGGATGTGCAGGCAAAGGATGCCTGCCCGCGCTACCTTGGACGCATCATCAAGGGCATCAATGCGAAAGCGCAAACGCCGGCCTGGATGGCGATGCGCCTGGAACGCAGCGGCATTCGCACCATTTCCGCACCGGTCGACATCACCAACTACGTGTTGCTCGAACTGGGCCAGCCCATGCATGCCTTCGATCTGGCCAAGCTTAGGGGCGGCATTCAGGTGCGCTGGGCGAAATCCGGTGAAAAAATCGCGTTGCTCAGCGAGCAGACGGCGGAACTGGCTGACGACATGCTGGTCATCGCCGACGGCAGCGGGCCGGTGGCGCTCGCCGGCATCATGGGCGGGGCGGCGACTGCAGTGGGCCTGGAAACCGTTGACATATTGCTGGAAGCGGCCTATTTCAGCCCCGAGGCGATAGCCGGGCGAGCCCGCAGGCTGGGGCTTTCCACCGATTCCTCGCACCGTTTCGAGCGCGGCGTCGATTATGCCGGCACCCAGATGGCGATGGAGCGCGCCACCAAACTCGTATTGGAAATCTGCGGCGGCCAGCCCGGCACGGTCATCGGGGAAACAGGCAAACTGCCCAAGCACGAACCGATTCGCTTGCGCATTCAGCGAGTCGCGCGGGTGCTGGGCATGGACATTCCGGCCGCCAAAATCAAGGATTATTTGCAGCGTCTGGGCCTGGCCGTGAAGGAAGAAGGCGATGCCTTGCTGGCGACCCCGCCCAGCTATCGCTTCGATCTGGCCATCGAGGAAGACCTGATCGAAGAACTGGCGCGACTGCATGGTTATGACCAGATCGAGGCACGCGCTCCGCGCGCTCCCGCCCTCATGCTGCCGCAAGAGGAAACCCGGATCGAGCAGGCCAGGGTTCGCGATTACCTCGCCGACCGCGACTACCAGGAGGTCATTAGCTACAGCTTCGTCGATCCTGACTGGGAAGCGGCGCTTTCCGGCGGCGTGGCGCCGCTCGCCCTGCAAAATCCCATCGCCAGCCAGATGGCGGCCATGCGCACCACGCTCTGGGGCGGGCTGCTGAACGCCTTGACGCACAATCTCAACCGCCAGCAAACGCGTGTGCGCCTGTTCGAGCTGGGCCGCGCCTACCTCCAGGACGCGAGCGGCCTGCGACAGCCCATGCGCCTGGCGGGCCTCTGCTACGGTCCTGCCTTCGATGAGCAATGGGGCGTTGCTGCCCGGTTGGTGGATTTCTACGATGTCAAGAGCGACATCGAACAGCTGCCCGGCGCCGTGCTGGAATTCGCGCAGGCCGCCCACCCCGCTCTGCACCCGGGGCAGACTGCGCAACTCATGCTGAACGCCCAACCGGTGGGCTGGCTCGGCACCCTGCATCACAAATTGGCGCAGAAATTCGACCTGCCTGCCGCCCCCATCCTGTTCGAACTGGAACTCGACGCATTGGCCGTGGCGGCCTTGCCGCGCCATCGAGCCATCGGACGCTTCCCGTCGATGCGGCGCGATCTTGCTTTCCTGGTCGATGCGGATCTCGCCGCCAGCACCCTGCTTGCGACCATGCGGGAGGCCAGCGAGCCCATCGTGCAGCAGCTGGAAATCTTCGATTTGTATCAGGGGCAGGGCATTCCGGCGGGGAAAAAAAGCCTTGCTTTCCGGATAGTTATGCAAGATACTGAACGTACCCTCACGGAACCGGAAGTGGAGGCGGCGGTGGCAAAAATTGCCGAAGCCGTGATAAGCCGGCATGGGGCGAAACTGCGGGCCTGATCCAAATAAGACATTATGACGACCCTGACAAAAGCTGAACTTGCCGACCTGCTGTTCGAAAAAGTGGGACTCAACAAGCGCGAAGCCAAGGACATGGTGGAATCGTTCTTCGAGGAAATCCGCAATGCCCTGCAGTCCGGCGACACCGTCAAGCTCTCCGGCTTCGGCAATTTCCAGTGCCGCGAAAAACCCCAGCGGCCCGGACGCAATCCGAAAACCGGGGAAGAAATGCCCATATCGGCCAGGCGTGTGGTGACTTTCCATGCCAGCCAGAAACTCAAGGTAATGGTGGAGGATGCCGAACATGGCGGAGACCGCCAGCCCGAGTGATCTTCCCGCGATTCCGCCCAAGCGCTATTTCACGATAGGCGAAGTCGCCGAGCTGTGTGCGGTGAAGCCGCACGTGCTGCGCTACTGGGAACAGGAGTTCAGCCAGCTCAAGCCGGTCAAGCGGCGCGGCAACCGCCGCTACTACCAGCATCACGAGGTGCTGCTGATTCGCCGCATCCGCCAGCTCCTGTACGAGGAAGGCTTCACCATCAGCGGCGCGCGCAACAAGCTCGAGACATCGGAAGAGAACAAATCCACAGCCGGTGCAGCCGGCAAGACCATGTCGATGCACGAATTGCGCGAAGAACTGATCGCGATTCGCGATTTATTGTCGAAGTAATTCTCGAAGTGATTCATTTTTTGCGCGAAACTCTGTTACAATCTCGCGCTTCGTCGGGGCGTAGCGCAGCCTGGTAGCGCACCTGCATGGGGTGCAGGGGGTCGGAAGTTCGAATCTTCTCGCCCCGACCATTTCTCCCTATATCAGCTGCATTTTTTCCTTGTCCTATGCAGGGAAAACTCTACTGCAACGTTGTAAAATCAGCCGCATGACCTGCGGCTTTTTTTATTTCCGCTTCAGCACCGTTCAAGATAACAAAGACCATGCGAATACTGCTGAGCAACGATGATGGTTATTTCGCGCCAGGGCTGGCGGCGCTGGCTAAAGCCCTGGAACCGCTGGCCGACGTGACGGTGGTCGCGCCCGAGCGCGACCGCAGCGGCGCCAGCAATTCGCTTACCCTCGACCGCCCGCTCATGATGCGGCAGGCGCCTTCCGGCTACTATTTCGTCAACGGCACGCCGACCGACTGCGTTCACCTCGCAGTGACGGGCATGCTCGACCATCTGCCCGACATGGTTATTTCGGGCATCAATCACGGCGCCAACATGGGTGACGACACCATCTATTCGGGGACGGTGGCTGCGGCGACAGAAGGCTTCCTGCTCGGCATTCCTTCCATTGCGGTTTCGCTTGCCGGCCATCACGGCGCGCATTTCGAAACCGCCGCCGGGGTGGTGGTGGATCTGGTGCGCAAATACCAGCGCGATCCCTGGCGCGACGCGACGCTGCTCAACATCAATGTTCCCGACGTCCCGCAGGGCGAACTGAAGGGCCTGGAAATCACTCGCCTCGGCAAGCGCCACAAGGCCGAGCCGGTGCTGAAATCCGTCAACCCGCGCGGCCAGACCGTGTACTGGGTCGGCGCCGCCGGTCTTGCACAGGACGCCGGCGAGGGCACGGATTTCCATGCCGTCGCCAATGGGCGCGTGTCGATCACGCCGTTGCAGATCGATCTGACTCGTTATTCCCAGCTTGACGGGGTCAGGGCCTGGTTGAATGAATAATCCGCGCGCCGGCATCGGCATGACTTCAGCGCGTACGCGCGGCCGCATGGTCGTGCGGCTGCGCGAGCAGGGCATTTCGGACGCCATGGTGCTGGCGGCGATGGGCATGGTGCCGCGCCATCTGTTCATAGACGAGGCGCTCGCCAGCCGTGCCTACGAAGACACCGCGCTGCCCATCGGGTTCGGGCAGACCATATCCAATCCCTACATCGTTGCGCGCATGACCGAACTGGCGCGCAACGGGCGCGAGCTGCATCGCGTACTTGAAGTCGGCACCGGTTGCGGTTATCAGGCTGCGGTGCTGGCGCAGGTGGCGCGCGAGGTGGTGAGTATCGAACGCATTGCCGCCCTGGTCGGTCAAACGCGCAAACGCCAGCGCGAACTGCGGCTGCACAACATCAAGCTCAAGCACGGCGACGGCATGCAGGGCTATGCCGAGGGCGCGCCCTATGACGCGATCGTCATTGCTGCGGCATTCGGGGCTGTCCCTGAAATGCTGAAGGCGCAGCTGGCCGAAGGCGGCCGCCTGGTCATGCCGCTGGGAGACGACAACCAGGTGCTGCTGGTCGTGACCCGCAAGGGGAATGCGTTCCAGGAAGAGAAACTTGAAGCGGTGAAATTCGTGCCTTTATTGCCGGGGGTTTCGTGAGGCTGCCGGCACTGGTTTTGGCCCTTTTCGTGCTGAGCGGCTGTGAAGGCCCCGGCTTCGCCCCCATCAAGGACAAGACCCGGCCGTCGGCTAAAGCTCCAGTCAAGACCGTTGTCGCTGCACCCATGTCCGAGCCCGTGCAGGAAGGCCGGTACATCGTGCAAAAGGGCGATACGCTTTATGGCATTGCCTTCCAGAACGGCCTGGACCATCGCGATCTGGCGTTCTGGAACAATCTGGAATCGCCCGATGTCATAAAAATCGGTCAGGTGCTGCGTTTGACTCCGCCGGACGATTCGGCCGGCCGTGCCCGCGGAGTGGAGACGCTGCCCATGCGAGACACCGGCCTGGGCAAGCCCAAGCCTCTGGAGGCGAGCCCGCCGGTGCTGACCGAGCCCAAGGCGCAACGGCTGCCTTACAGCGAGGCCAACTGGGCCGTCATATCCGGCATCAGGCCGGCACCGGCATTGGCGACGCCGAAAAGCACTGAGATGACGGCCGTAGTCAAAGCGGCACCTGTGATTGCCGGAGATCAGGACGGCTGGATCTGGCCGTCAGGCGGCAAGCTGCTCGGAACCTTTGGACAGGGCGGCGGCAAGGGCATCGATATCGCTGGCGAGCGGAACGCGCCGGTTCTGGCGGCTGCGCCGGGCAAGGTGGTGTACAGCGGCGACGGCTTGCGCGGCTACGGGAAAATGCTCATAGTCAAACATGCCGATGAATTCCTGACGGCTTATGCCCACAATCAAACGCTGTTGGCCAAAGAAGGCGACTGGATCAAGGGAGGGCAGAAAATTGCCGAGATGGGGGATACGGATAGTGATCGCGTCAAACTGCATTTCGAAGTACGCCAATACGGAAAGCCGCTGGACCCGCTGAAATACCTGCCGGAGCGCAAATGACCCGCGAAGAAGAACCAACCGAGGACCATGATGAAGAACTCGAACAAGCCGCAGGGAACGATGAGGCGCCTGATCAGGAGCCTGCCTATGCTGCGGATGATTTCGACTTTCAGATCGATGTCACCCAGCTTTATCTCAACGACATCGGCCAGTCGGCGCTGCTGACGCCGGAACAGGAAGTGACGCTTGCGCGCCGCACCCGTGACGGGGATTTCGAGGCGCGTCAGAAGATGATCGAGCACAACCTGCGGCTGGTGGTGAACATCGCCAAGCACTACGCCAACCGCGGCCTGACATTGCTCGACCTGGTGGAGGAGGGCAATCTCGGCCTGATCCACGCGCTGGAAAAGTTCGATCCCGAGCGCGGCTTCCGCTTCTCCACCTA
>DCVO01000087.1 GCA_002327405.1 Thiobacillus sp. UBA2186 | reverse complement strand
GGCCCCGGCACCAAGGTGGTGTGCCTGGGCAACATCTCGCAGATCGACACGCCGTATTTGACCGAGGGCAGTTCCGGTCTAACCTACGTGGTGGACCACTTCAAGGGCTGGCCGCACAGCGGGCACGTGACGCTGGCGCGCGGCGAACGTTCGCGCCTGGCCGACTACGCCGCCGAAGTGCTGTAAATCCGCAACCACCGGGAGACAGGCATGAAACTCTGGCCCATGCTGGCCGCCGGCCTTGCCCTGGCGCTGCCCGCGCACGCCATCGACTGGAATGAACTGCTGAAAGGCGTGCTCGGCAAACCCGCCGGCGAGCAACAAACCGCCACGGGCATCGATGCGCTGTCCAGCACCGAGATCAACGCCGGATTGAAAGAGGCGCTGACGCGCGGCGCCGATGCAGCAGTCGCCCAGCTTGGCAAGCAGGACGGCTTCTTCGGCGACAAGAAACTGCGCATTCCCCTGCCCGAACCCTTGAAAAAGGCCGAGAGCGCCATGCGCGTGCTGGGCATGGGCAGACAGGCCGACGACCTGGTGCTGGCCATGAACCGCGCCGCCGAAGCCGCCGTGCCGGAAGCCAGGATCCTGCTGGTCGATGCGGTGAAGGACATGACCCTGGAAGACGCCAAGGGCATCCTCGCCGGCGGCAAGACCTCGGCCACCGACTTCTTCCGGCGGAAAACCGAAGCCAGGCTGAACGAGCGCTTTCTGCCCATCGTCAAGACCACCACCGACAAGATCGGACTGGCGCAGCAATACAATCGCTATGCCGGCGTGGCCGCGCAATACAACCTGGTCGACAAGAAACAAGCCAACGTCGAACAGTACGTCACGCAAGAGGCACTCGACCGGCTCTACATCCTGATCGGCGAGAAGGAAGCCGCCATCCGCGCCAATCCGCTGCAGGCCGGCAGCGATCTCCTGAAGAAAGTTTTCGGCGCGGTCGCCAATTAGCCGATCAGTCCCTGCCGCCGGAAAAACTCCAGATAGCGCTGCACATGCCACGCCGCCTGTTGCGGCGTGGCCTGGATGCCGGCCTCGCCGGGCTCCTTCCGCAACTTCCGCCCCAGCGCATCGGCCGATAAGCTTCCGTCCATCGAGGCCAGCAGCCTGCGCCCCCATTCGTCGAGGTCCAGCGCCACGTGAAAAGCATTGGTCACCGGCCAGGCCGGCATTGCTGCCTGCGCGCGCGCCAGCGAGGACGCCCGGGGAGAATCAGCCGAGGCCGACATGCGCTGGGGAATGAAGGTATGCAGGCGCAATCCCTGCATCTGCACGAAATCCAGCAGCGCTTCCAGGAATTCCGCGTGCGCCTCGCCGCGATAGCCGTATTCGCGCGCCAGTTCCAGGGCGTGGCCGACGGCGCGCCCGTAGTCCATCACCTGCGGGCAGGCACCGGCGAGCACCACCAGAAAAGCCTTGAGCAGCGGATGGCTGACCGGCAGATGGTCGCCGGCAATGGTCGTGAAATGCTGTTCGCAGGCTTCGGCAAAATCCAGTTCGTCCTCCGAAGCCAGTTCGGCGCTGAAAGCCATGCCCTTGAGCAGCCCGGCCTGCTGAGGCTGCGGCAAGCCGGCGTCGTGGCGTACCAGCAGCGCGCGGCGGAAACGCGTGTCGAGCGCATCGTCCAGGCCGGCTTCGGCTTCCAGCCAGCGTTCGTAGCGCGCTTCGGCCGACAGTCCCCAGTCGTTTTCCAACGCCACACGCGCACGGCGCGGTCCCGCCTCACCCAGGTAGCGCAGTCCGTGACGCCCCGCATCGGCAACGAATTGACCGAATGAATGCGCTTTGTTGATATCGGACAGGTATTCGTGGAACAGATAGGAGGCGGAGGCGTTTTTCAGGTAGTCAGCCTCTTTCTGCAGGCGCTCGTCCTCGAACGCTGTGGCGGCCAGCACGCTGCGCGCTTGTTCCACGCGTTGCATCGGGCACAGCCCGGGACGGTCATGTTGCAGCAGAAGCCGGCGAATGCCGCCGTAGGTACGCCAGCCCGCCGCCACATTGAAGCTGATGCAGGCGATGCCGTGCGGCTTGAGCAGGCTGCGGCAGGCAGACAGCAGCGCCTCGCGCACGGCATCCGGCACCCAGGAATACACGCCGTGGGCGATGATGAAATCGAACTCGCCCAGGTCATCCGGCAGCGCGGCGATGTCGCCATGCAACAGGCGAATGTTGGCAAGCCCCGCCTGCGCGATGAAGGCCTGGCCTTCTTCCACCTGCACGCGCGAAAGATCGATGCCGACGAACTCGCTGTCCGGGTAGCGCGCCGCCATGGGAATAAGATTGCCGCCCTGCGCGCAGCCCAGTTCCAGCACCCGCGCATTGCGCGCATCCGCCGCCCCGAAGCCATGCAGACTGGCGATCGCAGCCAGGAAATCCGGCTCGCTTTCCGGAAACGGCAAGCGGTCGTAAGGCAGCTCGTCGTAGCTTTGCAGGGTGTCCATGGGCCGGATTGTACTTGCGGAAACGGCCTGTCCTGTCCGTTTCAACGCCCGGGGCAGGCTTATCTCAGCTGGAACTGCAGCTCCTCGTCGCCCACGCTGATCACGTCGTCCGGCGCCAGCGGCCGGGGATCCAGGCCGATCGACCTGCCGTTGAGCAAGGCCGGCTTCCTTCCCTCGACATGGGTGATGAAATAGCCGTGCGGGCGGCGGTTGATCACGGCCACCTGCACGCCGGGCTTGCCGAAGGTGCGCAGCACCCTGGGCAGTTCGATTTCCTGGCCGGCCTGCGGGCCTTTCGTCATCCTGACCAGTCCGAGCCGGCCGCCCTCCCTGGCCTGGCCCGCGCGCTTCGCACCGACCCGTTCCAGGCTGGCAAGCGCGGGGGATTTTTCCGCCACTTCCGGGGCCAGCCCCTTGATCACCATGGTCCTGTCCAGGCTCGGTCCGCTCGCGGCCTTCTGGCTGCGGTAACGGATCTGGCAGCCGGCGATCTCGATTACGTCGTCGTGCTGCAGGATGTGGCGCGTGATTTTCTGGCCGTTCACCAGGGTGCCGTTGGTGCTGTTCAGGTCCTCCAGGATGTCGTCGTTGCCGACCGTGAAGATGACGGCATGGGACCGGCTCACGCCCGGAAGAGCGATCTGGAGGCTGCTGTCCGCGATACTGCCAATGGTGAAGCGCGGCGTGTCGATGAAGTGGGTTCCCGCCACTTCGCCGTTAACGGTAAGAATCAGTTTTGCCATGGTGGATTAACGGCCAAAAAGTCGCGAGAAGAAAGCCCCGATCGAGCCGGATGCCGCCGGCTGGGGAATGACTTTCGCGAGTATGACGGAAATATTGTCTTCCCCGCCGTTGTCGTTGGCGATCATCACCAGCTGTTTGGCGGCGAGCGGCAAATTGGCCTGCAGCGAATTGAGCGCCAGCTCGATGTCGGCATCGTCCACCATGTCGTTCAGGCCGTCCGAACAAAGCAGGTAAACGTCGCCGACTTGCGCGGCGCTTTCGCTCAGGCTGATTTCCACATCCTCCTTGAGGCCCAGGCCGCGCGTCACCAGATGGCGGTTGTGCGAGGTTTGCGCATCCTGGGCGCTGACCATGCCCAGATCGATCTGCTCCTGGAGGATGGAATGGTCGTGGGTCAGCAGTTCCAGGCGGCCTCTCCTCAGCCGGTAGATGCGCGAGTCGCCGACATGGGCGATGACGACGCGGCCGCCCTGCAGTTGCAGCAGCGCGACCGTCGAGCCCATGACCTGTTCCTGGCCGGCGCTGCGCTGGGTAAGCTTCTGGCTCTCCAGGAAAACCAGGCGATTGGCCGCCAGGACGGCCTTGCGGATCAGCGCGCCCACGTCGGCGCCGGCATTTTTCTTAAGTCCTTCATCCACCACTTCCGCGATGGAACGGGTGGCAAGCTCGCTCGCGACATTGCCGGCCTTGTAGCCGCCCATGCCGTCGGCAAGCACCAGCAGGCCCAGTCTGGCGTCCGTGGCGATACTGTCCTCGTTGAGGTTGCGTATCAAGCCGACGTCGGTTTCGGCCGCTATTTCCAGAGATAAGGGAGGGATGGCAGTGGCCACGGTCAAGTTCGTTCCTCTCGGTTTGTTATAATTTTCGCGCCCATTCTCACATTTCAAAACGACTCCAGGCAAGCCCTCCACTTTCGATCACCCATGCTCAGCCAGAAAAATATCGGTCGTTTCGAAGTCGTCGCCGTGATGGGACAGGGCGCGATGGGCACGGTCTACAAGGCAGCCGACCCGGTGATCGAGCGCATCGTCGCCATCAAGACCATCAACCTGGAGCTGTCCAGCGAGGAGCGCGCCGAATTCGAGGAGCGCTTCTACCGCGAGGCCAAATCGGCCGGGCGCCTCAACCATCCCAACATCGTCACCATCTACGACGTGGGCGAAACGGAAGATGCCGCCTATATCGCGATGGAATTCATCGAGGGCGAGTCGCTGCGCGACGTGCTCGATTCCGGCGTGGTGCTGCCCCTGAAGCGCATCTGCCAGATCGCCGTGCAGGTGGCCAATGCGCTCTATTACGCGCACGAGAACGGCGTGGTGCACCGCGACATCAAGCCCGCCAACATCATGATCTCGCGCAACCGCGACGTGAAGATCATGGATTTCGGCATCGCCCTCATTCCCACCGGCTCGCGCACCCAGGCCGGCACCGTGCTGGGCTCGCCCAAGTACATGGCGCCCGAGCAGGTGGCAGGCAAGCCGACCGACGGCCGCGCCGACATCTTCTCGCTGGGTGCGGTGCTCTACGAAATGCTGACCGGCTCCACGCCGTTCAACGGCGACAACCTCAGCGCGATCATGTTCAAGATCCTGAACGAGGAGCCGGTTCCGCCCAGCAAGCTCAATGCGCGCGCGCCCAGGGTGTTCGACCGCATCGTCGCCAAGGCCCTGGCCAAGCGGCCCGAGGACCGGTACCAGACCGCCAAGGAATTTTCGCGCGAGCTGAGAAGCGAAGAAGTGCTTGCCGCGCTGGACATGGGGCAGCCGGCGCAAAAACGAAAAAGCGTCCCGGGCATGGCCAGCCGCCAGCCCGATCCCCAGACGGAATTGCTCGACGTCAAGACCGAAATCCTGCTGCCGGCGCCCAAACAGCGCAGCGCCAGGCGCGTGCCCCGCACTGCGCCTCCCCCTGCGTCGAAAACCGTGCGCTACGCCCTGCTGCTGGCCATTCCGCTCGCGGTTGTGGCCGCCTACCTGGCATTGAAACCGGCAGGACAGGCGGACACGCCAGCCGTTGCGACCGGCGAAGTTCCGGCTTCCGCCCCTGCGGCCGAGCCCCAGCCGGCAGACGAGCAGTCCGCCGTTCCTGAGGCAGCGCAGTCTGCCAGCAAACCGGCTGCACCGGCCCCTGTCGTCGCCGCGGTCGCGCCCAGTCCCGCGCCGGTCGCCCAGGCGCCGGCCAACGCCACGGTGTCCCTGGCCATCACCCCCTGGGGCGAAGTGTATGTCGACGGCCAGAAGGCCGGGATTTCGCCGCCGCTCACCCGACTGGAGATCGAGCCCGGCAGGCACGACATCGAAATCCGCAACGGCACGTTTGCGACCCATCATGTTAAAGTCGACCTCGATGCCGAAGAGTCGTTGAAGATCAAACACAAATTCAAATGAGCAAAGACCTGTTGAATACATTCCGCGCAATCGTCCTGGCGTGCTGCGGCGCCCTCTTGATGACCGCATGCTCCTCGACGATCGTGCGCGACGCCGGCCTGGACAAGCTGGCCCCGCGCAAGGCCGAACAGGACCTGTCGGCGGGCATGCGCGCCTACGAGGACGGCAATTACAAGAACGCGCAAACCCTGTTGCACAGTTCGCTCGATGCCGGGCTGATCCTGAATTCGGACAAGGTGGCGGCGCACAAATACCTGGCCTTCATCCATTGCGCCCATGGCCGCACGACGCAATGCCGGGAAGAATTCCGCGGCGCGCTCGAGCTTGACCCGAAATTCGAACTGGACCCGACCGAGGCCGGCCACCCGGCCTGGGGACCGACCTTCAAGAGCGTCAAGGCCGAGATGGCGAAGAAACTGCAAAAATAACGCGTGCCACTGCGCTAGCAAACCGTCAGGCAAGCGCAGCAATGCCGGCTATCCGGCCGGGGAGGATTTTCTCGATCACAAGGGAGGCAAGTCCAATATTTATGTATATCGCCCATTCCATTGCTGAAAACAATGCCACCCTCAAGCTCAATACCGAGGCAGGCAAATCCTATTTCGTGTGGCAGGAAGTCAAGATGGGAATGTGGATGGCTCGTGCGCAACTGCAGCAGGTCGACGAGGCAATCGGTCGCAAGGGCGTGGTCGAGTGCAAGCGCGCGCAGGCGAATTTCTAACCGCGCACCAGCTGATTAAAAGCGGCCATTCCCGGCTTCGGAAATGGCCGCTTTTATTTTAGTGCCCGCGCGAACCCGGCTTGGCCGAGAACAGCGCCGCCTGCGGGCGCGTTTTCTTGCCTGACGGACCGGGCCTTTGCTGCGCCGCCGCGGGCTGGGCTTTCGCCGGCTTGCCGGCAGCCTGGCCCTGGCGGTTGCCGCCGGGCTGGCCGCGACCTTCGCGGTTCGGCTGGCCCTTGCCCGCCTGTGCCCTGCCCTGTTGATCCCGGCCTCGCTGGCCGTGCTGCTGTTCCCTGCCCTCCTGCGGCCGGCCTCCACGATTTTGTTGTTGCGGGCGCAGCGGACGCTCGTCGACCGATGCGGCCGGGCGCGGCGTGGGCACGAAGCCTTCCACTTCCACGCGCACGATGTTGCGCTTGATCAGCTTCTCGATGTCCTTCAAGTAGCCCATCTCCTCGCTGTCCACCAGCGACAGGGCCGAGCCGGTGCTGCCCGCGCGGCCGGTGCGGCCGATGCGGTGCACATAGTCTTCCGGCACGTTGGGCAGTTCGAAGTTCACCACCTGCGGCAACTGGTCGATGTCGATGCCGCGCGCGGCGATGTCGGTNNGTGCGCGCGCCCTGGCTCTTGTTGCCGTGGATGGCGGCGGCGGAAATGCCGTCCTTGATCAGCTTCTCGGCGAGCTTGTTGGCGCCGTGCTTGGTGCGGGTAAACACCAGCACCTGCTGCCAGTCGTGGTGGTTGATGAGGTGCGCGAGCAGATCCTTCTTGTGCGACTGCGGCACCAGGTGCACGGTCTGCTCGACCATTTCGGATGCGGTGTTGCGGCGCGCCACTTCCACGCAGCCGGGGTTGTGCAGCAGGCCGTTGGCCAGGGTCTTGATCTCGTCGGAGAAAGTCGCCGAGAACAGCAGGTTCTGGCGCTGCTTCGGCAGCACCGCCAGCACTTTCCTGATGTCGCGGATGAAGCCCATGTCCAGCATGCGGTCGGCTTCGTCCAGCACCAGGATTTCCACGCCGGAAAGATCCACGGTCTTCTGCCCCATGTGGTCGAGCAAACGCCCCGGCGTTGCCACCAGAATGTCCACGCGCGAACGCAGCGCCTTGAACTGCGGATTGATGTTGACCCCGCCGAACATCACCATGGAAGTCAGCGACAGGTATTTGCCATAGGTTTTGACCGATTCCTCGACCTGCGCCGCGAGTTCGCGCGTCGGCACCAGGATCAGGCAGCGCGGGCGGCCCGGCTTGGGGTTCTGTGCGGGGCACGAAGTCAGATGATGCAGGATCGGCAGCGTGAAGCCGGCAGTCTTGCCGGTACCTGTCTGCGCCGCGGCGAGCAAATCGCCGCCCGCCAGCACCAGTGGAATGGCCTGCGCCTGGATCGGGGTGGGCGTGGTGTAGCCGGCATCGGCAATCGCACGCAAAAGGGGTTCGGCCAGGCCGAGGCTGGCAAAGGATGTTTCAGTAGTCATTAAGTTTCCTGCGACGGCCTGTTGCGCTGCTTTAATCAAAGCGTTGGCAACACCAATCGAGGCAGACGAAAAAGGATCGAAGCGATCGTGTTTCAGAGAACCGCGGCCGATTGGCTGGGCCTGCGGGTGCGCGCACTATACCGGTTTAACCAACCGGCAACAATGTTTATTTGCTGCACCAGAAACAAGAGCCCGAAGATGCTGCATTGGGGAACAGCCATCAACGACATACAGCATTCACATACTCGTCATCATAATGAGAGCCGGCTCTGTTCTTCCATCGGAAGCTGCGTTTGAAGACATCGCTAAGTGCGAAGAGTCGATATTGAAATTGCTGAAGAAACCCAAAGCGTCACAGATAAAATGCGTGTCTTACGCCTGCAAAAGGCCCTATAACGAAAGAAATGATGGATGTTTTGCTGGATGTTGTGTGCAGGCAAGCTCCAACCCGTTCTTTAGAAGAAGATAGCCGTCCACGTGGCACCCCATCACGATAATGGTGCTGAACAATCAGGACGAGTAACAACAGGGGACAGACCACGGTTTATCTCATTCACCAAACAATTCCCCCGTTTCTGGCTCCACCGCTCGACGTGGCCTTCCCGACTTTCCGGGCACGGCACGCCGCCCCAAAGCCGTTGATACCTGTGCCGCGAAGGCCGCATTTCCAAGCGCATAATTTCCGTTCGTTGCACGGCGGATTTCATCGACCAAGCCCGGCTCCAATTCGTATCGAAACAATTCACGATACGCCACTGCGCGGCTCGCCGCATCCTTACCAAGTGCTTGGTATAGCGAATGCGGTTTCAATAACGAATCAGGCTCGCCTTGCGCGTTGCTCCGGTAACTCGACCAGCGATATTCCGCCGGGTGCTCGACCATGCCCGCCCGCACGGGATTCAATTCGATGTACCGCTGACACGCCAGCAGATAGCTTTCTTCCTGGGTGAGGCAAGAGCGGTAACGCCCTTCCCACAATGTGCCGCTGCGCCGACAGGTACGGTTGACATACTGCACGTAACGCTGTCCCAACGCCTTCATCAAGGTGCCTGGCGCTTCGGGTCGTTCGGCTGCGGAACAATCAGCGGAACAATCAGGGACAGACCACGGTTTCCTGAAAGTCTGCCTCTAGTTCAAGCGCCGGCGGATAAGGAAGTCCCTCCCACTGAAAATCCAGCACTAAAGGCTTGATCAATTTTCACCGGCAAGAAAATAAATCGATCCCCTTTAAGTCGGCCCTTCCTTTTCCCTGTCATGCCGCGTGCGGCATGGGTGTGATGTCCTGATTGATCCGCTCGCCTATCTCGACCTGCGCGATCTTCATGTCGAAATCGGACTGCAAACCCAGCCAGAATTCCGCGCTGGTGCCGAAGTAGCGCGCCAGGCGCAAGGCCGTGTCCGCCGTGATTGCGCGGCGTTCGCGTGCGATATCGTTGATGCGCGGGGCGGGCACGCGCAGGGCGATCGCCAGAGCATTGGCGGAAAGTCCCAGCGGGATCATGAACTCTTCCCGCAACACCTCGCCCGGATGAATCGGGCGCATTCCATTCACAATAGCCATCATGGTCTCCATTCAGTGGTAATCGACAATCTCGACATCAAAAGCGTTTCCGTCCCCGAAGCGGAAGCAGACTCGCCATTGGTCGTTAATGCGTATGCTCCACCTGCCCTTGAGATTGCCTTTCAACTTTTCCAGCCTGTTTTGCGGCGGCGCGCGCAAATCCTCGATACGCACGGCTCGATGCAGCATCTGCAACTTACGCTCCGCGGCCGTCCGGATGTTCACGAAGCGGCGCACGGCCTGGCCGGCAAAAAGCGCCTGTGTGTCCGCGCATTTGAAGGACTGGATCATATGCAAAACATATAACGTATTGCGTTATATGTCAATCAGCAAGAGCTGCGCTCAATCAGGTGCGCTCAATCAGGGACAGACCACGGTTTCCTCCAGCCGCGATCCACAAAACTACGCTGCCTTCAGCATGAAATCGACGTGCACGGCGTCGTAGGGGAAAATGATTTTCCCGTCTTCCGTTTTGTCCAGGATTCCGGCCATGAGCAGAGCCTTGATGTCGCCGTGCACTGCCTTGACGTCGCGCCCGACGCGGCGCGCGGCTTCGCGGATGGAGACCGGTCCTGCGCCGGTCAGCGCATGCAGGAGTTCCCAGCGCTTTGCGGTCAGGACTTTCCAGACGAGTTCGGGCGATTCGAAACTGATGTATGCGCCCTGCGCCTTGCCGCCAAATGCGCGCAGCGCCCGGGCGGAAGTTTCATCGCGCGATTCGATACAAAGCGTTACGGTATTCATTTGATTTTCTCAGTCAGGTGGCCAGCGTATTCCGGGTTGAGCGCAATGCGCCGTCACCGGGGAAATAGCGTGTTTATGCCGCCAGGGCGCGCAAAGCTTCGGGAGATTTAATCGCGATCCGTAACAGCGTGCGTGCCGCGCCGGTCGGCTCCCGGCGACCTTGCTCCCATTCCTGCAGGGTGCGCACAGACACCCCTAAAAGCGCGGCAAATTCAGCTTGGGTGCAGCCGACCGCGTGGCGTGCCCGCACTACCTCGCCAAGCTCGACGCGTGTGGTGCGCGCCGTTTTACCGGTTTTCATCTGGCGCACGGAATCCAGCAGTTTCTGACCAAGTTCTGCACCGCTCATGGTTTTGTCAGTCATGATCAAGTTCCTCTTTAATGGCCTTTAGAAGATGTGCCGGAATGTTTTCCCGCACCGCTTTGGCATAGATCACCAATAACCAGATCACGCCATTCTCCAGCCGGTTGAAATAAATTATCCGCACCCCGCCACGCTTGCCCATCCCGGATCGAGCCCAGCGCACCTTGCGGCAGCCTCCTGAGCCGGGGATGACTTCCCCGGACAGCGGGTTGGCCGCAATCCAACTGATGAATTCGAGCCGTTCTTCCTCGGACCAGAGGGTTCTGGCATCGGCTGCGAATATTTCAGTTTCAGCTACGGTGTACATTTGCATTATACGTCATTGACGTAGTTTGTTAAAGTGCCTGGTGCCGCCCAAACCCTGCCTAGACATCCAGCAGCAGCCTTTCCGGCGTTTCTAGCGCAGCCTTCACCGCCACCAGGAACTGCACCGCGTCCTTGCCATCGATGAGGCGGTGGTCGTAGGACAGCGCGAGGTACATCATGGGGCGGATGACGACCTGGCCGTTTTCGGCCACGGGGCGCTCCTGGATCTTGTGCATGCCGAGGATGCCGGACTGCGGCGGGTTGAGGATGGGGGTGGAGAGCAGCGAGCCGAACACGCCGCCGTTGGTGATGGAGAAGGTGCCGCCGGAAAGTTCGTCGATGGACAGCGCGCCGGTCTGGGCGCGCGCGGCGAAGTCGGCGATGCCCTTTTCGATCTCGGCGAAGGACAGGCGCTCGGCGTTGCGCAGCACGGGCACCACCAGGCCGCGCGGGGTGGACACGGCAATGCCGATGTCCATGTAGTCGTGGTAGACAATGTCTTCGCCGTCGATCGCGGCGTTGAGCGCCGGGAACTGGCGCAGGGCATCGCACACCGCGCGCACGAAGAAGGACATGTAGCCGAGCTTGACGCCGTGGCGGGTCTCGAAATCGGCCTTGAAGCGCTGGCGCAGCTCGTTGACCGGCTGCATGTTGACTTCGTTGAAGGTGGTAAGGATGGCGGCGGTGTGCTGGGCGGCCACCAGCCGCTCTGCGATGCGCTGGCGCAGGCGCGACATGGGCACGCGCCGCTCCCTGCCCTCTTTTTCCGCCACCGGCAGTTTCTTGCGGTGCGGGCCGCTGTCGGGGACGGGTTTGGCCGGGCGGGTTTCGGATTTGGGCGGGCTGGGCTGCAGTTGGAGTGCCGCCGGAGCAGGCTCGGTTTTTTCCCTGGGAGGGGGCACAGGCGCCGCCTCGGGCGCCTTCTCGATTTGCTTGATCGGGGCGGGTTCGACCGCCACGGCCCCCTCGGTTTCGATCACCGCCAGCACCTCGCCCGCCTTCACCGTGTCGCCCTCGGCGTGGCGCTGTTCGACCAGCACGCCGTCGGCGGGCGCAGCCACCTCGAGGATGACCTTGTCGGTTTCCAGGTCGATGAGGGTTTCGTCGCGCAGGACTTTCTCGCCCAGCTGCCTGCGCCAGGACAGCAGGGTGCCGGTGGTCACCGATTCGGAAAGTTCGGGCGCCCTGATTTCAAGCTTCATCTGCCGTTCCAAGTGCATGTTTGATGACTTCCGCCTGCTCCGCCTTGTGGCGCGAAGGATAGCCGGAAGCCGGCGCGGCGGCGGCCTCGCGCCCCACATAACGGAATCTTCTGTCGTCGGGCACGCAACGGTTCAAGTGGTGCCAGATGGAATACCAGGCGCCCTGGTTCATCGGTTCTTCCTGCGCCCATATGGAGGTTTCCGCCCGGGGGTAGGCTGCCAGCACTTCGCTCAGCCGGTCCTCGGGAAAGGGATAGAGCTGTTCGATGCGCACCAGCGCCACATCGCGGCGTTCGCCGCGCGCTGCGTTGAGTTCGTAATACAGCTTGCCCGTACACACCACCACGCGCCTGGCTTCGCGCGGTGCCGAAGGGTCGTCGATCACGGCCTGGAACCCGCCTTCAGCCAGGTCGGCCAGGGACGACACCGCCTGCGGATGCCTGAGCAGGCTCTTGGGCGTGAACGCCACCAGCGGCTTCCTGACCGGGCGCACGATCTGGCGCCTGAGCAGGTGGAAAATCTGCGACGGCAGCGTGGGCACGCATACCTGCCAGTTGCTCTGCGCCGAGAGCTGCATGAAACGCTCGATCCTGCCCGAGGAATGCTCCGGCCCCTGCCCTTCGTAGC
>DCVO01000058.1:542-4972 GCA_002327405.1 Thiobacillus sp. UBA2186 | reverse complement strand
TGCCGCCGGCCAGCAGCAGGCCGGCGACGATGAGCCAGGGCGTCCCGGTCTTGTCGGCCAGGTGCGAGGCCAGCACGCCGAACAGCGCGGTGAGCGCGAAAGTGCGCAGCCCGGCCTTGGCGGCCGGATTGCGCTCGCGTTCCAGGCCCATCAGCAGGCCGATGGCCAATGCGGCGACATAGCGCGGCAGGAATTCGAGATCGGCAGGCAGCAGGTCGGGGATCATTGCAACGACTCCCAGTACTGCAGCTTCAACTGGATGGAAAGCCGGCCGTTGAATTCGTTCAGCATGGGTGCGTACACGCCGACGAAGCGCTCGGGCAGGGGGTCGTGATGGAAAAAGGCCATGGCCTCATAGCGCGTGTTTTGCAGGGATACGTCCAGTTTGAGATGTTTCTCGCCGACCACGCGCTGGTTCAGCACGGCGAATTCGCCCTGGAACTGCGGCGCCGGGAAGCCCTGGCCCCATACGGCGTTTTCCAGGGTTCTCACCAGCTCGAAATCGAGTTCGCCCGGGGCGAGTTCGCCATCGGTTTCGATGATTTCCTCGAGGTCGGCAGGGGACAGCCACGCGCTAGCCAGCGTCTCGAATGCTTCCTGGAATTCGGCAAACCTTTCTTCCCTGATCGACAGGCCCGCCGCCATGGCGTGGCCGCCGAACTTGAGGATGAGGCCAGGATGCTTGCGGTCGACCCAGTCGAGCGCATCGCGCAGATGCAGCACGGGGATGGAACGGCCCGAGCCCTTGAGTTCGCCGTTTTCTCCGGGTGCGAAGGCGAACACCGGGCGATGATATTTTTCCTTGAGGCGCGAGGCGAGGATGCCGATCACGCCCGCATGCCATTCGGGATGGTAGATCGCGAGCCCGTGCTTGCCGGCGCAGTCCACTTCTTCCAGCAGCGCCAGCGCCTGCTCCTTCATGCCGGATTCGATATCCTTGCGCGACTGGTTGATCTCGTGCAGCCGCTGCGCCAGCGGCAGCGCGGTTTCCAGGTTGGGCGCCAGCAGGCATTCGATGCCCAGGCGCATGTCCTCCAGCCGCCCGGCGGCATTGAGGCGCGGGCCGAGCATGAAGCCGAGATCGAACACGCTGGCCTTTTCCATGCGCCGTCCCGCGACCTGCATCAATGCCTGGATGCCGGGCGAGGCGAGGCCGGCGCGAATTCTTTGCAGGCCCTGGTTCACCAGGATGCGGTTGTTGGCGTCGAGCTTCACCACGTCGGCCACCGTGCCCAGCGCCACGCGGTCGAGCAGCACGCGCAGATCGGGTTCGGCGCCCCCTTGATAAAGGGGGTGGCGCGAAGCGCCGGGGGATTTGTCGAATGCGCCGCGCCCGCGCAACTCGGCGCGCAGGGCCAGGAGTACGTAGAACATCACGCCCACGCCCGCGAGATTCTTGCTCGGGAAGCCGCAACCCGGCTGGTTGGGATTGACGATGCCGGCCGCCTCGGGAAGCGTGTCGCCCGGCAGGTGGTGGTCGGTGACGTACACCGGAATGCCCAGTTCATTCGCCGCATTCACGCCGTCGACGGCGGCGATGCCGTTGTCCACGGTTATGAGGGCGTCGGGCTCCAGCCGCGCCGCTTCCTCGACGATGGCGGGCGACAGGCCGTAGCCGTGCACGGCGCGGTTGGGCACCAGGTAGTCGGCGTGGGCGCCGAGCATTCTGAGGCCTTGCACGCCCACGGCGCAGGCAGTGGCGCCGTCGGCATCGTAGTCGGCGACGATGAGGAAGCGCGCGCCGGCTTCGATGCCGTCCGCCAGTTCCGCGGCCATGTCGCGGATGCCTTTCATGGATTCGTACGGCAGCAGGCCGGTAAGCCTGGGCTGCAGTTCGGCCGCATCGGCGACCTTGCGCGCCGCATACAGGCGCGACAGCAGCGGTCCCACGCCTGCGCCGGAAAGGCTTTTGTAGGCGTCGGGGTCGATTTCGCGTTTCAGTATCCTGGGCATGGCGGCCTGTTCAAATCAAAAAGCATTTAAACCACGGGGGACACGGGGAGCACGGGGAAAAAGCGTGCAAATTTGATGAAGTGTTTCTTGCGTGGAATGTCACAGTGCCATCAGGTACGACAACGAGTTTGCCCCGTGTTCCCCGTGCTCCCCGTGGTGAACTGATTTCATTGCTCAAGCCCGGCAAATCTTTTTGTACACGCCGAGATACTGCCGCGCGCTTTGGGCCCAGCCGAAATCGCGCGTCATGCCGTTGCGCATGAGTTTCTGCCAGGCGAGCTTGTGGCGAAAGAGAATCATCGCCCGGCCGAGGGCGTCGACCAGCGATGTCCGGTCGAGCCGGTCGAGCACGAAACCGGTGGCCTTGCCGTTGGCGAGGTTCTCCAGCGTGGCGTGGGTGACGGTGTCGGCCAGGCCGCCGACCTTGTGCACCACCGGCGGCGTGCCGTAGCGCTGGCTGTACATCTGGTTGAGTCCGCAGGGCTCGAAGCGCGAGGGCATGAGGAAAATGTCGGCGCCGGCCTCGATGCGGTGGCAGAGGCTCTCGTTGTAGCCGATTTTCACGGCAATCCTGCCGGGGTGGGCGGCGGCGAGCTTGCGCCAGGCGTTTTCCAGCCTGGTTTCGCCGCTGCCCAGCACCGCGAATTGCGCGCCCAGCTTGATCAGCTGCGGCACGGCTTCGATGACCACGTCCGAGCCCTTCTGGTGGGTCAACCGCGACACCATGCCGAGCAGGGGGGCCTTGGCGTCGGACTGCAGGCCCAGTTCGGCTTGCAGGGAAAGCTTGTTGGTCGTCTTGCCGGCCAGGTTGTCGGCGGAATAGGGCGCGTACAGATGGGGATCGCTGACGGGATTCCACTCGCGCATGTCGATGCCGTTGAGGATGCCGGTGAGTTCATTGCCGCGCGTGGCGAGCAATCCCTGCATGCCCATGCCGAAGGCCTCGGTCTGGATTTCGCCGGCATAGGTGGGGCTCACGGTGGTGAGGTGGCTGGCGTAGTAGAGGCCGGCCTTCAGGAAGGAAAGCTTGCCGTAGTACTCCATGCCGTCGATGGAAAAGCTCTCCGGCGGCAGGCCGAGCTTCTTCAGGACATCGGGCGGGAAGATGCCCTGGTAAGCCAGGTTGTGCACGGTAAAGACCGTGGGCGTCGGCTTCGCGCTCTCGTAGCGCAGAAAGGCGGGGGCCAGGCCGGTCTGCCAGTCGTTGCAGTGCAGAACGTCGGGCTTGAAGTCCAGCGGGGTTTTCGGGCCGGCGAGCCAGGCGGCGAACTGGGACAACAGTCCGAAGCGCATCGCGTTGTCCGGCCAGTCGCGGGCGGATTCGTCCTGATACAGGCCTTTGCGTCCGTAATAGCCGTCGTGTTCGATGAGATACACGGGTACGCCGTTGCCCGGAAACGCGCCGCGCAGCAGCGAGGTTTCGCCGTGCTCGGGCAGCTTGATGCGGAATACCCGCGAGATGTTTTCGGCCTTTTCCAGTGCCGAGGGATAGGCCGGCATCAGCACCCGCGCATCGACGCCGACATCCTGCAGGGCGGCGGGCAGCGCGCCGCTGACGTCGGCCAGGCCGCCGGTCTTGGCGAGCGGATGCGCTTCGGAGGTGGCGAACAGGACTTTCATCGAATCTTTTGAAATCAAAAGCGGAGTATAACGGCCGAACGATTCGGAATACTCATTATGAAACCACGGGGCGCACAGGGAACACGGGGAAATTCAAATTGATGGAACCGGTCCATCCGGCTGCCACCCGAGAAAATCGGGAATCCACCGATATCTTATTGTGCTCCCCGTGTTCCCCGTGGTTGAAGATTTTGGGTTGCTTAGGCCTGTCTGCCGACGGCAAGTCTGTTTTTTGCTTGGAATGTTCTGGGCGCAACATGCCTGGGCTATGCTGACGGAATAAACTGGAGACGGACATGCAGGAAATCGGACTGATCGGACTCGGACGCATGGGCGCCAACATGGCGCGCCGGCTTTCGCGCGCGGGCCTGAAACTTGCGGTATACAACCGCACCGTCGAGGTGGCGCACGCGCTGGTCGCGGAAGAAGCGAACCTGCGCGCGGCCGACAGTTATGCGGCCCTGGTTGCCAGCCTGCCGGCGCCGCGCATCGTCTGGCTGATGCTGCCGGCGGGCGAGGCCACGGAGACGGCCATGCAGCAGCTTGCCGGCCTGCTGTCGCCCGGCGACCTCCTGGTCGACGGCGCCAATGCCTATTACCAGGACAGCATGCGCCATGCGCGGGAACTGGAGGCGAAGGGCGCCGAGTTCGTCGATGCCGGGGTGTCCGGCGGGGTATGGGGGCTGGAAAACGGCTATGCACTGATGCTGGGCGGCGCGCCCCAATCGGTGGCGCGCCTGCGCCCCCTGATCGAGGCGCTGGCGCCCGCGCCCGACAAGGGCTGGGTGCATTGCGGCCCGGCGGGTGCGGGGCATTTCGCCAAGATGGTCCACAACGGCATCGAGTACGGCGACATG
>DCVO01000058.1:331-520 GCA_002327405.1 Thiobacillus sp. UBA2186 | reverse complement strand
ACGGCAGCGTGGTGCGCTCCTGGCTTCTGGACCTCACGGCCGAGGTGCTGAAGCAGGACCAGGACATCGAGGCCATCCAGCCCTATGTCGCCGATTCCGGCGAAGGCCGCTGGACCGCCCTGGAAGCCATCAACCAGCGGGTGCCGGCGCCGGTGATGTCGCTTGCGCTGATGATGCGCTACGCCAGCC
>DCVO01000058.1:0-219 GCA_002327405.1 Thiobacillus sp. UBA2186 | reverse complement strand
CCATCATCGCCTTCTCGCGCCGCGATTGGAGCGATTCCGAATGGCGCGGGCATTTGCGCGAAGTGCTGCGCGAGCGCGTCGGCGAACAATGCCCCGAGGCCACCTGCGAGCATTTTTTGTCGCGCTTCAGCTATGTGAAGGGCGAGTTCCAGGACCCGGCAGCCTATGCGCGGCTGCTGGAGGCGCTGGCACGTCCGCGCATGGGCGCCTGTTCCAACG
>DCVO01000061.1 GCA_002327405.1 Thiobacillus sp. UBA2186 | reverse complement strand
GCACTTCGGCGGTGGGGATGAGGTAAAGCCCGGAAGACTTTTCCTTCTCCTCCTCCATCTCAGCTATCTGCTGTGGAGTATAACTACCTCCATAAGAAGAAAGAGTAGCCGTAGCCCTCCCTCCGGGATAAGCAACGAACAAATCATCCTGAAATTTTGGCAGCTGGCCGGTGCCGNNATGAACTGGGCGAGCGCGCGGTGCAGGCGGGCGATGCCGCCCTGCATCACGGAAAAGCGCGCGCCCGAGAGCTTGGCGCCGGCCTCGAAATCCAGGCCCAGCGCGGCGCCCACGTCGACATGGTCCTTGATTTCAAAGTCGAAGGTACGCGGCGTGCCCCAGCGCGAGACTTCCTTGTTTTCGTCGGCATCCTTGCCGGCCGGGACCGACTCGTGCGGCAGGTTGGGCACGCCGGAAAGCAGCTCCTGCATGCGCGCCTGGATGTAGGCGAGCTTCTCTTCCGCCGCCTTGAGTTCGTCGCCCAGGCCCGCCACCTGCGCCATGATGGGCGCGACGTCCTCGCCCTTGGACTTGGCGATGCCGATGCTTTTCGACAGGCTGTTGCGCGAGGCCTGCAGTTCCTGGGTGCGCGTCTGCACCGCCTTGCGGTCGGCTTCCAGCGCGTTGAATTCGGCCACGTCGAGCGCAAAGCCGCGGGCCTTGAGTCGGGCGGCGACGCCTTCGATGTCGGCGCGCAGAAGTTGTATGTCCAGCATTATTTAATCCCAAAAACCAGAAAACCATTTAACAGGGAGGAACGGGAGGTAAAGGAGGAAGGCAATAACATTTTTTCCTCCCTTACCTCTCTTACCTCCCTGTATTTCGCCTTTTCTTCGTGTTCCTTATTTAGTCTTTTTCCTTGCCTGCCGGTCGAGGCTTCGCAAATACGCCAGCCGCTCGGCGATCTTGCCTTCCAACCCTCTCGGGGTAGGCTGGTACCAGCCGGGTTCCTTCATGTCTTCCGGCAAATAGGTTTCGCCTGCCGCATAGGCTTCCGGCTCGTCGTGCGCGTAGCGGTAGGCGCGGCCGTAGCCCAGTTCCTTCATCAATTTCGTCGGCGCGTTGCGCAGGTGGATCGGCACTTCGCGCGAACCGTCCTCTGAAACGAAGCGGCGGGCGTTATTGTAAGCCACATACACCGCATTGCTCTTGGGCGCGCAGGCCATGTAAAGCACGGCCTCGGCAATCGCCAGCTCGCCTTCCGGGCTGCCCAGGCGCTCGTAGGTCTCGGCCGCGTCCAGCGCCAGCCTGAGCGCGCGCGGATCGGCGAGACCGATGTCTTCGCTGGCCATGCGGATCACGCGGCGCGCGAGATAAAGCGGGTCGCAGCCGCCGTCGAGCATCCTCGCCATCCAGTACAGCGAAGCGTCGGGATTGGAGCCGCGCACGCTTTTGTGCAGCGCGGAAATCTGGTCGTAGAAGGACTCGCCGCCCTTGTCGAAACGGCGCGTGCCGCGCACCAGTACGTTGGAAGCCAGTTCCAGCGTGACGGCGGTCTGCTCCGAGCGCGCGGCCTCGGCCAGCTGTTCGAGATCGTTGAGAAAGCGCCGCGCATCGCCGTCGGCGTACTCGATGACCTTGTCCACCACGCCATCCTCGAACTGCAGGTCCGGCAGCGCCTGCTGCACGCGTTTGAACAGCGCCTGCAGGTCCTCGGCGGTGAGCGACTTCAACACATAGACCTGGGCACGCGAGAGCAGCGCACCGACCACCTCGAAGGAAGGGTTCTCGGTGGTGGCGCCGATGAAAGTCACCAGCCCGGATTCCACGTGCGGCAGCAGCGCATCCTGCTGCGCCTTGTTGAAGCGGTGGATTTCGTCGACGAACAGGATGGTGTGGCGGCCGTTGGCGCGGTTGATCTCGGCGCGCGCCACGGCATCGCGGATGTCCTTCACGCCCGATAGCACAGCCGAGAGCGGAATGAAATCCGCCGCCATGGCATCGGCCATGAGCCGCGCCAGCGTGGTCTTGCCCACGCCCGGCGGGCCCCAGAGGATGAAGGAATGCAGCTTGCCGGATTCGTAGGCCACGCGCAGCGGCTTGCCCGGACCGATCAGGTGCGACTGTCCGACCACCTCGTCCAGCGTCTGCGGGCGCAACCGATCCGCCAGCGGCTGGTAGACGGGGTCGGATTCGAACAAGTCGTCTGATCCGGGTTTCATCATTCGAGAACCTAATCTTTTCCTAATCGAACGCTACGGCGCAACGACATTCAATAACAGGGAGGCTAAGGGAGGAAGGGGGGCAATTCTGAATTCCTCTCTTGTCCTCCCTGCACCTCCCTGTAAAAGCTTCAAGCTTTTTGAACCTCAGCGTCTCCATGTTCGCTTTCAGCGCTTCAATCGCTGATGACGTCGGCATTCTTGGGCGGCGTGAACTTGAACTCGCTGGCATTCAACACCGGGTTCTTCACCATGCCGGAAAACTTCAGCAGCGTGGTCTGGCCGAAGCTGTCCTTCAGTTCCATAGCAACCAGGGTGTTGCCATCGAATCCCATGCGCACGGCCTCGAAGGTGCTTTCCTTGTCCCTGGGACTGGCTTCCAGCCATTCGAGCCCTTCGCTCGTGCCGGCGTCCTTGAGGGTAAAAAATTTCTCGATTTCATTGCTGCCGGCCAAAAGCGCAGCGGGGCTGGAACCGAGCGCATCGCCCAGTTTCCTCACCGTCACCTGTTCGAGATCGGCGTCGTAGATCCACAGCCTGGTGCCGTCGCCCACGATCAGCTGCTCGTAGGGCTTCTGGTACACCCAGCGAAACTTGCCCGGGCGCGAGAAGGCCAGCGTGCCTTCGGATTTCTGCCGCACCCTGCCGTTCTGGTCGAACACGGTCTGGCTGAAGTCGGCCCTGGCGGTGCGGGTATCGCTGATGAAAGCCTTGAGCGCGTCGACGCCGCCAGCGAAGACCGAACCGGAAACCAGAAGAATAGAGAGCAAACAGATGCGGATTTTCATCCTTAAAGCCTTACTTCAAGCCACAGAGGGCACAGAGAACACAGAGAAAAGGCTGCTCCCGATGTGCCTAGAGCATCACGGCGGTGGTGGGTCACTGCAACCCCGGAAGTCTTTGTTCTTCCTCTGTGACCTCTGTGTTCTCTGTGGCTGACTGCTTTTTCAGGATTCATTCCCTCAATTCTCCGGCTTGGGCGCGATCACCTCGCGGTTGCCGTTGGGCTGCATGGCGGAAACCAGCCCGGCCTTTTCCATGGCCTCGATCAGGCGCGCGGCGCGGTTGTAGCCGATGCGCAGATGCCGCTGCACGGCGGAGATGGACGCGCGGCGGCTCTTGAGCACGATGCCGACGGCCTGGTCGTAGAGCGGGTCGGACTCGGCGTCTGCGCCGCCCTCGCCTTCCATGCCCTCGGCGGATTCTTCCGGGCTTTCCAGGATGCCTTCGATGTATTCCGGTTCGCCCAAGGCCTTGAGGTAATCCACCACGCGGTGCACTTCGCCGTCCGAAACGAAGGCGCCGTGCACGCGGCTGGGCAGGCCGATGCCCGGCGGCAGATAAAGCATGTCGCCCTGTCCCAGCAAGGCCTCTGCCCCCTGCTGGTCGAGGATGGTGCGCGAGTCGATCTTGCTCGATACCTGGAAAGCGATGCGCGTGGGGATGTTGGCCTTGATGAGGCCGGTGATGACGTCCACCGAGGGCCGCTGGGTGGCGACGATGAGGTGGATGCCCGAGGCCCGGGCCTTCTGGGCCAGGCGGATCAGGTATTCTTCCGTGTCCCGGGAGGACACCAGCATCAGGTCGGCCAACTCGTCGATNNCGAGCTCGTCGATCACCACCACGATATGCGGCAGCGGCTCCAGCGGTTCGGGGTTGTCCGGGGTGAGGCTGAAGGGATGGGTGATGGGCTTGCCGGCCTTCTTCGCCTCGCGGAGCTTCTGGTTGTAACCGGCGAGGTTG
>DCVO01000181.1:4059-7264 GCA_002327405.1 Thiobacillus sp. UBA2186 | reverse complement strand
ACGCCCATGATTTCGCCGTCGTCGGTCCAGGCGGTGATTTCCAGGCAGTCGGGCAGCGTCTCGCGCTCGATCACCAGGGAATGGTAGCGGGTGGCGCGGAAGGGGTTGGGCAGACCCTTGAACACGCCGACGTCCTTGTGGCGGATCATGGAGGTCTTGCCGTGCATCAGCTCCTTGGCGTGCACGATCCTGCCGCCGAAGGCCTGGCCGATGCTCTGATGGCCGAGGCAAACGCCCAAAAGCGGCACCTTGCCGGCGAATTCGCGGATCAGCGGCACCGAGATGCCCGCCTCGTTGGGCGTGCACGGCCCCGGCGAAATCACGATGTGGTCCGGCTTCAAGGCCGCCACCCCGGCGAGGTCGATCTCGTCGTTGCGCATCACCTTCACGTCCTCGCCCAGCTCGCCGAAATACTGCACGAGGTTGTAGGTGAAGCTGTCGTAGTTGTCGATCATCAAAAGCATGGAATGTCCTTCGGCGTCACGGCCACAGGCCGGCCGGGAACCGGGAATTATAGCCGTGCACCCCGCCTCGCCGACAAAAAAAAGAGCGCCCGAAGGCGCCCGAGGAGGCAAAAGCCGCAGGGAAAATCAGCAGGCGGGAACGATGCCGCTGTACTGGCTGAGCGGGACGCAGGCCGTGGCTTTGCCCACTTCCCGGCGATAGCCGCCGGGGCCGTAACGCCTGTTCAGATCGGCCCGGTATGTCTTGAAAAAGCGCTGGATGAACGCCATGCCCATGATGCCGTCCGCGGCCAGTTCGTCCGTGGACGCGTCATGGGCCAGCCGCACCGGCAGCAAGGGCATGGTCGCCGGGCCGCTCACGACTTGCGCGCCCGCGGCCGGGTCGAACACGCTGGCATGGGCGCAGCAGACGATCTTGCCGGGGCCGCCGGCGATTTCGCTGCCGGCGGCGGCATAGCGCAGATAGCTGATTTCCGGCTGCGGATAGCTCAGTTGATGGGTGCAGATGGCCACGAAGGCCACGATCCTGCCCCCGGGCCCGACTCCGCCCGTCCAGGTGTAGCCGCCTTCATCGTTCTTGAGCGCGATGCCGGCACTGGCAGGCCGTTCGCCCAGATTGACGAGAAAGCACGGCACGCCGGCAAGCGGGTAGGAAAACACCATGGCCTCGCCTGCGGGAATCGCGCCTGCCTTGAGCGGATTGCCCTGCCTGTCGGTGAGCCTTGCCGGCGGGAAGGTCTCGTAATCGCCCGCCAGCACTTCCCGTCCCAAGCCGCCCAGGGCCAGCGCCGCGCTGCCCGCGCAGATTTTCACAAAGCCGCGTCTATCCATGTTTCAACTCCGAAAAACAAAATTCCGGCACGACCTCACACGGCAAGGCCGCGTGATGCGCACCACAAAAAGCGGCCGCCACAAGGGGCGGCCGCAAACGGACGGCAACAAACCTCAGGCATCGAACATGTCACGATAGATGCCGCGCGCCCATTCCAGCGTGGCCTGGCCCTTGGCGGCGTCGCGGTTTTCGAAGGTTTTGGTGTCGGGCGAGAAGCCGCTGACGGCCGTGCCTTCCTTGTTCAGGACATAGCCGGCGTCGACGCTGATGGCTTCCATCGGGTTGGCGTTCACCATGGAATAGCAGATGGTGCGCGGGCTGTACCAGGCGAATTCCTTGCCCTGGGCGCGCGCGGCCAGCACCTTGGCGACGTACTTGCCCTCGGTGTTGGCGGTGTTGGCGCTCTTGGAGTAAGGATGCGGACGCGAGTCGCCGGCCACGAACACGCGGTCGTCGCCCCGGATGCTGTAGCGCAGCTGGTCGATGGCGGCTTCCTTTTGCGGGCTCTTGGGGTCCATGAGGCCCAGCTGTTCGATCAGCGTCGAGGCGCGGATGTTGGAATAGATCGCCGCATCGTCGAAGGAAACGGTGTCGAATTCGGTCTTGATCACCTTCTTCCCGACATCGACGCCGGTCACCGCGGAAGACGGCTTGTACTCGATGATGCCCTTGTACAACTCGTCGAAGGCGGCATGGAAGCCGTCCTTCTTGATGGTGATGTCGGGGTTGGCGTCGAGCACCACCACCTTGCCCTTGATCCTGTTTTTCTTGATGACGGAAGCGATCATGCAGGCGCGCTCGTAAGGCCCGGGCAGGCAGCGGTAATTGCCGCCGGGAACCGTCTGCACGAATACGCCGCCCTCGAATTCCTGCACCTTGCGGCGGATGGTGACGTGCTCGGTGGGGGAGATGAAGCCGCCGGGGAAGGTCTGGCGCAGCGCAGTCATGGTCTCGGCATCCTTGACGCCGATCTTTTCGTAGTCGTAGGAAATGCCGGGCGCCACCACCAGGAAGTCGTACCTGATGTCGCCCTCGCTGGTGACCAGGGTGCGGCTGGCGCGATCCAGGCCGGTAACCGTGGCGTTGAAATAGACATAGCCGTTGTTGCGCGCCGCATCGAGGAAGCTGTGGTCGGCCAGGAATTCCAGATCGATGATGCCCGAATACCACAGGTTGCTGGAGAAGCAGGACGAGTACATGTCGCGCTTTTCCACCAGCACCACGTCGAACTTCGGATACTCCTTCCTGGCATACTTGGCGATGGTGAGGCCCGCGGTGCCTCCGCCGACGATCACGAGGCGCGGCCCCCTGGCTTTGGGCAGGTTGGCCATCGTGCGGCCGCCACCTGCGGATTTTCGGGCCGAGGCCGCCGTGGCGTGGCCACTCAGGACGGCCATGCCGCCTGCGGTGCCCGCGACCGCGACCGCGCCGCCCATTTTCAGAAAATTGCGCCTGCTGTTGCTTTCTGACATTGTTGTCTCCTTCTTGTCAAAACAAACGAAGACTCGGTCGCCGGTTTCGGCGCCAAGCCTGCCCAGCCCCTTAGTACCGGGGCAAGTCCTTCAGTCATTCCGAAAACAAGCCCGACCGGCACTGCAGCCCGCCGGATGGGGCAGCTGCCTCACTTGAGTTTCTTGACCCCCATGAGGCTCAGCACATACTTCTCGTACAGTGGCTCGGTGCTGCCTTTCTTCATCTTGCGCATGAAATATTTTTCAAAGGCCACCTTGGCCAGATGCACCCACTTGCCTTCCTTGAACCAGTTGACGTTGCGCGGCGGAATCTGCGGCAAGGCCACGAACGCCGCCCCGCCGTCGCCGAAATCGGCCAGGCAGACCGCGTTCCATGTGGCTTTCTCGGCAGGCTCCTTGCCGTCGAGAATGGCGCGGATGTTGTGCGCGGTGGCGGT
>DCVO01000181.1:3851-4010 GCA_002327405.1 Thiobacillus sp. UBA2186 | reverse complement strand
ACACCGCGTCGATGCCCTTGAACGCCGGCAGCATCATGGAGTACTTGAAGTCGAGCACGTGTTCCTTGATGACTTCGCCCTTGTCGTTGTGCTCAGCGACGAACATCCTGCCGGATTCGACCTTGGTCACCTTGGCGTTGCAGATCCACTTGATGTGGC
>DCVO01000181.1:0-3837 GCA_002327405.1 Thiobacillus sp. UBA2186 | reverse complement strand
CGCAGGTCGGTGTCCATGATCATGGCGAACTCGTAGGCCGGGCCGTAGCAGGACGCACCCTGTACCGCGCCGACCACGATGTGGCCGGGGTCCTTGACGAACGCGTCCCAGACCTTGCCGGCCTTGACCGCATGCTCGACCTGGCAGATCGACTGGGTGTGACCATCCGGTCCCAGACCTTCCACTTCGTCGAAAGCCAGCTTGGGGCCGGTGGCGATGACCAGGAAGTCGTAGTCCACGGTGCGCCCGTCGACCAGTTCGATCTGGTTTTTCTCGGGGTGGACGCGCCTGGCGCCGACCGGGATGAAATCGATGCCCTTCTTGTTGAGATAGGGGCCGGCCGGCAGCGTGATGTCGGGTTGCGTGCGCCAGTTGACCGCGACCCAGGGATTGGACGGGGTGAACTGGAAATAGGGCAAATTGGAAATGACAGTCACCTCGTCCTGCGAACGCGCGTTTTCGCGCATTTCATAGGCCATGGTCATGCCGCCGATGCCTGCGCCCAGAATAACGATGTGTGCCATGTCAGCTTGTCTCCGTATGTCGTTTGTCAGAATGCGCCTGTTTTTTCAGGTGTTCGCACATAGAGGCAATAGGCGTGCCAGCCTTGAAAAAAACCGGCATGCCTGCCAATCACGGGATTGGCGTTTGATCCACCCCCATTGACATGTCGCGCATGTCATGACAATGTCTTGGGCGTCATGACATCAAACGGGTGACGAAATGCCCAGAGTGGATTTGCAGGAAATCATCGAAGCCCACGACCAGCCCTTCGTGGTGATCGATGAACAGTACCGCATCGTTGCCGCCAACCGGCGCTATTGCGAATCCTACGGCGTCAGCCTGGAAGCCATCCTGAACCGCCGTTGCCACGAAATCTCGCATCATTCACCCAGGCCCTGCCACGAGAATGGCGAGCAATGCCCGCACCAGGCGCTATTCAGCAACGGCCAATCCTCGGTGGTCCTGCACACCCACTACCATGCAGACAACGAGCCCGAGCGCACGCGTATCCGCGGCCACGCCATCCGCGACCTGGACGGGCGCCTGCATCTGGGCGAAATCCTCTACCCGCTCGAAGCCAGCAGCGAGCTGGACTGCAAGGACATGCGCATGGTGGGACACTCCCCCGCCTTTCTCGCCTGCGTGGACAATCTGGCGCGCGTGGCCGAAAGCGAGGCCTCCGTGCTGCTGTTCGGCGAGAGCGGCGTGGGCAAGGAACTCGCCGCGCGTTTCGTGCACGACCGTTCGCGCCGATCGAGCGGTCCGTTCATCGCCATCAACTGCGCAGCCGTACCCGAGAACATGTTCGAGAGCGAATTGTTCGGCCATGAACGCGGCGCCTTCACCGGCAGTACCGGACAGAAAAAGGGCCTGTACGAACTGGCCGATGGCGGCACGCTGTTCCTGGATGAAATTTCGGAAATCCCCCTCGCCCTGCAGGCCAAACTGCTGCGCGTTCTCGAAACCGGCGAGTTCCGGCGCGTGGGCGGCACCAAGACGCTGAAAGCCGATGTCAGGCTGGTATCCGCGACCAATCGCAACCTGCTCGACTGGGTCGACCAAAAGCTGTTCCGGCTCGATCTCTACTACCGCCTGGCGGGGATCGATGTAGCACTGCCACCCTTGCGCGAACGGCGCGAGGACATCGGCGCCTTGGCGGAGGCCTTGTTGATGCGCTTGTCAGGCGGCACTCGAATGCGCTGCCGCCTGGACAAGGAAGCCCTCAATGCGCTTAGACACTACAATTTTCCCGGCAATGTACGGGAACTGCGCAACCTGCTGCAGCGCGCCATGGTGCGCTGCCACGACGGCGTTATCCGCGCCGAAGACCTGAGCCTGGAAATTTCGCCCGACCTCCCGGCAGTCGCCGGGGAGGAACCGCTTTCCGGGCGGACTGGAGGTTCGCTAAGCGATCTGGAAAAAGACTACATACGGGACTTGCTGGACAAGCACGGCGGCCACCGACGCACGGTCGCCGACCTGCTTGGCGTCACCGAGCGCACCCTGTATCGCAAGCTCAGGCAGCACGGGTTGAGGTGAGGGTTGGGGGTCGGGATTCAGGATTCGGGATTCGGGATTCGGGATTCGGGATTCAGGGGAGGTGCGGTCAGAGGCGGCAAGTTTTCAAATCAATTTCAAATCAAGGCGCGAAGCTCAAACCCTGTACCCTGTACCCTGAATCCCGAATCCTGAATCCTGCCCCCTATGACAACTCCGCCGCGCGCACCACGGCGCGCGCCTTGTTGCGGGTCTCTTCCCATTCGTTTTCCGGCACCGAGTCGGCGACGATGCCGGCCCCGGCCTGGACATACAGCGTGCCGTCCTTGATCACCGCGGTGCGGATGGCGATGGCCAGGTCCATGTCGCCGTTGAAGCCGAGGTAGCCGACGGCGCCGGCATAGATGCCGCGCTTGGAAGGCTCCAGCTCGTCGATGATTTCCATGGCGCGCACCTTGGGCGCGCCGGACACGGTGCCGGCCGGAAAGGTGGCGCGCAGCACGTCCATCGAACTGAGATCAGGCTTGAGCCTGCCTTCGACATTGGACACGATGTGCATGACGTGCGAGTAGCGNNCCGAGGTCGTTGCGGCCGAGGTCCAAAAGCTGCAGGTGCTCGGCGCACTCCTTGGGATCGGCGAGCAGCTCCTTTTCCAGCGCGAGGTCGTGCTCGCGGTCGTGGCCTCTGGGGCGAGTGCCGGCAATCGGGCGCACGGTCACGGTCTCGCCTTCGCGCCGCACCAGGATCTCGGGCGAGGAGCCGACCACGTGGTGGTTGCCCATGTCGTAGTAGAACATGTAGGGCGAGGGGTTGAGCGAGCGCAGCGCACGGTAGAGCGTAATCGGGTTCGCCGCGAAGGGACGGCGCATGCGCTGGGAGAGGACCACCTGCATGATGTCGCCGTCGGTGATGTACTGCTTGGCTTTGAGCACCGCGGCCTTGAAGGCGTCTTCGCCGAATTCGGACACCGCTTCGGCCTCGGCGGCCGCCTCGGCTTTGGGAGGCGTCAGCGGCGCCTGCAGGCGCTGGCGATGCTCGTTCAAGCGACCGAGGGCGGCCTCATAGGCCCCGGGCTGCAGGGGATCGGCATACACGATCAGGGTGAGACGGCCGGAAAGATTGTCGACCACCGCCAGTTCGTCGGTGAGCATGAGCAGGATGTCAGGCGCGTTGATTTCGTCGGGCTTGCGGGTTTGCGCCAGACGCTTTTCGATGTAACGGATGGTGTCGTAGCCGAAGTAGCCGGCCAGTCCGCCGGCGAAGCGCGGGCCGCCGGCGAGCGGCGCGGTCTCGAAGCGCGCGAGGTATTGCTCGATGAAGGCGAGCGGATCGGCGGTTTCGTGTTCCTCCACGATCTCGCCGTCCTGCTCCACGGTAAGGGTGTGATGGCGCACGCGGATCAGGGTGCGCGCCGGCAGGCCGATGATGGAATAGCGGCCGAAGCGCTCGCCCCCCTGCACCGATTCGAGCAGGCAGGTGTAGGGCGCGTTGGCGAGCTTGAGGTAGAGCGCGAGCGGCGTGTCGAGGTCGGCCGGCATCTCCAGCGTGAGCGGAATGCGGTTGTAGCCCTGGCGGGCAAGGTCGTTGAATTCGGTTTCAGTCATTTTCAGGGATCAGGGGTCAGGATTCAGGGTACAGGGTACAGGGGTCAGGGAAGTGCGGCCAGAGGCCGCAAACTTCAAATCAAGGCGCGAAGCTCAAACCCTGAATCCTGAATCCTGAATCCCGAAAATCATGCCGCCTTCTTGAGCAGTTGGGCGGCCTCGGCCAGGCTGGGCACCACGGCGTCGAGGTCGAGCTCTTGCACCGGGCGGCCGCGGTTGTAGCCGTAGGGCA
>DCVO01000001.1 GCA_002327405.1 Thiobacillus sp. UBA2186 | reverse complement strand
GCCCGACCCGCGCATCATGATGCGCTCGGTTCGAAAGACACGGGACTTCTCCATCCTGGTGCTGCTTGACCTGTCCGAGTCCACCAACGACAAGGTACAGGACCAGGAATATTCGGTGCTGGAACTCACGCGCCAGGCCTGCGTGCTGCTGGCCGACGCCATCAACAAGGTGGGCGACCCCTTCGCCATCCACGGCTTCTGCTCGGACGGCCGCCACGACGTGGAGTACACCCGCTTCAAGGACTTCGACCAGCACTGGGACGAAGTGCCCAAGGCCAGGCTCGCAGGCATGACCGGGCAGCTGTCCACCCGCATGGGCGCGGCCATCCGCCATGCCGGCCACCACCTCAAGCAGCAGCGCGCGGCGAAGAAGCTGCTCATCGTCATCACCGACGGCGAACCGGCCGACATCGACGTGCGCGACCCGCAGTATCTGCGCTACGATACCAAGAAGGCAGTGGAGGAAGTCGCACGCCACGGCGTCACCACCTACTGCATGAGTCTGGACCCGAGGGCCGACAACTACGTGTCGCGCATTTTCGGCCAGAAGAACTACATGGTGGTCGACCACGTGCAGCGCCTGCCGGAAAAACTGCCTATGCTGTACGCAGGCCTTACCCGTTAATAAAACGAGAATTCGGATGAACGAAAACTACGTCGGCTTCTACAACGACAAGCACGGCATGACCCAGCTGGGCCGCATCGTGCTGGACGGCTGGCTGTTCGGCTTCATTCCCGAAAGCGAGGATTGCACCGGCTGGGACCTCGGCCGCATGCAGGCGCTCATGGACCGCATCGAGAAGGAATGGGACAAGTACGCCAACCTGCCGAGCCGTCTGCCGCCCGAACTGCGCGAGCGCCATGAGCAGATCTACGAGAAGGCGATGGCGCTCGCCAGGGACAAGGGCTGGAACCCGGAGCTGGGCGACGAGGGTTAAGCCTTTTTGCTGCTGACCGCCGCGAGGATGCCCTGCAACAGGGCGACCGGCGTGGGCGGGCACCCGGGCACTTCCACATCCACCGGAATCACGTTGGATATCTTTCCGCAGGTAGCATAACTTTCGCCGAAGATACCGCCGGTGCAGGCGCATTCGCCCATCGCCACCACCCATTTGGGTTCCGGCGTGGCGTCGTAGGCACGCTTCAGTGCCACTTCCATGTTACGCGAAACCGGGCCGGTCACCAGCAGCACGTCCACGTGGCGCGGGCTGGCGGCGAACTTCACGCCCATGCCGTCGATGTTGTAGTGCGGGCCGTTGAGGGCGTGGATTTCCAGCTCGCAGCCGTTGCAGGACCCGGCATCGACGTGGCGGATCGCCACGGCCTGGCCGAAAACCCCGAGGATTTCCTCGTGCAGTTCCTGCTCGCGCGTGCGCAGGGCAGGATCGGCCTGCGGCGCGGGTTCGGAGACGATGCCGGTCCTGAAGAGTTTTTGCAGGATGAGATACGTGGCCATTTATAAATCCTGCCCGCTGTAGGAGAGATTGAAGGATTTGTTGATGAGGGGGAAGTCGGGAACGATGTTGCCGAGCATGCCCACCTCCAGTGTCGGCCAGTTTTGCCACGAGGGGTCATGCGGATGCACACGGTCGAGCTTGCCGTCGGCGCCGATTCTTGCCGCCACGACGATTTCGCCGCGCCAGCCTTCCACCCAGCCCAGGCCTTCACACACGGCATGCATGGGTTTGAGCGGCGCGCGGAGTTCCCCTTCGGGCATGCGCGTGAGAATTTCTCGGATCAGGCGCAGCGATTCGTATACTTCGGCGAAGCGCACTTCCGCGCGCGCCAGCACATCGCCCTGGCGCTGGGTGGCCATGTCCACTTCAAGCTGGTCGTAAGGCGGCTGCGGAAATTGAACGCGCGCATCCCAGGCTTGCGCACTGGCGCGGCCGGCCAGGCCGGTGAGGCCGAGGCGCGCCGCCATGTCCGGCTTGACGATGCCGGTGTTGGCAAAGCGGTCCTGCAGGCCGGCGTGCTCGTCATAGATGGTCTTCAATTCGCGCACTTCCGCTTCGATGCGATCCGCCAATGTTCCGAGCACGGCACAACCCGCATCATCGAGGTCCGCCGCCACCCCTCCGGGCACGATACGGTCGAACAGGTAGCGATGGCCGAACAGTCTGGCGCTCACCCGCAGCCAGTCCTCCCTCAACCGCCAGAACTGCATGAAGCCGAAACTCAGCGCCACGTCGTTGCCCAGATAGCCGAGGTCGCCCAGATGATTGGCGACACGCTCGATCTCCAGGAACAGCGCGCGCAACCACAGCGCGCGTTCGGGCACGCTGCAGCCGGTCGCCGTTTCCACCGCCATGCAATAGGCCCAGGCAATGGCGGTGTGCGAATCGCCGGACACGCGCCCGGCAAGCCTCGCGCCGGCGTCGAGGTCCATGCCTTCAAAGCGTTTTTCGGTGCCCTTGTGGGTGTAGCCCAGACGTTCTTCCAGCTTGAGGACGCGGTCGCCGATGATGGAAAAGCGGAAATGCCCGGGTTCGATGGTGCCGGCATGGACGGGGCCGACCGGGATTTCATGCACGCCGTCGCCTTGCACGCGGATGAAAGGATAGGCGTCGAGCTCGTGCGCGGGAGGCTGGCCGGTATCGAAATCCTTGCGCAGGGGAAATGTAGTCTCCTGCCAGGCGCCATGGCGCAGCCACTTGCGTTCGTCCGCCGCACCCTCGGCGCGGATGCCGAGCAGGTCGAAGGTCGCGCGCTGCATGCGGTCGGCCTGGGGGAAGATGTGGGCAAGGTCAGGATAGGCGGGGTTGTCGACAGATAGGGTGCTGCTCACCCAGGCGAGACCTGCGCTGGTGAGGAAAGCGGCATGGATGCAAAAGCCTGCGTCCAGATGGCGATCATCCGAACCCCACAGCGCGACGAGTTGCCCGCCTTCGTCCTTGACCGCGCGCGCCAGCGCCAGCAATTGACCGGTTTCCATTCGGCCGCGCCAGATGTATTTGCCGAGCGGCGCGAGATTCCAGTCGTGTTCACCGATTTTCATAAACTTGGAAACCGTAGTTGGACGTACCCGCTGGCACGTCCGGGCGCGCGGATGGCGCGAAGCGAAGACGCTGCGGGGTCGCCCCCGCAAGGAGGAGCGAAAACGAGCCTGCGCAGGCAGCGCTTTTGGGCGAGTTTCGGCGCAGCCACAAAGCCAGTCGCGCGCCCGGACGTGCCAGCGGGTACGTAGAGTTCCCACCCCAAAGATGAATTCCAAAAAAAACAATAATCATACGGCCCTTATTTAAACAGCGCAGCGGTCAACTACGGTTTCCAGGTTTTAGCCTCCCAGCAGCGCGGCGGCCTGCCGGTACCAGTCAGCCAGATAGGGCGGGATGAACAGCCCCAGCACCAGCACCAGCGCAAGATGGAGGAACACCGGCGCCAGTGCGGGCTGGTGCGGCAGCCTGGGCAGTTCGGTCTCGCCGAACACCATGGGCTGCACCTTGCCGAAAATGGAGGCGAAGGCCACGCCCAGCGCGGTGAGCAGGAAAGGCGTGGCCCAGGGATGCTCGTGCATGGCGGTGGTGATGATGAGGAATTCGCTGGCGAACACGCCGAA
>DCVO01000189.1:2421-6167 GCA_002327405.1 Thiobacillus sp. UBA2186 | reverse complement strand
GCGTCGGCCCAGGCGCGGCAGAGGTTGTTCATGTAATGGCCGTCCGGCGAGGAAGCTGCCCACACCAGCCCCATTTCCTCGTTCGACTCGCGCGCCATGCTGTGTTCGAGCAGGCTCTTGATGGGCGCGAAGCCGCGGTCGAAGGCGACGAAGATCACATTGTTCTGAGTGTCTTCGTTCAGAAGATAGTCGCCCCACGGGCCGTAGACGGTGACGTTTTCGCCGGCTTTCATGCCGTTCCACACCCGTTCGCCGAAGGCGCCGCCCAGCCCGCGTTCGACATGGAACTGCAAGTCGCGGTCGTTGCAGGGGCAACTGGCGATGGGCAGCTCCGCCGAACCGGCAGCCGTGTGGCCCAGGGTGGCGCTTTGCCCGGCGAGGAAACGCAGGCGGTGGCTGCGCGGGGTCTGCAGGTGCAGGAGCATCATGTCCTGGCTCAGTTGGGAGACGGCTTTCACGCGCGCGGTCAGTTGTTGCTTGGGGATGTCGCTGGCCGAGTGCGCTTCGAGCGCCTCCAGCACCACGTCGTTCACTGCCGTGTGGCAGCACATCAGGGTATAGCCCTGCTGTTTTTCCGGGTCCGACAGCACATAGTCGCAGTGCCTGGTCTGCATGACCTGGCCGGAAATGACGCGTGCCTTGCACAGCCCGCAATTGCCGCTGCTGCAGCCGTAGTTGAGCGCCAGACCGGCCTTGAGCGCGGCTTCGAGCAGGGTGTCATTGCCCTCGACGAAGAAATCCCGGCCGGAGGGCTGCAGGGTGACGTGGGCCGACATGACCTTGAGCATAGCATCCATTACTTCCAGCGAATCGGGCTTTTGTTCCTGCCCCAGCACGTGCTGCAACTCGCTCTCCAGCCACTGGTCTAGTTGTTCGAGCGCGCTCCTGGCGCCGGGTGCAGCGCCCGCCAGTTCGCGGATGCGGTCTTGCAGGCTGACGACCAGGGTGTGGTAGTGCTGCAGGTGCTGCTTGAGGTCGTTGAGCTCCATACCCTGTTCGAACAGGCGCTCGGCCAGCACTTCCTTGGCCGGCAGGGTGCGGTCCATGATGCGGCGGCGGAAGGCCTCTTCCTTGATCTTGCGCGTCTGCTCGAACAGGCCGCTGTCCTCGAGCTTGAGGTCGGGGTAGAGCTGCAGCAGCTCTACCGTCGAGATGGTGCCATCGAAGGAATGCAGGCCGCCGTCCTTGATGCGTTTTTGCAGTGCCGCGCGGGGAATGCCGATCAGTTTGGCGGCGCGGGAAATGGCGAGCTGCTGGGACATGGCGCGGATGTCTGTATCAGGTCTGGCTGATGCGGTCGTAATAGCGCGCCCGGTACATGATGCGCTTGCGCTCGGGCGTATCGACGAATCCGGTGCGATCGTGCAGCACGTTGTTGCACAAGAGCCCCATGCCGGCTTCCAGCTTGTGCTGGAATTTCCATGGCAGGTCCTGGTTCAGGAACTTCTCGATGGCGGCGACCGCAGCCTGGGTGGCGGCATCCTGCTTCCAGGATATCGAACGCGTGCGGGCGGTATAGCGCATGTGCAGTTGGCCGCCGGGCAGGGTGGAGAACACAGGCCCGGTTTCCTCGGGGCGGGCAATTAATCGGTTTGGGCTTGGCGTTTGCTCCCTCTCCGTTAAGTTTTTCCTAGCCCTATCCCCCTCTCCCTCTGGGAGAGGGCGGGGTGAGGGCGGCGAAGCCGGGGAGAGGGTTGGGGTGAGGGCTGTTTCCTCATATCGCGGCGGAATCGACATGGCGTCTTCCTGCATCAGCGCACGGATGTGGTCCGGATTCTCGTCGCGCAGCAGCAGGTAAAGGATTTCGTGGTCGAGCAGGGCGTTGGCGCCGCCCTCATGGGCGGGGGCTGCGCAGTGCAGCAGCATGCCCAGGATCTGGCATTCCGGGCGGTTGTAGTAGCCGTCCGTATGCCAGCGGATGGGGCGGTCGGTATAGGGGATGAACTCGCCTTTCTTCTCGCCGTTTTCCGCCACCGTCAGCGTGGTGATGTCGTCCTCGTCCGACATGAGGTTGGCGTCGAGGCGCTCGAGTCCGAATTGCCGTCCCATCAGGCGCGGGATGTCCTTGTCCTCTCCCAGGTCCGGCCCGGCGTAGATCGCCATGTTGGTCTTGCGGCAGCGTTCCAGCAGGGCGGCGTGCTCCGTCGCGGTGAGCGCCTTGGGATCGGCGACCTTTACCACCAGGTCCTCGATTCGCTGCGGATAGTCGCGCAGCTTGGTCTCGCGCCAGGCCCGGTAGGCGGCGCCGTTGTCCGGGTGGAAGGGGCTGGCCGAGCGGATCATTCAAGCCTCGTGCTTCGGATAGAAGGCCTCGACCTGCTTCTTGATCGGGCCGATGAAGGCGGGCGCCTCGATTTCGATGATCTGGTCGGCGATCCAGGACTGGTCGCGCGCTTCCATCACTTCACGGATGCAGTTGGCGAGATAGCGCTTGACCACGAAGCTGGGGTTCTCCGGGTCGAAGTCGAAACCGGCATAGTCGGTCCAGCGCCGGTTGAACTTGTTGAGGATGGCTTCGACGTAGGGGTGGTCGTGATCGCCGACGACGGTATGGATGTTGTCTTCCAGGATTTCGGCCATTTTCACGCCCAGGGCGCCGATCAGCTCGGCGCGTTCCTCGTCATGGACGCGCCCGTGCACCATGCGGTCGACCATGTGCACCATGTAGGCGATGAGCTCGGCCAGCAGGGTGAAGCCGCGCTGCGGCGTGATGATGTCGTAATCGGCGTTGGACAGGTTGATTACCGCCTTGTCCGCCAGTTTCCAGAGGGTCACGGCGATGGCGGAGGCCTGTTCTTCCGGCCCGTGGCCGTCCTCGCCTTCGCGGAACCATGAAGTCTTGACGCGTATGCCGCTCATGATGTTTTCCTTTTCATTCGCCGGTCGCAACGGGATGCGAGGGATCGGTGATCCATTCGCTCCACGAACCGGGGTAGAGGCGCGAACCGGACAGGCCGGCGGCCTCCATGGCCAGCACGTTGAGGCAGGCGGTGACGCCCGAGCCGCACAGGTGGATGACCTCGTGCGGAGCTGCACCCTTCAGCAATGCCTGATACTGCTCGCGCAGCGCCTCGGGGGGCAGCATCGTGCCGTCGATGTCGAGGTTTTCCTCGAACGGCCAGTTGATCGACCCCGGAATATGTCCGGGCACCGGGTCGAAGGGTTCGTATTCGCCGGTAAAGCGACGGTCCGGGCGCGCGTCGATGAGGCGGGTCCGGCCGTCGTTCATGGCCTGCATGACTTCCTCGGCGGACGCCCACTGGCTGCGTTCGGGCAGGCAGGCGCAGGAGGCGCTGTGGATGTCCACCGGCGCTTCCCTGGCGATGGGGCGCTTTTCGCGCGCCCACTTGGGATGGCCGCCATCCAGCAGGGCCACGTCCGGGTGCCCCAGCCAGCGCAAGAGCCACCACATGCGCGCGGCCATGGAACCGTAGCTGTCGTCGTACACCACGACCTGGCGGTTGATGCCCACGCCCCATTTGCAGAGCTTCTCGGTCAGCACCCTGGGGTCGGGCAGCGGATGGCGCCCGGTCTTGTCGCCCATCGGGCTGGACAAGTCGTTGTCCAGGTGCACGTAGCGCGCGCCGGGAATGTGCCCGGCCTCGTAGGCCTGGCGACCGCCTTCCGGATCGGTCAGCGTGAAGCGGCAGTCGAAAATCACCCAGTTGGGGTCGCCCAAGTGGGTGGCCAGTTCCTGCGTGGAAATCAGGGTGGTGTACATTCAGGGATCAGGGATCAGGGATCAG
>DCVO01000189.1:0-2344 GCA_002327405.1 Thiobacillus sp. UBA2186 | reverse complement strand
AGGGATCAGGGATCAGGGATCAGGCTCAGACCGTCGGTCTGATACCTGATTCCTGTCTTCTGATTCCTGCCTCAGTAGCCCCCCTTGCCGTAAGGCTTGGGCAGGCCGGCGATGCGCACGGCCTGGCGGGCGGGCTGGTTGGGGAACAGCGTGTACAACAGGGTTTTCCAGTCCTTGCTGTCGTCTTCTTCCTTGAGCGCGATGAGCATGTTGCGGAAGTTGGGCGTTTGCCCGTGCTGCTTGTACTGCTCGCGCAGCCAGTTGATCACGAACCAATGGTCGTCGGTGAGGGTGATTTTTTCCTTTTCCGCGAGGATCGGGCAGATCTCATCGTCGTATACGGGCTCCAGCAGGAAATCCTCTTCGCCGGTTTCCAGTTCTTCGCCGTTGTACATGACTCCCATGTTTGACTCTCCTATTTACTGTGTTGAACAAAAAAAATCAGACCGCGTCGATCGCGCCGACGGCGGTAATGGATTTGTGCGGAATGAAAATGCCGCAGCCCAGCTTGCGGTGCAAACCCAGGCCCTGCTGCTGCACGCGGATGGCGTGCTCGATGGGCAGGCCGTGCAGCATCAGGCTGTAGCCGGTCGCTATTTTCTCACCATCGAAGAATTTTTGGGGCCTGCCGCAGATAAAACGGGTGGTGATGTTCATGGCGTCGAGCTCGCGCAGGATGTCGCGCGTGAAAGTCTGCTCGTCCTCGCTGCCGGTGCACACGGTGTGGGCATACAGGGGCGTGTGCTGGGTGAGCGGCTTGATCTTGCTTTTGCCGAGAGTGAGGGGGTGGCCGCCGACCATGAACGACTGACCGCTGAGTTTCTCCAGGTCGGTCAGGCGGGCTGCCGGGTAACGGATCACCAGCTTGACGCGGCGATTGAGGATCATTTCGCCGCCGCCGGTGTCCGCGCCCTGGATCGGATGGATGCCCAGGCTTGGCTCATCCGCCAACCAGGGCGCGATCGTGAGCAGGCCTTGGTAAAGCACCCAGGCATGGTCGAGGGGGAGGGCGTCCCCCTTGAGCGCGAATTGGATATCCGACACGGCAGAGACATCGATATCGGTCGCCTCTGCGTGGTCTTCGTACAGCCAGCCTATCTGGATTCTCCTTCGTCAAGGCGAACGTCGCGCAGCGACACACCGTGCCCCTCTCCCTCGGGGGCGAGCAGGGAATTCGCGGAGCACCGCTCCGCGCCTGCGCAGCCGGGCGGAGGTGCAACTCCGCCCGTGGGCAGGCAGGGGTGAGGGAAGCGGGCAGGGTGACAGGCGGCGGTCATGGTACGGTGGGCGTCAATCGCTCTGTTTGTCACCGGCGCTTGCCTGGCCTTCATGCCGTGCGGCCCAGTCCAGCATGGCCTGCCCCCAAATCTTGGCCGTGTGCGGATCGATGTCGAAAATGGTGAAGCGCTTCATTTCCCGAATGCGCACGCGCAGGGTGACATAGTCCGCGCGGTGGGTGACGTGCTGGAGTTCGATTTCCTGCCGATAGGGCGAGGCGGTGAACTTCTCCAGGCTTTTGATCTCGATTTCGTCCATTTTCTATAAGAATCAATGCGCTAGGGTTTGATTCCAGTCGGCACCTATAGATAGGTGCCGCTTGGCTGGAATTCAATAATATCAAGTGCTAATATTCCGGATTCCCGAAGTGTGGCATCGACCGCACAAAGTGAAAAGCCGCCCGAACAGGGGGGAGTGCCATATAACCCATTTGGGTAGGTTGCATTAACCCATACTGATAATGGTTTTGTGGCGGGGTCGGGGGGTAGTATGCCGGTTACGGTTTTTTATGGCGCAAACACAATTTTTTATTGTGGCCGATCGGACGTTGATCGCGTCCGATTCCGCTGCTGGCGGGCCGGGTGAACCGTAAATTCACATGTGAGTTTTTTAATGATTACTGAAATGGAGAGTAAACATGGCTAAGAAAATGTATGACACGCCCATGCTCGACCAGCTGGAAAGCGGCCCCTGGCCCAGCTTTGTGACCGGTCTCAAGCGTCTGGCCAAGGACAACGACATGATGGTTGACCTGCTGGGTCAACTGGAAGCGTCCTACAACACCAAGAAGGGCTACTGGAAAGGCGGCACGGTTGGCGTGTTCGGTTACGGCGGCGGTGTGATCCCCCGTTTCACCGAACTGAAAGACGAAAACGAAAAGCCCATCTACCCCGATGCGGCCGAGTTCCACACCCTGCGCATCCAGCCGCCCGCTGGCATGCACTACGACACCAAGACCCTGCGCTGGATGTGCGACGTGTGGGAAAAGCACGGCTCCGGCCTCATCGCTTTCCACGGCCAGTCCGGCGACATCATGTTCCAGGGCATCAAGACCGAGAACGTGCAG
>DCVO01000177.1:970-6461 GCA_002327405.1 Thiobacillus sp. UBA2186 | reverse complement strand
GGGAGATGATGGCGAAGGTGCGCCGGCGGCGGATCTCTTCTTTAAGGGACGACATGGTTGTGCAACAGCAAGGCTAAACCCGCCATTTTACCTGAGCGGGGGCCCTGGATTGGGGCAGGATTGGTAAATGTCTAGGCGGCGAGCCTGGTTGCCGAGCAAACGCGGTTGCGTCCGCCGTTCTTGGCTTGGTACAGGGCCTCGTCCGCGCGCCGGATCAGGCTGCGCAGGGCCTCGTTCTGGCTGACCTGGGCGATGCCGAACGAGACGGTGATGTTCAGGGGGTCGGACAGGCCTTCGATGTGCAGCGGGTAGCGCGAGATTTTTTCCCGCAGCCGGTCGAGGATGCTTTCCGCCAGTTCCAGGTCGACGTGGTTCATGAAAACGAGGAATTCTTCGCCGCCGTAGCGGTAGATGCGATCGGTGTCCCGCATGCTGGTGATCAAGAGCTGGCTGAAGGCCTTCAGCACTTCATCGCCGACGGCATGGCCGTAGGTATCGTTGATGCGCTTGAAGTGGTCGAGATCGGCCAAGGCCAGGCAGGCCGGCTCGCCCAGAACCCTGGTGGCGGCGTAGATCGCTTCTTCGAGTTGTTCGTCCATCTGGCGGCGGTTGGGCACGCCGGTCAGCGCGTCGGTGGTCAGTTCGCTGGTCAGCAGCGCCTGGATCAGGTTGCGCAGATGCAGCGCCATGTCGCTGGAGGCGCTGGAGAACTGGCGGTAGGCTTCGGCTTTCCCGGCGCCGGCGGGCGCGAGCAGCAAGCCGCGCGCAGCGTCGTGCAGGGCACGGTGCTTTTTTTCCAGTGGGGTGAAGAGGGGCTGCTCGGTCAGCAGCGTGGAATGGGTCTGGCTGTAATACCACTTGCCGAAATCGCACAATACATGCGCGCCGGGAACCAGGTTCTCCTCGGCAGGGGTTTCGTTGGCGAGAATGCCGGCAACAATGGACTCCGCCCACTGCTGGTGGTTTTCCAGCGTGAGTTCGAGCTGCGCGAGCGCGCTGTCTGCAGGATGTTCCGCCACTTTGTCTGTTCTTTTTTAAGTTGTTGTCCCCTCGGCAATCTCATGAATCCCGGCAAGTTCCTGTTGGGGCATTTGCCGAAGCCTCCTAAGAGGTCGCCGCCATCATTTTACGCTGAAATGCATAAAAAGCGTGCGCTACTGCCATGGCCTCGGCCATGCCGGGCGTCTGGATAAAACGACCGCTGGCTGGCTGTCGGATGGATGAAGCGTATGCCAGGCGCCAGATCCAGCGAATGGCGCTGAATGTGCTCGCTGGTCTTGACGAAAACCACAACCGCTTTGTGGATATCCTCGGTGAGCAGCCTGCCCTCTGCGTCGACTCGCAGGCTGATCGGCTGGCCGGATACCGGGCAAGGGGTTTCGATGACGCCGGCCGTGCCAGGCAGCCTGGGCAATGCCAGGGCGTCCAGCGCCGACAGGGCATGCAGCGTTTCGTGCGGAAAGCTGATTTCGATATCGGTTTCGATCGGGCAGAGCGGCGCGGCACCGATGGCCTGTTCGTCTTCCGTCAGATAGATCGCATCCAGCGCCAGCAACTCGTCCAGCGCCTCGGTATCGAAGCCGGCCGGGGCGGCTGCGGTCTGCATCCAGCGCGACAGCACGGCCAGGCAGGTCTCGCGGCTGCTGTCGCAGGCCTGGGTCTTCAGCCGCTGCTCGATGGGGAAGGCGCGGTGCATAAAATCTACCGAAACAGGCTCAAAGCGCCGCCAGCACTTTAGTTCAGATCAGCTTGGGCGGATTGGCTCATTTACCCTCCCATCCTCCCCCGGCAAGCGGGGGAGGGGAGAAAGATCAGGCCTTGGCCTTGGCAGTGCGCCGCATCCTCGCCAACAGCCGGCGCGCCAGTTCGCCGAACAGTTCGGTCTGGGTCGGGTGCGGGAAGATNNCTCGCCCGCCACCATCATCACGCCGGTGCCGATCAGGGTGTCGGTATGGTCGGCCAGGAAGTGCACGCCGATGATGCGGCCCGTGGCCTTGTCCGCCACCAGCTTGATCATGCCGTCAAGCTCGCCGGTGATCATGGCCTTGGCGTCGATGCTCATCGGCATCTTGGCCTCGACCGCGTCGATGCCCTTGGCCTTGGCCTGGGCCACCGATAAGCCGACAAAGCCGGCCTGCGGGCGCGAGAAGGTCACGGCGCAGTCCTTGTCCTGGTCGTAGGCTGCGGCATGGCCGAGCAGGTTGTCCGCGGCCACGCGGCCCTGGGTCGCGGCCGTGTGCGCCAGCATGTAGCCGCCGATGACGTCGCCCACCGCATAGATGTGCGGCTGGGTGGTCTGGCAGCGGGCGTTGACCTTGATCGCCGCACCGTCGAGTTCCACGCCGACCTTGTCGAGGTTGAGCTTGGCCGTATCCGGGCGCTTTCCGGTCGCCATCAGCACCACGTCGCACTTGAACTCGGCCGCTTCGCCGGCGCCGTTTTTGTAGGCCACGCTCATGCTGCCGGGCTTGCCGGTAATGCCGTTGATCTCGGCGCCGGTGACGACGCTGATTTCCTTTTCCAAAAGGCCGATCAGGGTCTTGGCGATTTCCTCTTCGACTTCGGCGAGGATGCGCTCGTGGCGCTCCAGCATGAGGATCTCGCAGCCGAAGTCGCGGAAGATCTGCGCCATTTCCACGCCGATCACGCCGCCGCCGACGATGGCCATTTTCTTCGGCGGCTTGGCCAGATTCCAGATGGTGTCGGAAGTGACCACGCCGCCGGTGGCGAGATTTTCGCGCGCGCCGGGAATCGGCGGCACGAAAGCGGGGGCGCCGGTGGCGATCACCGCGGCGCCGAAGGTGAGGGTGCTGACCGCGCCGTCGGGGGCGGTCACCTTCAACGTGTGCGCGTCGACGAATTCGCCGAAGCCCTCGATGACGTCGATCTTCATGCCCTTGTCGGCCTTGAGCGCCATCTCGCCGCGCGCCTGTTGCACCCAGCGGCGGTGCTTCTCGATCTGCGCCCAGTCGAGCCTGGGGCTATCGGTGCCGGTCACGCCCATTTCCGCGTCGTGCGCGCGGTTGCGGATGACGTCGGCGGCGGCGCGCCAGGCCTTGGACGGAATGCAGCCGCGCCACAGGCACTCGCCGCCGGGGAAAGGCTCGTTGTGCACCATGGCGACCTTGATGCCGTGGTCGGCGAGATCGCGCGCGCAGTCTTCGCCGCCGGGGCCGCCGCCGATGACGACGACCGGGTAGTCCCAGTTGCCTTCGGGGATGGGCGAGACAGGCGCTTCTTCAGCCCCCTGACCCCCGACCCCTGGCCCCTGATCAATCCAGGTTTCCGGATTCTCGATGGCGTTCTTGAGGTCGACCAGGTAACCGGCCACATCGGCGCCGTTCAGCACGCGATGGTCGGCGGTGATGGTGAAGGGCGTGCCCTGCGGGCCGCTCGCCGCGATGGCCAGGATGGCGGAAATGCCGGGCGTGGGGATGGCGGTGAAATGCGTGACCCCGAACATCCCCATGTTGGAGATGGTGAAGCTGGGGTTGGCGAACTCGGCCGGCGACAGCTTGCGCACCCGCGCGCGCGGCACCAGGTCGTTCCAGCTTTCCTGCAGGCTTTCCAGGCCCCTGGATTCGATGCCGTGCAGGATCGGCACGACGAGGCCGCCGTCATCGGATTTCACCGCGACGCCGAAGTTGTGTTCACTGCGCTCGACCAGCTTGTCCACCGGCTGGTAGGCCCAGTTCATGCGCGGCCAGTTCTGCATCGCCACCGAACAGGCCTTGGCGATGGTCACCGTCACCGACACGCCCTTGGCCTTGGCGGCCGCGACGAGCTTGCCCATGTCGATGTTCATGGTGGCGTTGAAGGTCGGCAGCGTGAGCGAGGCCGTCATGGCGTGGCTCACCGCCTTTTCCATCGAGGTCATGTTGCGGCCTTCGCCCGGCACGTCCACCTGCGGCAGGCTGTGCGCGACTTCCTTCATGGACGGGCGCGCGCGCGCCACGTCGGCGGCGATGATCACGCCGGAAGGGCCGCTGCCCGCGAGCTTGCCGAGATCCACGCCGCTTTGCGCCGCCAGCTTGCGCGCATAGGGGCTGGCCTGGCGGCCGGCCGGACGTGCGGCGGGCGCGACCTTGACCGCGGCGCCGCTGGGCGCGGTGACCGGCACGTTGGGCTTGGCCGGCGCGGCCTTGGGCGCGGCGGGCTTGGCCTCGCCCGCGCCGGCCTTCATGGAATGGGTTTCCTTGACCTTGTGGTCGGCACCCATGGTGACGCCGGTGGTGTTGACCTTGGCGGCGTCACTGACGATGAAGCCCATGGGATGGCCGACTTCGATGACCGAGCCGACGTCGGCGATGGGGCCGGAGAGGAAGCCTTCCTGGAACACTTCCACGTCCATGATGGCCTTGTCGGTTTCCACCGTGGCCACGATGTCGCCGCGCTTGACCTGATCGCCCGGCTGTTTTTCCCAGGTCACCATCACGCCTTCGGTCATGGTGTCGGAAAGCTGCGGCATGACGATGGGTGTGCCGGCGTGGTGCGGGATCATTTCGGTCTGGGCCTGCTCTTTCACCACTTCGTCGGCGGCAATCGCCATGTCGCCGACGGTGTCGGTGATGTAGCCCAGCGCGCCGCCGACCGGGATGGTGCTGCCGACTTCGGCGAGCGGGCCTGCCAGGTAGCCGGCCTTGAACACTTCCACGTCCATGATGGCCTTGTCGGTTTCCACCGTGGCCACGATGTCGCCGCGCTCGACGCGGTCACCCGGCTGCTTTTCCCAGGTGACGACGACGCCCTCGGTCATGGTGTCCGAGAGCTGGGGCATGGTGATTGCGTAGTGTTGGGACATTCTTATTCCTAGTGAAGGGGGAAGGGTGAAGGGGGAAGGGTAAAACCCTCCCGGCAGGGAGGATCACGCCGCAGGCGTGGGGTGGGCATCCCCCTTCCCCCTTCTCCCTTCACGATATTCAGGCCTTACCGAACAGCTTCAGCACCGCAGCCACCACATCCTCCGCATTGGGAATGGCAGCCTTTTCCAGGGTGTGGTTGTATGGTTGTGGCACTTGGGCGGAGTTGACGCGCACCGGGGCGGCATCGAGTTCGAAGAAGCATTCTTCGTTGATGATGCTGATCACTTCGGCGCACACGCCCACCGGCGCTTCTTCCTCGCCTACCACGACCGCGCGGTGGGTTTTCGACACCGACTTCCTGATGCCTTCGCGATCGAGCGGCGACAGCGAGTACAGGTCGACCACTTCGGCGGAAATGCCGTACTGCTTGTCGAGGATCTCGGCGGCCTTGAGGTTCCAGTGCACGGAAATGTTGTAGCCGAACAGGGTGACGTCGGTGCCGGAGCGGGTGACTTCCGAGCCTTCCAGCGGATGGAAGTATTCGCCGTCGGGCACGTCGCCCTTCATGTTGTACATCAGCTCGTGTTCGTTGATGTACACGGGGTCGTCGCAGCGCACCGCCGATTTCAAGAGGCCGTAGGCCTGCTTGGGATTGGACGGCGTCACCACGCGCAGGCCGGCGATGCCCA
>DCVO01000177.1:0-860 GCA_002327405.1 Thiobacillus sp. UBA2186 | reverse complement strand
CCTTGGTGGCCTTGTAGGTGCCGCCGGCCACGCCGATGTCTTCGCCCATGCAGATCACCAGCGGATCGCGGGCCATTTCTTCGTCGTGGGCGCGCTGGATGGCTTCCCAATACATTATTTCTGCCATTTCGATTCTCCTCAGGCGGCCTTGCCAGTGATCCAGGGCATCTGGCTTTCGCGCTCGGCAAGCACGTATTTTTCGAGTTCTTCCACCTTGGGCTCGGGCGATTCTTCCGCGAACTTGATGACTTCGTTCTCGATGTAGTGATCGACTTCCTTTTCCAGAGCCTCGTAGTCGGCCATGGTCATGGCCTTCTCGGCGATCAGGCGGTCGCGCAGGATGAAGATGGGGTCGCGCTGCTTCCACATTTCCTCTTCCTCGCGGGTGCGGTAGCCGCGGGAATCGGACATGGAGTGGCCGCGATAGCGGTAAGTCAAGAGTTCCAGGAAGTAGGGGCCCTTGCCGGAGCGCACGTGGTTGACGGCGACCTTGGCGTGCTCATGCACCTTCTCGATGTCCTGGCCGTCGCATTCGGCGGCTTCCATGTCGTAGCCGCAGACCCGCTTGTGCTGGTGCACCACGGCGGTGGAGCGCTCGATGGCGGTGCCGATGCCGTAGAGGTTGTTCTCGCANNGGTCTCGTGGAAGGTGCCCTGGTTGTTGGCGGCGTCGCCCAGGAAGCAGATGGCGATCTCGTCGCCGCCCTTCATCTGGATGCCCTTGGCGATGCCGGCAGCCAGCGGGAAGGGGCCGCCCACCAGCGCGTAGCCGCCCATGAAGCGGTGCTTCACGTCGAAAATGTGCATGGAGCCGCCGCGGCCCTTGGAAGAGCCGGTTTCCTTGCCGTACAGCTCGGCCAT
>DCVO01000029.1 GCA_002327405.1 Thiobacillus sp. UBA2186 | reverse complement strand
GCGCTCGATGCGCTGACGCGCGGCGTGATCCAGGACGAACTGCTGAAGATCTGCGCCAAGACGCAGCAGACCGTGTTCATGATCACGCACGATGTCGACGAGGCCATCCTGCTGTCGGACCGCATCATGCTGATGTCGAACGGTCCGCACGCACGCATCGCCGAAATCGTCAACAACACCCTGCCGCGTCCGCGCGANNTGGTCGATTTCCTGGTGAGCCGGTCGAAGCAGTACGGCGCCCTGCGCGAGGCACCCGATGCGCCCAGCACGCCCTCCGTGTTCGATCCGGCCGATCTGCTGAATCAGGAACAGCAGGCCGCCTCCCCGCCGCCTGTCGGCAAACCCAACATCCACCTAGTCAACGCTTAAGGAAAAAACATGACCCGCAACGAAGTAACCGAACTCATCCTCGCCGCCAAGCAGAAAAAAGGCCTGAAGTGGGCCGACATCGCCAAGAAGATCGGCCTCAGCAAGGAATGGACGACCGCCGCCATGTTTGGCCAGATGACGCTGGACAAGAAGCAGGCCACCACCGTCGGCAAGCTGCTGGGGCTGCCGCCCGAGGCAGTCGCCCAGCTTCAGGAGGTGCCCTACAAGGGCAGCCTGCCCAGCGCCGTGCCGACCGATCCGCTGATCTACCGCTTCTACGAACTGATCCAGGTCTACGGCACCACCATCAAGTCGCTGATTCACGAGGAGTTCGGCGACGGCATCATGAGCGCGATCGATTTTTCCATGGACATCTCGCGCGTGCCCGATCCCAAGGGCGACCGCGTCAAGATCGTGCTGAACGGCAAGTTCCTGCCGTACAAGACCTATTGAGTTTTCAGGGAGGCTTGGAGAAACATTGCGTAGCCTCACTGCAATCAAAACCCTGGACTGCCGCCGGCTACACCTCCTCGCAGTGACGTAGTACTGTCATCGCGAGGCCCGCAGGGCCGTGGCGATCCAGTTGGGCAAGACCTAGCAGCCTGTCGGACTTGAGGCTGATCTACTGCGCCGGTGGGAAGATCGGTCCATTTTTGGCTTGCGCCGAAACTCGCAAGCTCGTTTTGGCTTGCGCCGAAACTAGCAAGCTCGTTTTCCCCGATTTCTCGTTGCATAGGCCCGCTATGCGCCTCGAAATCGTGAAAAACTGTCCTCGCTCTCCCACCCGGCTCGCTACGATCGCTCAAGTCCGACAGGCTGCTAGCCAGCTTTACTGGATTGCCACGGCAGCTTCGCTGCCTCGCAATGACGCAAGCGGTGTTGTTGCCGGTGTCTTCCTAGTGCCACTCCCCGTAGAGCGAGGTCTTCAGCGGCGGCGCCAGCGCATCCAATAACTTTTGGTGGATGCCGCCGAAGGCGCCGTTGCTCATCACCAGGATGTGGTCGCCCTGATGCGCGCAGCGCGCCACGGCGTTGACCAGTCGCGTGAGGTTTTCGTGCAGGTGGGCCTTCACGTGCTGGTGGCTGAATACCGAGCGCGCATCCCATCCCAAATCATGGGTGTAGACGAAAATCTCGTCGGCATCCCTGAGGCTGTCGGGCAGCTGGTTCTTCAGCGTGCCCATCTTCATGGTGTTGGAGCGCGGCTCCAGCACGGCGANNGTGGGGTGGTGGGCGAAGTCGTCGTACACCGTGATGCCGTTCACCACGCCCTTCACTTCCATGCGGCGCTTCACGTTCTTGAACAACCCTAGCGCCTCGCAGGCGACGGCTGGCGCGACCCCGGCATGGCGCGCGGCGGCGATGGCGGCAAGCGCGTTCATGCGGTTGTGCTCGCCCAGCAGTTCCCATTTCACGCGGCCCTGCTTCTTGCCGTCGAGCAGCACGTCGAAATCGCTGTCGCCGCCCTTGGCAGTCCAGCCGCTCTTATTCCCCTCCCCCTCGGGGAGAGGGGTTAGGGGCGAGGGTGCAGAGGGCAGGGGTGAGGGCGCAGCTCCAAACTTCTCGACCGGCGACCAGCAGCCTCGCGCCAGCACTCTTTGCAGGCTTTCCTCGCCGCTGTTGGCGATGACCAGGCCGTTGCCCGGCACGGTGCGCACCAGATGGTGGAACTGGGTCTCGATGGCGGCCAGGTCGGCAAAGATGTCGGCGTGGTCGAATTCCAGGTTGTTCAGGATCGCCGTGCGCGGACGGTAGTGCACGAACTTGGAACGCTTGTCGAAGAAGGCGGTGTCGTATTCGTCCGCTTCGATCACGAAGAACGGCGTCTCGCCCAGGCGCGCGGAAAAGTCGAAATTGGCCGGCACGCCGCCGATGAGGAAGCCCGGCTTCATGCCGGCGTATTCCAGGATCCAGGCCAGCATCGAGGACGTGGTGGTCTTGCCGTGCGTGCCGGCGGCCGCCAGCACCCATTTGGAACCCGAAGCACCCTCCCCTGCAGGGCGTGTTCCGGCGGGTACGCCGGAACTGCTCGACGGGCGCGGAGCATGCTCCGCGAATTCCTCGTCTCGCCCCCCAGCCCCTCTCCCAGAGGGAGAGGGGTGGAGAATATGTTCGGCCAGCCACTGCGGACCGGAAGTGTAAGGCAGGCCGCGGTTGAGGATTTCCTCCATCAGCGGGAACTTCCCGCGCGACACCGTGTTGCCCACCACGTAGATGTCCGGATTGAGCTTGACCTGGTCGGCGTCGAAGCCCTCGATCAGTTCGATGCCCAAGGCGCGCAGCTGGTCGGACATGGGCGGATAGACGTTGGCGTCGCAGCCGGTAACGGTATGGCCGGCCTCTCTGGCGATGGCGGCGATGCCGCCCATGAAGGTGCCGCAAATGCCCAGGATGTGGATGTGCATGGAAAGCGGAAAAGCCGAAAACCGCAATTATACGGGCAGGGCGGTGGGGTTATTGATCCGAAACAAAACGACTGGACACTCCTCCCGCGCTTGCCGTGGGAGGTTGGGAGGGGGTAAATGCAAGTCGGATCGGGCGTCGGTGTTTCCTCGCCCCAGCCCTCCCCTGCGAGAGGAGAGGGGGCTTAAGGCGTCGAGAATTGCGGGCTGTTGCCCACGTATTATTGCCGACCGCGACATCATGTCGCAGCTTGCGGCGCGCGCTTCTCCGTAGAATTCGGCGGGAATAAAAACTTGCGGAGAATGCCGTGTCTTTCAAACTTGCCACGCTGTCGGCGGCGATTGCCGCCCTGCCTTTTGCCACCCAAGCCGCGGACGATGTGGTGGTCCTGCCGGAAGTCGTCGTCAAGGCTGCGAAGCCCGATGCCTCGGCCGCGCCGCTCAACGAGTCGAAACTGGATGGCGATACGCTGCAAAGCCTGCGTCCCGCCACCAGCGACACCGCCAGCCTGCTCGGGAATCTGCCCGGCGTAAGCCTGTACGGCGCCGGCGGCGTGTCCAGCCTGCCTTCGATCCGCGGCCTGGCGGACGACCGCCTGCGCATCAAGGTCGA
>DCVO01000078.1 GCA_002327405.1 Thiobacillus sp. UBA2186 | reverse complement strand
TCAAGGGCTACAAGCGCATCCGCAATGAGTTCTGAGCGCCGGGAGCGGTCGCTTTACTCCTCGCCGCGCGGTGCGGCGGCGGTTAGCCATTTGGGCAAGTCCTTCCCGCCTGCGTTATCCATGATGTACTGACGGATCAAGCGCCGTATGACCTGTGAGGCCGTCAAATCGCGCTGTGCGCAGATTTCCTCGAACAGCTTTTTTTTCCTGGGGTCGATTAGGACGGTGAGTCGGGCCGTACGGTTTTCCATGGCAGCGGAAGGGCGGAACGATATGTTAATCAGATTAACATTGTAGGCGATTTGGTTTGTCAATAGAATCAAATCTGATCCGATCCCAGGCGCGCATTAATTAATGTCACAGTTGGCATATCTTGAAGCTCATGTCCTCGATTTGGCCTGGGCGGGAGTGCTTTACTGGATAACGCTGGGGTTTGCCGCGCTGCTGTTTCAACGCCGGCGTGATTTATTGATCCGGCTGGTCTTTCCCCTGGGCGCTGTGGGCGCGCTGTTCATCATGGCAATCGGCGTGGCCGGGCTGCCGTTGCCGGCTTCCGCCATGGTGCTGCCCATCGGTCTGCCCGACCTGCCTTTCCATCTGCGGCTCGATGCCTTGTCCGCCTTTTTCATGCTGCTTCTGGGCGGTGCCGCATTCGGGGTGACGGTATATGCCATCGGTTACTTGCGGAGCATGGAGGGCGGGCCGCTGGCATTGCTCGCCATGTGGTACCACCTGTTCCTGGCGGGCATGGTTACCGTGCTGCTGGCAGACGACGCCTACGCCTTCATGGTGGCGTGGGAGGTGATGGCGCTGTCGTCATATTTTCTCGTCACCACCGATCACAAGATTCCCGAGATCCGACGCGCCGGATTTCTTTATCTGCTGATCGCGCATGTGGGCGCGGTGTCGCTGCTGCTCGCATTCGGCGTGCTGCAGGGCGGCCACGGCGACTACACCTTCGATACCATGCGCCTCGCCGAGATGACGCCGTTCTGGGCGTCGGCGACCTTCCTGCTGGCGCTGTTCGGCTTCGGCGCCAAGGCGGGTCTGGTGCCCCTGCACGTGTGGTTGCCGGAGGCGCACCCGGCCGCGCCCTCGCCGGTGTCGGCGCTGATGTCCGGGGTGATGCTGAAGACCGCCATCTACGGACTGCTGCGCGTGACTTTCGACCTGCTCGACATACAACTCGGCTGGTGGGGTACGCTGGCGCTGGCGCTCGGCCTGATCACTGCGCTCTATGGCGTGATCTTTGCTGCCGTGCAGTCTGACATGAAGCGGCTGCTGGCCTGGTCGTCGATCGAGAACATCGGCATCATTCTCGCCGCCTTCGGCCTGACCCTGATTTTCCATGCTGACGGGAAGGGCGTGCTGGCGGCGCTGACCCTGACAGCGCTGCTGTACCACGCGCTCAACCATGCCTTCTTCAAGGGTCTGCTGTTCGTGGGCACCGGCTCCGTGCTGCACGCCACCGGCGAGCGCCGCATGGGCCGTTTGGGCGGGCTGATGCATTCCATGCCGTGGACCGCCTGGCTCACGCTGGTCGGCGCGCTCGCCATTGCGGGCCTGCCGCCCCTGAACGGCTTCGTCTCCGAATGGCTGCTGCTGCAGGCCTTCATGTTCACACCCGGGCTCACCCAGCCTTATCTCAACATGGTGATCCCGGTGGCGGCGGCTTCCGTGGTGCTGGCTGCCGCGCTTGCCGCCTATGTGATGGTGAAGTTCTTCGGCGTCGTCTTTCTCGGCCAGCCGCGCGATCCCGCGCTGAGCAAGGCGCATGAGGCAGGCTGGGCGGAACGCCTGGGCATGCTGTGGCTTGCCGCAGGCTGTGTTCTGCTCGGCCTGTTCCCTACCCACGTCATCCTGTGGCTGGAACCGGCGGTGCGGCTGCTGACCGGACAAGCCTTGCCGGCCACCGGCAACTGGCTGTTGCTGACGCCGATCTCCGCGGAGCGCGCAAGCTATGCGCCGCTGGTTTTCCTGGCGGTGGTGGCGGTGGTGCTGCTGCTCGTCTACCTGTGGGTGCGTCGCGTGTATCACGGCAGGGTACGCAAGTCCGATCCCTGGGACTGCGGCTATCCGGAGCAGGATGCGCGCATGCAGGACAGCGCCGAAGGTTTCGGCCAGCCCATCCGCCAGATCTTCACTGTGTTCATGCGGGTGGAGCGCGAGACGCCTGATCCCTTCGACCGCCACCCCAAGTACCGCGGGGACAGCCGCGACAAATTGTGGCTGCTGCTCTATCAGCCCATCGCCGACCTCACGGCCTGGCTGTCGGCGCAGGCCGGGCGCCTGCAGCATGGCCGCATCCAGTGGTACCTGATCTACAGTTTCGCCACCCTGATTTTTCTGTTGGTCTTCGTGACACGATGAGCGCCGGCATCCTTCTGCAAATCGCCCAGACCCTGCTGGCCATCCTGGTGGCGCCGCTGCTCATGGGCTGGGTCAACCAATGCCGCGCCTGGCTGCAGGGCAGGCGCGCGCCGCCCATCACCCAGCCCTACCGCACGCTCAGGAAGCTGTTCCACAAGGACGCGGTG
>DCVO01000039.1:38454-39333 GCA_002327405.1 Thiobacillus sp. UBA2186 | reverse complement strand
CCGGCCTGGCGGTGCTGGTCAATGCGCTTGCGGTGACGATGATGTTTGCGAACGAATTGAAGCGCAGCGCTTATGGCGGCGCCGAAACGAAACGGGACGGCGCGCCCTGGGCGGCCATCGCGATCCATCTCATGTTCCTGGTCGGCGTGGTGGTGTTCGCGCACCATCCGGCGGTGTTCATGGCCCTGTTCCTGTTTTTCATGGGCTTTGCCACCGCCTATCCGCGCTATCAGGACCGCCTGATCCTGCGCGAGGGCCTGCTGGTCGCCTTCTTCCTGGCCGGGCTGGTGGTGCTGGGCGGGCAGCAGGCGTGGTGGCTGCAGCCGCTGCTGATCGGCATGGACGCCGATACCGTGTACTTCGGCGCCACCGCGCTGACGGCCATTACCGACAATGCCGCGCTGACTTATCTGGGTTCGCTGGTGGAGGGGCTGTCGGATGAATTCAAGCATGCCCTGGTGGCGGGCGCGGTCACCGGCGGCGGCCTGACCATTATTGCCAACGCGCCCAACCCGGCGGGCGTGTCGATCCTGAAAAACCATTTCGAGGACGATGCCGTGCATCCGCTGGGGTTGTTCATTTCCGCCCTGCTCCCGACCATCGTCGCGGTGCTGGCGTTCAGGCTGTTTTGATTGCGGCGCCAGCCCTTGACCACGCTCGATGCGGGGTTGCCTGTGGCAGCCTGCCGCATTCCGGGTTATGCTGTGCGCTGAATCCGTCCCGGGAACCTGTTCCCGTGGCAGCGCTCTGAAACAAGGCATTGTTTTGAATCCACTAAAAAAGGAGTCCTCATGAATCCGCAAATTGCCACGATCGACCGCGGCCAGGCATCCGCGCTGGCGACCAGCAAGGTTCTGCGCAACACCTACATGCTGCTGG
>DCVO01000039.1:38313-38439 GCA_002327405.1 Thiobacillus sp. UBA2186 | reverse complement strand
GGTTCGTGGTGCCGCGCACCGCCAATTCGGGCGCCGGCATCTTTGTCGTGTTCGCGGTCACCGGCCTGCTCGGCTTCGGCCTTGGCCCGATCCTGAACCACTACCTGCAGATGCCCAACGGCCCGC
>DCVO01000039.1:0-38304 GCA_002327405.1 Thiobacillus sp. UBA2186 | reverse complement strand
ACTTCAGCTTCATGGGCGGCTTCCTCATGGCCGGCATTATGGTGGCCTTCCTCGCCGCTCTCGTTTCGGTCGGGGCCGCCTTGTTCGGTTACCCCATGCCCATGCTTTCTCTGGCGGTGTCGGCCCTGTTCGCCCTGCTGATGTCCGGCATGATCCTGTGGCAGACCAGCGAGATCATCCACGGCGGCGAAACCAATTACATTCTGGCCACGGTCAGCCTGTACGTCGCCATCTACAACCTGTTCACCAGCCTGTTGCACCTGCTGGGGTTCGCCAGCAACGAATGACCCCCGGCTCCCGCCTGCACAAATGCCGCAGGCGGGAAATCTCCGTGCCAACGGCCTGGTAATCAGGCACCTGTCGCGGCAAAACAAATTGCCACTGTTTTTTGGTAGGCAAATACCAGGATGGCGGCTTGTTTTAACCCGGCTTTATCGTAATATGCGCACTGAAGCGGCATGGCCTGCCGCCGTTACTTCAAAACTCTCTGGAGAACTGCAATGAAAGCTGTTGTGATGTCCGCCGTTGCCGCCCTGGTCCTGGGCATTTCCGGTGTGGCCTCCGCTGACCAGGCGCTGGCGCAGAAGAATGCCTGCATGTCCTGCCACGGTGTTGACAAAAAGATCGTCGGTCCCGCCTTCAAGGAAGTGGCCGCCAAGTACAAGAACGACAAGGGCGCAGAAGCTGCGCTCGTCGCCAAGGTCAAAACCGGCGGCAAAGGCGTGTGGGGGCAGATTCCGATGCCGCCCAACCCCCAGGTCAAGGACGAGGACGCGAAGAAGATCGTGCACTGGATCCTGAGCCTGTAAGACTCGAATCCGTCCGATTGCACAAAGCCGGCGCAAGCCGGCTTTGTCGTTTCTGTGCCTTGAATCAAACCAGGGGCAGCCAGCCCACCAGGTTGAGGAACACCAGCACAATGGCCGCCGGCGCAACGTAGCGGGTGACGAACAGCCAGCGCCGGTAGTGGCGGTCGTTCAGGGCCAGTTCCTCCTGGGCGTGCGCGGCACGCATCACCCAGACGGCGAACAGCGCCATCAGCAATCCCCCCAGCGGCAGCATGACGTTGGTGGTGAGCTTGTCGAGCTGGTCGAAAATGGTGAGGCCGAACAGCTTGATCTCGCCCCAGGCGTTGAAGGACAGCAGCACCGCGATGCCGATCAGCCAGATCAGCCCCCCCACCAGCAGGGCGGCGCGAGTGCGGTCGAGTCGGGTGTTCTCGATCAGCCAGGACACTGCCGGTTCCACCAGGGAAATCGACGAAGTCCAGGCGGCGAAAGCCACCAGCACGAAAAACAGCGTGGCGAACAGCGTGCCGCCGGGCATCCGGCCGAAGGCGATGGGCAGGGTCTGGAAAATCAGTCCCGGCCCGGCGGCCGGCTCCAGGCCGTTGGCGAACACGATGGCGAAAATGGTGACGCCGGCGACCAGCGCCACAGCAGTATCGGTGAGCACGACATAAAAGGATGCGCGTGCAATCGAGACGTGCCGCTGCAGGTAGGAGCCGTACACCATGACCGCGCCCATGCCGAGGCTGAGGGTGAAGAAGGAGTGGCCCATGGCGGAAAGTACGGCAGTGGGCGTGATCCTGGAGAAATCCGGGCGGAACATGAAGTCGAGCGAGCGGCTGATGTCGCCCACGGCCATGCTGTAGCCGAGCAGGATGAGCAGGATCGCGACGAGGCTCGGCATCATGATCTTGTTGGCGCGCTCGAGGCCCGAGGTCACGCCGCGCGCAACGACGACCATGGTGAGGAACATGAACACCGTATGCCATAGCAGCAGTTCGTACGGGTTGCCTATGAACGAGGAAAACTGCTGCTGCGCCTGTTCGGCGCCCATGCCGGCGAAGCCGCCGCCGGCCGCGCGCAGGCCGTAGTCCAGCACCCAGCCCGCCACCACGCTGTAGAAGGAGAGAATCAGGATGCCGGCGGCGATGCCCATGTAGCCGATGCCTTTCCACATCTGCGTCGCCCCCGCCTCCGACGCCAGATGCGCCATGCCGTCCACCGGATTTCTTTGGGCGCGGCGCCCGAGCATGACCTCCGTCATCATCAGCGGCAGGCCGATCAGCGCCACGCACAGCAGATAGACCAGCACGAAGGCGCTGCCGCCGTTGGTGCCGGTCATGTAGGGGAATTTCCAGATGTTGCCCAGGCCCACCGCCGAGCCGGCAGTGGCCATGATGAAGGCCCGGCGGTTGCTCCAGTGGACGCGCATCACTTGCCGAAGTAGCGATCGGTTTCCTGCTTGATTATTTTCGAAAGCATCAGCAGCGCGATCAGGTTGGGGATCGCCATCAGGCCGTTCATGAGGTCGGAGAAATTCCACACGAACTCCAGTGACTTCATGGCGCCGACGATCACGGCCGACACGAACACCACGCGGTAGACGCGGATGGAACGCGCGCCGGCCAGGTATTCGATCGCCTTTTCGCCGTAATAGCTCCAGCCGAGCAGGGTGGAGTAGGCGAACAGCGCGGTGGCGATGGCGACGAGGATTTCGCCGCCGGAGCCCAAGGTTTCGGCGAAGCTCGCGCTGGTCAGCTGCGCCGCGCCCACGCCTTCGGTCCACGGCGTGGCGGTGAGGATCACCAGCGCCGTCATGCTGCACACCACCAGGGTATCGATGAAGGTCTGGGTCATGGAGACCAGCGCCTGTTTGACCGGATCGCTGGTGCGCGCCGCCGCGGCGGCGATCGGCGCCGAGCCGAGGCCGGACTCGTTGGAGAACACGCCGCGCGCCACGCCGTAGCGGATGGCCGCCGCCACCGCCGCGCCGGCGAAGCCGCCGCCTGCGGCGATCGGATTGAAGGCGTGGTGGAAGATCAGGTAGAGCGCATGCGGAATTTCGCTCGCGTTGAGGGCCAGCACGATGAGTGCCGCCACCACATAGCCCACGATCATGAACGGTACCAGGAGGGAGGTGAAGCGGCCGATGGATTTGATGCCGCCCAGGATTACCAGGCCGGTGAGCAGGGTCAGCGTCACGCCGGTCACCCAGGGCTCGATGTGGAATACCGACTGGAAAATGCCCGCCACGGCATTGGCCTGGGCCATGTTGCCGATGCCGAAGGTGGCGAGCGCCGTGAACAGCGCGAACAGCCAGCCCAGGGTGGGCAGGTCGCAGCCCTTGGCGAGGTAGTACATGGGGCCGCCGCGCATGCCGTGCTCGCCGTGCTCGCGGTATTTGACCGCCAGCACCGCCTCCGAGTATTTGGTCGCCATGCCCACGAGGCCGGTCATCCACATCCAGAACACCGCGCCCGGCCCGCCCAGGGTGATGGCCGTGGCCACGCCGACGATGTTGCCGATGCCGACCGTGGCCGCCAGCGCCGTCATCAGCGCGGCGAAATGGCTGATGTCGCCGACGTGGCCGTGGTCTTTGTGGAACACCAGCTTGAAGGCATGCCCCAGGGCGCGGAACTGCATGCCCTTGAGGAGGATGGTGAGGTAGAGGCCGGTGCCGACCAGCAGGATCAGCATGGGCGGCCCCCACACCCAGCCGGACAAAGTGGAAACCAGCGATTCGATGGCCTGCATGACGCGTTTCTCCCCGTTGTTTTGCGGGAGTATAACGGGATATTCCGGAAGAGGGCCGGGTCGCCGCTGCGTCCGGGTGTTTACCGCGGAGTTCGCGGAGTGCGCAGAGGAAAGAAAAAATCGTTATTCACAAAGAGGTTAAGGGAGGCAAGGGAGTACGACATTATTTCTCTCTTATCCTCCCCTTCCTCCCTGTAGACGCTTTGAGGTTTCCTCTGCGTGCTCCGCGAACTCCGCGGTCAATGTTTTTTCCTGAAGGCGGCTGCGGCTCAGAACCGCATCAGCCCCTTCTCGGTCAGGATCATGTCCAGGCGCACGTCCCAGGGCTCGGCCGGGACTTCCTTCAGTTCCTGGCAGGCGTAGGCCACGCCCACCAGCAGCGGCTTGCGCCAGCGATGGCGCGAGCGCAGGTAAGCGAGGGTCGCGTCGTAATAGCCGCCGCCCATGCCCAGGCGCCGGCCTTTGCTGTCGAAGCCCACCAGCGGCATGATCATCACATCGATCCAGCGTGCATTGAGCAACTCGCGCGTATGCGGTTCGACGATGCCGTAGCGGTTGTGCGTGAGGCCGTGGCGGCCGTCGAGCCGGGCAAAGCGCAGCGGCTGCGCGATGCGCTGGGCGGTGATGGGCAGGTAGCAGTCCTTGCCCATGTGCAGGGACTGGTTCAGGAGCGGCAGCACGTCGAACTCTTCGCCCACCGGCAGGTAGAAGCTCCAGCGCCTGCCCTTCAGAAACAGCCCGGCGCGCAAGGCGTGGCGCAGGGCTTGGCGCTCGGCATGGCGGCGATAGTCGGGCGGCAGGGCCGCGCGCGCGGCGCGCGCCCGTTTGCGCAGGGATTTCTTGTCCAGCCTTTTCATCCTGGAAAAATCAGTTTAACCACGGGGCGCACGGGAAAAGCAAAAGGCAAGTGGAATGCAGAGACGCAGAGGCGCAGAGAAAAAACTCCACAACAGGGAGGTTAAGAGAGGTGTGGGAGTAGTCCTTGTTTCCTCCCTTACCCCCCATACCTCCCTGTAAATGCTTTGGGGTTCTCTCTGCGCCTCTGCGTTCAAAGCTTTTTAACCGGAAGATAAACCCCCCGCCTGTGCCGTGCTTGCCGGCGGACTCTTGAACCTGGGTTCAAGATGGCTGCAGCCGAGGATGCTTCGGGCACACAAGACGTGTTGCGCGCACGCCCGCATCGGAATTGGCCGCGGCCTTGCACGTATGCATTGGTTCAGAGAAATTGCAGACAAACTCGAACACCGCAGGGGGCGACTAAAGTTTATCAGAAGCCGGACGTGTAGGGTGCGGGTTCAGGGCTGGTCGAAGAGGCGGTCCTGGTCGGCCAGCGCGCGGTCGAGTTCCGCCTCCATGGCCGCAAGCCTTTCGCGATATTCCGGTTCGCGGCTGTTGCCGCCGCCGGAGAACAGCAGCTCGTGCGCGATGTTGAGCCCCGCCATCATGGCGATGCGCTCGACGCCGATGGCCTTGCTGTTCTCGCGGATGTCGCGCATCTTGCCGTCGAGGTATTCCACCGCCGCGATCAGCTGCGGCTCTTCCTCCTTGCTGCAGGGAACCTTGAAGCTGCGTCCCAGCAGGCTGATCTCGATGGTGCGCGGGGTGGTCATTGGGCGGGCAGGCTGTCGATGAGGGTTTCGACCCGGGATTTGGCTTCGTCCAGCCTGGCGCTCATCAGCTTCACCTTCTGCTGGGCGGCGACCAGTTCCTGGCGCAGGTTCTGGTTTTCCTTGCGCAGGCGCTGGCACAACTCGGCGGTGAGCTGAATTTTCTGCCCCAGGGAATCCAGTTCTTTTTGCATGAGAAAACTATAACCCATCCGTTCAGGTTTTTGTTACCCCTGCTAGAATGCGCGCTTCAGGTGCCCTGCCCGATTTCTTGCGGACGGGGTTAAACGGGAAACAGGTGCGGCTCTAGCCCAATCCTGTGCTGCCCCCGCAACGGTCAGCGCTAAACGATCCATCACAGACGCCACTGGGATTTCCGGGAAGGCGATGGATTTGAAGCGCAAGCCCGGATACCGGCCTGGAACCGTCATGCACGACGGCCCTTCAACCCGCCAGCGGGGATCCTGGCGCAGAAAACAGGAACCTCACATCATGCCGTTTCGCACCACCGCGCTTGCCGCCGCGCTCGCGCTTGCACTGCCCGTTCATGCCGAGGACGTGCCGCTCTTCGTCGGCGATGAAATCGTCGTCACCCCCACCCGTGCGCCGCAAAAGCTGTCCGATACGCTGGCCGCCGCCACCGTGCTGACCCGCAGCGACATCGAGGCCTCGGGCGCGCTCGACCTGCCGGCCCTGCTGCAGGGCCTGCCCGGCGTGGAAATTTCCCAGACCGGCGGTTTCGGCTCGCAGACCGCCATCCGCATGCGGGGCGGCGAGTCCGACCATACGCTGGTGCTGGTCGACGGCCTGCGCGTCAATTCGGTCTCCGCCGGCACCGCCGCGATCGAGCATCTGTCGCTCGACGACATCGAGCGCATCGAAATCGTGCGCGGCAACGTGTCCAGCGTCTACGGCTCCGAGGCCATCGGCGGCGTGGTGCGCATCTTCACGCGCCAGGGCCGCGGGCCAGTCCGGCCGCGCCTGAATGTTGGCGCGGGCACGGATGATTTTCGCAATCTCAGCGCCGGCGTCGGCGGCGAACTCAAGCCCGGCTTGAGCGTCGATTTTTCCGCAGGGCGGACGGAGGCGGGCGGGTTTTCCAGCGTGAAAAAGCGCTACGCCAGCGACGATCCCGCGATCGACCCGTGGGACAGCTTCCTGCCGGCCGATGCGGACGACGACACCACGCGCAACACGCATTTCAATTTCCGCCTGAATCACCAGATCGGCGACCGCCTCGCCTGGGGGATCGACGCGCGGCAAAACCGCGCGGACATCGAGCTCGACGGCAGCTATGCCGATCATGCCGAGCACGATCTTGCCGCCTATTCGCTGCATGTCCAGGGCAGGCCGCTGGACAACTGGACGAGCAGGCTCACGGCCGGGCGCAGCACCGACGAACTCGACAGCGACTTTGGCGGCAGCGCGATGGACCGCTATCACACGCGCATCGACCAGCTGCATTGGGAAAATACGCTGAGCGCGGGGCTGCACATGCTGCGCTTCGGCCTCGAAGCGCAGAAGCAAAGCCTGGAAAGCAGCCTGGCCTACAGCGAAACGGAGCGAAGGGCGGCCAGCGCCTATGCGGGGGCCGGCTTGCGCTTTGGCGCGCACGATTTCGACCTGAGCCTGCGCCACGACCGTTACAGCGACTTCGGCGGCCACGGCACCGGCCGCGCGGCCTACGGCTACAGCCTCACGCCGGCGCTCAAGTCCTATGCGGCGGTGGCCACGGCTTTCAAGGCCCCCACGTTCAACGAGCTGTACCTGCCGGCGTGGTGGGGCGGCAATCCGGACCTGAAGCCGGAGCGTTCGCGTAGCGCCGAGCTTGGCCTCAACTACGCCGGCGGCGGGCAGTTCTTCCAGGCCGTGCTGTTCGCCAACCGTACCGAAGACCTGATCGCCTACGTGTGGCCGAGCAACGTCAACATCGGCGAGGCCCGGAACCGCGGGCTGGAACTGTCGTGGCACGGCGAACTCGCCGGCATGAGCGCGCGCGCGGCGCTCACCCTGCAGAATCCGGAAGACGCGGATACCGGCCAGGCGCTGCTGCGGCGCGCGCAGCGCTTCGGCAGCTTCGCGTTGTCCGACCGGGTCGGCAGGCTTGGCTGGCGCGCCGAGCTGATCGCGGCAGGGCCGCATCCGGACGTGCACGTCACCACCTTCGCCCGCACCCGCGTGCCGGGTTATGCGGCGCTGAACCTGTCTGCGGATTACGCGCTGGCGCCGGGCTGGAAGCTGGCCGGGCGCGTGGTCAATGCGCTGGATGCGGACTATTCGCTGGCGCACGGCTACGCCACGCCGGGCCGGGGATTCCGCCTGGAACTCGCCTACGCGCCGAAATAGGTTCAACCCGGAGAGCTCAGTTAACCACGGGGCGCACGGGGCGCACGGAGAAAAACAAAAAACCTTGAAGGCATTTCAGGGGTTCGCCTGCAGGGTAATGTGTAGCATTCTCTCAATTCATTGAATTGCCCCGTGTCCCCCGTGCACCCCGTGGTTAAACCGAATTTATGATCAATCCTGCCAGTGCAATTGCAGCATGAGGTCGGGCGCGAGCTCGACCCGGCTGCCGAGGCGGGCGCATTCCTCGTCCATTTTTCTCGCCAGCCAGCCGGCGTCTTCTTCTGACGAAATATTGAGCCGCAGTCGCCGCCGCGTGACCGGCCGCATGGCGAGTTTCTGCAAACGGCCGGCGTGGTCGAGCGTCAGGAAATACATGAGCCCCAGTTCGCCGCGGAACATGTCGTAGTCGGAAATGCCTTCGTAGTCGTTGATGAGATCGCCGCAGCCGTAGAGAACGGGTTTGCCCTTGTAGACCTCGATGGGGCGCGGGTGATGGCTGGAGTGGCCATGCACGACATCGATTGCGGCCTCGTCGATGAGGGCATGGGCGAATCTGCGCCACTCCTTTGGAATGGCATAGCCCCAGTTGCTGCCCCAGTGCAGCGAGGCGACGACGAGATCGCCGGGGCGTTTCCTGGCGCGCACCGCGTCGGTGATCGTGTTCACGCCGGCTGACGACAGGTCTTCCAGGAAGTTGACCCCTGCCCGGCCGAATGCCGCCGCCCAGGCGGCAGAAACCCCGCTGTTTTCCATGCCCCAGGCGAACACCAGCACACGCCGCCCCTTCCGTTCCAGCACGGCGGGACGGGCGGCCGCCATCGCGTCCTTCCCCGCACCGGCAACCTGCATGCCGGCCCGGTCCAGCGTGTTCAACGTGTCGGCAAGCCCCTCATACCCCCAGTCCAGCACGTGGTTGTTGGCCAGCGCGCAGCAGTCGAGCTTGGCCGTCGTGAGGCAGGGCAGGTTGGCGGGATGCATGCGGTAGTGGATGGCCTTGGCGGGCCAGGGCTCGCCACGGGAAGTGACGGCCGTTTCCAGGTTGACGATGCGGAAATCCGGGGCAAGGCGATCGAGTTCGGCCAGCGCATCTCCCCAGGGGTAGGCATAGTCGACGGGCAGCGCGAGCGGACCGAAGCGCTGCTCCGACAAGCCCACATAGTCGCGCGCGGATTTCAGAAAGGCTTCGTGGATGCGCGGATCGGCCGGATGCGGCAGGATCTGGTCGATGCCGCGACCGGTCATGACATCCCCCCCAAGGAACAGGGTGAAGGTTTGTCCGCCATTGCCGCTGTTTGCCGTCATGGTTTTCGCGTCCGCAGCGTCGAGCGGCAACAGCGCCGCCCCGCCAGCCAAAAGAAATTCCCGCCGTTTCATCGCCTGCCCCGCCTTGTTCTAAAGATAGCTGATGAACACCCAGCCCCAAGCCCTGCGCTACAATTCGGCATTGCTTCCGGAGACTGACATGACGCTGTCCACCCCCCGCCGATTCCTTCTGCTGTTCGTGCTGGCGCTGGCCATGGCCGCCACCCGCGTGAGCCATTTCGGCACCAGCGAGCTGCTTCCCGACGCCAGCCTCGCCGTGTTTTTGCTGGGCGGCATGCTGCTGGGCGGCTGGCAATACTTTGCCATTCTGTTCGCGGCGGCTTTCGGCGCCGATGTGCTCTCCGCGCAAACCGCGGAAGAGGCCGGCTGGTGCCTGACCCCGGCCTACTGGGGGCTGCTGCCCACCTATGCCGTGCTGTGGCTGGCCGGCCGCAAGCTGGGCAAATACGACAATCCGTCCTTCGTGCGCGATGCCGGGGTGAGCGTTGCCGCGATCTCGCTCGCCTTCGTCATTTCCAATGCGACCTGGTTCGCCTTTTCCAACACCCTGGGCGGCATGAGCGCCGCTGACTACGCGCTGGCAGTGGCGAAGTATTTCCCGCCCTACCTCGGCAGCGCCATGCTTTATCTCGCTCCGACATGGCTGGGCTGGAAGCTCACCCGCATGGCGTCTGAAAACAAAACGGCCAGCAACTGAGCCAGCCGTCCTATATCGGGCGCTTCGCGCCCTCCCCGACCGGGCCGCTGCACTTCGGCTCGCTCATTGCCGCGGTCGGCAGCTATCTCGATGCGCGCATGCACGGCGGTCGGTGGTTGCTGCGCATGGAGGACGTGGACGAACCGCGCTGCAGCCAGGCCCATGCCGACGAGATCCTGCGCGTGCTCGAAGCCTGCGGCTTCGAGTGGGACGGCGAGGTCGTTTACCAAAGCCGGCGCAAGGATTATTACCAGGCGGCGCTTGAACGGCTGGTCGACGCCGGCCACGCCTACCCCTGCGCCTGCTCGCGCCGCGAGATTGCCGATTCCTCGATGAGCGGCATCGAGGGCCCGGTCTATCCCGGCACCTGTCGCAGCGGCCTGCGCGGCCGAACGCCGCGCGCCTGGCGCGTGCGGGTCGGCAGCGGGCCCGTCTGCTTCGAAGATCGCCTGCAGGGCGAACACTGCCAGAACCTGGAAGCCGACATCGGCGATTTCGTCATCAAGCGTGCAGACAATTACTTCGCCTACCAGCTCGCCGTGGTGGTGGACGATGCCGAACAGCACATTACCCACATCGTGCGCGGCGCCGACCTGCTGGCCTCGACGCCGCGCCAGATCCATCTGCAAAGATTGCTGGGCCATGCCACGCCGTCTTACCTGCACCTGCCTGTGGCGGTGAACGAGGCCGGGCAGAAGCTCGGCAAACAGACCCTGGCCGCGCCGCTGGAAACCGCCAAGGCCGGCCCGGCGCTGGTGGCGGCGCTGCGCTTTCTCGGCCAGATGCCCGAGGACAGGCTGGTGCGTGCCACGGGTGCCGAGATTCTGGCATGGGCGGCGGAGACCTTCCGGTCGGATGCCATGCCGCGCAACCAGGAACGCCGTCCGGCGTGACTGCGCAGCGAAAGCGACGCCGGCGCGTGGCATGCTCCGGCTTGGCCGGCTGCCTCAGGCGCCTGCCTTGCCCTCGGCGTCTCGGCGCAGCCACACGAACAGTTCCTCGATTGGCATGGGCCGGGCAATGAAGTAGCCCTGCGCGCGTTCGCAGCCCAGGGCGCGTATCAGATCGAGGTCCGCTTCCGACTCGACGCCTTCTGCGACCGTGGAAAGCCCCATCTTTTGCGCCATGTCCATGCTGCTTTGCAGGATGGCCCGGGCCGTCGCATCCTTCACCCCCTTGCTGACGAAACTGCGGTCGAGCTTCAGTTCGGTGAAGGGAATGCGGTCGAGCTGCTCGAAGGACGAGTAGCCGATGCCGAAGTCGTCGATCGACAGGCCAAAACCCTTGAGCCGCACGCGGGTCAGCACATCGAGTGCGGTGGTGAGGTCCTTCATGACGCCGGTCTCGGTCACTTCGAGGATGACATCCTCCGGACGCAGGCGCGCGGCCAGCGCGGTGGCAAGGATGAAATCCGGCAGCAACAGGTCGTCCAGCCAGAGCCCGGAGAGGTTGACGGCAATCGAAAGCGGATAGCCGGCGGCATGCAGGCGTGCGCCCTCGATCAGCGCCTTGGAGGTGAGGATTTGCGACAGCTCGCCGACCAGGCCTTCGCGCTCGGCCACGCCGATGAATGTGTCGGGGATCAGAATGCCGCGGCTTGGATGACGCCAGCGGGCCAGGGCTTCGACCCCGACAGGCTTGAGGCTCCTGGCGTTCACCTTGGGCTGGAACCAGATCCGGAATTCGTCCTTGTCGATGGCGTCGCGGATCGACTGCGGCGAGACTTCGGCAAGCACCGTACTCTGCCGCTTGCGGATTCGCGGGTTGCTGCGCCGGGAAAGCAGGCCGACGATTTGAGCGGGAGTGACGGGTTTTTGAACCTGGCCCAGGACCAGCAAGCCCTGGAGTTCGGCCAGCTTGCCGGCCGTACTCAGCACCTTTTCGTCGGCGCCGCTCATCAGGATGAGCTTGCCCTGGTAGCCGGTTCGACCGAACAGGCGAATCACCTCGACGCCGTCCATCGCCGGCATGCTGAGGTCGCAGATCAGTGCTTCCAGCTCGCCGTTCTTTGCGCTGAGCAAGGCCAGGGCATCCTGCCCGTTGCTCGCGGTCAATACCTCGCCCGCGCCGAGCGACGAGAGCATGGCTGCCATCTGCTGCAACACCACCGGATCGTCGTCGACCACCAGCAGCGTCCCCAGTCCGGAAAGAGGTTGCGCCTGTTCCAGTGCGGTTTCGCCGCCCTGCGACAGGCGCGCAAATGCGGCTTCGACATCGCTCAATGCCCCCTTCAGGGCGGATAATGCCGCCCCATGCTCATGCAAGGTTCCGGTCTTGGCGGATTTTTCCAGGGCGTCGGCCAGGCCTGCGTAGCGCAAGGCGCCGACCGTGCGGGCAGAGGACTTTTGCTTGTGCATCTCCCGAACCCATTCTTCGGAGGGCGCATTCGACGTCAGCCGGGCCAGCCCGGATTTTGCGGAATCGATGAACGTGGCGAGCAGGGCCCGACCCTGTTCAGGGTTGGCTTCGCCGAGGACGCGGTACAGGCTGTCGAGATCGAGAACCGCTTCGCCGGCCGGTGCTGGCGCGGGTTGATCGCGCTGCCCCGCCTGGCCAAGCCAGCGTGCGAGCTTGGCCTTGAGGGCTTCCAGCTCGATGGGCTTGGTCAGCACATCATCCATGCCGGCCTCAAGGCATTGCCTGGTTTCTTCCGGCTGGTCGGCGGCCGTGATGCAGATGATGGGGGTATGCCGGCCGCTGCCATTTTCGTGCTCGCGCACTTCCCGGGCCAGTGCCAGGCCATCGAGTTCCGGCATGTTGAGGTCGGCCAGGATCAGGTCATGCTGCCCGCCCAGCCACTTCTTCAGGGCGGCGGCGCCATTGTCCGCGATATCCGCCTGGCAGCCGAGCGCGGCAAGCTGCATTTTCAGGATGTTCTGGTTGGGTGCGTAATCCTCCGCCACCAGCACGCGCGCGCCTTGCGGGCACGCCGGCGCCGAAGCCGGCGCTTGTGCGGGCTGGTGTTCCGGAGATGCCTCCTCGCAGTCGGCGGCCGGCAGGTCCACCCAGAAGGTGCAGCCTTTGCCGGGGGTGCTGTCCACGCCGATCATGCCGGACATCGCCTCGATCAGGCGCCGCGCAATGGCCAGCCCGACGCCCGCGCCCTGGATCCGGCCCCTTTCCGCCCCCAGGCGGTTGAAGGGAATAAACAGGCGGGCCTGGTCGGCGGCGGCGATCCCATGGCCGCTGTCAGTCACGGAAACCTGGACCCGGCCATCACTTCGTGCCTGGCAGCGGATGCTGACCCGCTCGCCTGTGCGGTTGTACTTGATGGCATTGGAGACCAGCTGGTTCAGCACCTGAAGCAGGCAGTGGCGGTCGGCGGCGACGCAGCAGCGATCGCACGTGGTGGAGCAGTCCAGGGGCGTCTTGTGCAACTCTGCCGCGTTCGCGTTCAGGCCAAGGCAAGCATCCAGCACTTCGCCGAGGTCGACGCTGGCAATCTGCATTTGCAAACCGCCGGTTTCGATGCCTGCGAGTTCGAGCACATCGTTCATCAGGGCCAGCAGCGTGTTGCCGGCCTCGCTGATTTCACGCGCGCTTGCTGCAACGGACTCCGGCAGACCGTTTTGCATCGAGATGAGTTGGGCGTGGCCAAGGATCGCATTCATGGGCGTGCGCAGTTCATGGCTCATGCTGGAAAGAAACAGGCTTTTGGCATGGTTCGAGGCCTCGGCTTCCTGCCTGGCCTTGAGCAGCTCCTCTTCGATGCGCTTGCGCTGCGTGATGTCGCGGTCGATGCCGCGATAACCCAGCAGCTTGCCTTCGCTGTCAAGTTCTGGAACGCCGCTGGTCTCCAGGACCACTTCATGACCCTGCTTGTGTAGATTGATGTTTTCAAGGCCGGTAAACGCACGGCGGCTTCCGGCGATATCGCGGAAAGCCCGCTTTGTGTGCTTGGCTTCCTGCGCCGGCATGAAATCAAAAGGCGTCCTGCCGAGCACTTCCTCCGGCGCATAGCCCAGCAGATCGAAGACTTTCGAATTGGAGAAGGTGTAAATGCCCTGCGCATTCACTTCCCAAATCCAGTCAGGGGAAGATTCGACCAGGTTGCGGAAGCGCGCCTCGCTTTGCTGGAGCGACTTTTCGATGTTTTCGCTGTCCAGGCAATGCCGCAGGCTGCGGGCGAACTTCCCCAGAATGGGCCCGAACAGCGGCCGGTATTTGGAGGCCTGTACCGGCGCCATTGCGAAAAAGAGCAAAATGCAGCCCAGCCCCGGCAGATCGAACTTGAGCGCATGGCGGAACCTTGGCCCGTCGGCAAACCAGTCATCGCCGATTTCCCCGTCTTCCCCCGTGAGCAACCAGGCCGGCCATTGCACGATCTTGCCTTCCATCTCGCGCAAGGCCGGATTGCCGATGGCGGCAAGAATCTCCGCCGAGAGGCTGTTCCCCTGCTGCGAAGGAACGGGATTGAGCAGGACTGCGCCGCTGCTCGATCCGGTATGGTGCATGAGGCGCTGCAGAAACACCGTGGCCAAGGGGTGGGCGCGAGTCTCGCCCGCCATCGATATGGCAAGGTCGTACAGGATGGAAACCGATTGCTCCCGAGTCAGCGCCATGGCAATGCGACGATGGTTGCATTGTGGAAACGGGGGTATCCCTGACCCTGGTGGTTGGCGATCTCGCCCAGGCTTAAAGCGCCGAATAGCGGCACGGGCGCAAGGGCGTTTTGCAATTCGCGCAGTTCCCCGCCCGCTGCGTCCTCGCCGTGGTGCAACAGGCGGCCCGCGCAGTAGAAAGCCAATGCCGCCGCCATGGCGTGCCGCTGCATCCGGCCGGCGATTTCCCGTGCGGTTTCATTGCTTCCCGGGTCCGCGGCTTCAACCACTGACAGCAGGGACGCCTCGGGCACTTCGCCCACGCAATGCAGGCAGCCCTGTTCGTCCACCGATACGGGAATGCGCACCAGCGGTTCGCCCTCGGCGAGATGCAGCGCGAGGGGGAAATGCACGGCATGCCGGTAGAAATTCTCACGCGTCAGTTCGACCCCATGGGCCTGGGCGATCAGTTCGCGGTACGCCTCGAATGCCGGGCGCCCGTCGATGAAGGCGATGCGGTTTCCGCCGGCGCCGGTGGCAACGCAAAGCGGCGTTGTCTTGCAATAGCGGTGGGCCAGGCAAGCGCCGGGATGGCGGGGCAGCATCAAGGCCAGGGCCGCACCTTCGACGAAGGAAGTGTTGTCAAACAGGCAGGGAACGGGCCTGAAGGACTCGCTGCCGACATTGGTGCCGGCATAGCGGACCCGGTCGCCGACATGCAGGTAGAGATTGTCGAGCAGGCTGGCGATATCCGGCGTCATGGCGTCGATGAAAAGCAGCAGGGTGTCATCGCCGCTTTCGCAGGCATGGGTCTCGACAAAGGCAGCCAGCTCGGCCACTCCGCCGGGGGTTTCCGCACCCCGGCGCAGCGGGATGATGGCCTGCGGAACCGAGGCGTCATGCGCCGCCAGCAGCACGCCGCTTTTCTTGAATTCGGCTCCGGCGATGAGGCCCGGCACGATCGCCCCCGCCAGCGGCAGGGCATGCTGGTTGGCACACTGCTGCAGGAGCGGCACCCTGTCCGCCGCGTGTTCGCTCACGAGCGCCAGCACGCCCGGCCTGGGCGTTTCGCTGCGCCATTCCCGCAGCACGCTCGCTATCTCGGCTGCGCCGGCGGTTTCAAGATAGGTCCACATCAGCGGTTTCATCTGTCGTCCGGGGGCCTCGCGCCGGGGATCAGCGTGTCGATGACCTTGAACATGGCCGGAATATCGATAGGCTTGGTGAGATAGGCCGCGAAACCTGCCTTGAGCCCGCGTTCCACGTCGCCCTTCATGGCGTTGGCGGAGACCGCAACCACCGGTATCCGCGCCGTGCGGGGCTCTTCGGCAAGCGCTTCCAGCGCATCGTAGCCGCTCATGCCCGGCAGGTTGATGTCCATCAGGATCAGCGCCGGCGGCTCGATGCGCGCCAGCTGGATGCCTATTTCGGCAGTATGGGCAATGCGCAGTTCGATGTTGCCGCGCGCGGAGAATATCTGCTGCATGAGGCGCTGGTTCATCGGATTGTCCTCGATGTATAGCACGTGGCTGGGAACATTTTGTCCAGTCATGGGGCCGGCGGCTTCGTCTTCGGCGTTCTCCGGGGCGGCCGCTGCGCCTGATGCGGCAAGCGGGAATTCCACCCAGAAAGTGCTGCCTTGCCCCTCGATGCTCTCGAAGCCGATGTTTCCGCCCATCGCCTCGACGATGCGCTTGGTGATGACCAGGCCGATGCCGCTCCCCTCCACCTGGCCGCGTTCCGCACCCAGGCGGTCGAAGGGGTTGAACATGCGCGCCTGCTTGCTTGCCGGTATGCCCGGACCGCTGTCGCTGATGGAGAGGCGCACCACGCCCTTGCCGCTATGGCAGGAAATATGCACCATGCCTTTTGGCCGGTTGTACTTGATGGCATTGGACAGCAGATTGATCAGAACCTGCTGCAGGCGGGTGTAGTCGGCCCTGACCATGGCGTCGCGGCCTTCGCCGCCGCCATCCATGAGGCTGATGCCGCGCTCGCGGGCGATGGGCGCCACCATGGCCAGGCTGTCGTTCACCACGGCTTTTACGCTGACCGGCTGGGCGGCAAGTTCCAGCTTGCCCACCTCGATCCGCGCCAGGTCGATCAGATCGTTGACCAGCTTCAATAGATGCTGGCCGGCGCGCTCGATTTCGCGGGCCTGCTCCTTGGTCCGTTCGGGCAGGTAGGGGTCCATGCTGAAAAGCTGGGCAAAGCCCAGGATGGAATTGAGCGGCGTGCGCAGCTCATGGCTCATGCTGGCGAGAAATTCGCTTTTCGCGCGGCTTGCGGCCTCCGCCGCCTCCTTGGCCTGCTGCATGGCGAGTTCCGCGTGCTTGAGTTCGGTCACGTCCTGCACGGTGCCGGTCATTTGGTCCACATGGCCGCCGGCATCGATCCTGGCTCTCGCCAATTCATGGACATAGCGCACTTCGCCATCCGGGCGGATGATGCGGTGCACCACGTCATGGACGCCGGTCTTGGCGGCGCGCCGTTCGCTTTCATGCACCAGTTCCGAATCGTCCGGATGCACGGCCTGATGGAAAGCCTCGATGCTGGGTTTGAAACGGGCCGGGTCGAGACCGAAGATGCGATAGATTTCGTCCGACCATTGCAAGTCGCCGGTTGTCAGGTCGGCGCTCCAGTAGCCGAGCTTGGCCAGGCTCTGCGCCTCCTCCAGCCGCCTGCGGCTTTCCCCCAGCGCCAGCTCGGTTTGCTTGCGGTCGGTGATGTCCTGCACCACGCCCAGCATGTGCAGGGGGGTGCCGTCCGATCCGCGCACCACGTCGCCGCGTTCCAGCAGCCAGCGCACGGTGCCGTCCGGCCACACGCAGCGGTGCTCGATATTGTACTCAGTCCCCTGTCCGATACAGGCATGCACGGCGTCGACCACCTTCAGGCGGTCGTCCGGATGCACGGCGGCAAGGAAATTCTCGTAAGTGGTTTCCAGCTTGTCGGCCGGGTGGCCGAACAGCGGTCCGATGCGCTCGGACCAGAACAGTTCGCCGGTTTCGATGTTCCAGTCCCATGTGCCGATATTGGCGTAGGCCTGGCTCAACGCAAGGCGCCGCTCCGCTTCCTTCACGCGGGTGATGTCGGTGCGGATCGAAATGTACTGATAAGGAATTCGGTTGGCGTCGAGAAAGGGAACGATGCTGGTTTCCACCCAGTAGAGGGTGCCGTCCTTGCGACGGTTGCACACTTCGCCGTGCCAGATCAGCCCGCGGGTGACGGTGCGCCACATGTCTGCGTAGAACTCGGGCGGGTGCATGCCCGATTTGACCAGGCGGTGGGTTTTGCCGAGCAGCTCGCCGCGGCTGTAGCCGCTGGCCTGGCAGAACTTGTCGTTGACATAGATGATGTTGCCGGCGGCATCGGAAATGCTGACGATGGCGTGCGCGTCGAGCGCGAGCTGGTGGCGCTCGCGTTCGTAGAGTGTGGCGTGCAGGGTTGCGACCTGGTCCTGCGATTGCCGGTAGCGTCGCGCATACAGGGCAACGGTGGTTGCCAGCTGGACAGGGTCGACGGGCTTGGAGAGGAAGTGCACGCCGCCTTGCCCCATGGCGGCGAGCTGCCGGGAAAAATCGGCTTCGGCCGACAGGTAAACGACCGGGATCGTGCTGAGGCTTTCGTCGTCGCGCAGAAGGGCGGCCAGTTCCGGGCCGCTGCATTCCGGCATGTACATGTCCAGCACCACGGTCTCGGCCGGAAAGTCCTTCAACAAGCCCGGTGCCTCCAGCGGCTTGTCGATTTCGCGCACCTCCATGCCTGCTTCGCGCAAGGCAAGGGCGTACACTGCCGACTGCTCGCGGTCATCGTCCACCAGCAGAACCCGGTAGGGTTGCTCGGGAACATGGGTGGTCGAACGGGCAATCGCGTGCAGCAGGGTATCGCGGTCAACCGGCTTGCTCAGGTAGCGGGTGGCGCCGGCGCGGTGGGCGGCAAGCCTGGCTTCGATATCCTGGCGCACCGACAGGAAAATGACGGGCACGTCCCTGAGGCTTGTCGCCTTCATCCTGGCGAGAAACTCCAGGCCCGCGTTCTCGCCCTCGGGAAAGATGATGTCCATGACCAGCGCGGCCGGGGTGTCGCCATGGCTGCAGGCCTCGGCGCAGTCGGCAAGGCGGGTGAAGGCTTCCACGCGATAGCCGGCCTCCTCCAGCACCGAACGCAGCCAGACGGTCTGGTGTTCGTCGTCGTCCACGACCGCTATCCGCCTGGACAGGCGCAGCTCGGGCGGAGGAACGAAGCCGTGGACCGGGTTTGCCGCCGCATTCGAAAGGCGGGTCAGCGCCTTCTGCAGCGCAAACAGCGTGGGCTGGTCGAGCTTGGCGCCGCCCTCCAGGGGCGCGGCGAGATTCTCCAGCTTTTGTGCGGCTTCCGAAATTTCCATCAGGCGGTGAACGCCCGCCGCGCCGACCAGGCTGTGGGCCGAGGCGTGCAACATCCCGGCTGCATCCGCGTCGCCGAGCGCGGCTTTGGCGAGCAGCTCGCCCAGCACGTCGATGCGTGCCGGCAACTGCGACACGAACTCTCCGCGCAGACGGGAAAGCGAGGCTTCGATGTCGTTGACCATGATGGGTTTTTGTTCCTTATCGCGAAGGGAGTGTGCCGCCCGCGCCGGCCACGGCCTGCCGGATCCGCGCGGCCAGGTTCATCGGGTCGAATGGCTTGGCAATCGCATCCAGCGCGCCCAGGGAGCGATAGTGCTCGATCTCGGCCGGCTGCGCCTTGGCGGTGAGAAAAATGACCGGTATGTGCGCGCTGGCCGGATCGGCGCGCAGATGGCGCAGCGTGGTGGGGCCGTCCATTCCCGGCATCATGACGTCGAGCAGGATGAGGTCGGGCGCATAGCTTGCGGTGTTCTGCAGGATTTCCCGGCCGCTGCCGCAGATTCTCACCTGGAATCCGCCAACCAGTTCAAGGGCCAGTCGGGTCACCGCCTGGATGTCGGGGTCGTCTTCTGCGCAGAGTATGCGTTCGAGCTTCATGTCAGTGTGTCTTTATGCCTGTTTCGCCGGTCGGCCAAGGTTGCGCGGCATGGGTTGTCGTCGGCGGATTCGGGTTGTCCGGGCTTGTTTCCATGGTCGGCAGTTCGAGATAAAAGCAGGCGCCCTTGCCTTCCTCGGAAGAGAAGCCGACCGATCCGCCCATGCCCTCAGCCAATTCCTTGCTGATGGCGAGCCCCAGGCCCGACCCCTCGACCTGGCGGGTGTCGGATGAATCCGCCTGCGAGAAGCGCTGGAAAATGCGCGCCCGGAATTCCTGGGGGATACCCGGGCCTTGATCGACTACGTCCACGCGCACCTTGCCGTCGCGGCCGTGGCTGACCGTCATCTCGACGATGCCCTTTTGGGGGCTGAACTTGACCGCATTGGAGAGGAAATTGATCAATATCTGCTGCAGCCGGATGCCGTCGACCCGCACATGCACATCGTCGGCGCATTCGCCCAGGCGGCAGCTTACCTGGCGCTGTTCCGCATAAACCCGAATGGATTCCAGGGCCTGCTCCACCAGCGGCATCAGCGGTTGCGGCTGCAGATCGAAGCTGATCTTGCCTGCCGCCAGCCTCTCCATGTCCAAAAGATTGTTGATGAGGTGGGCAAGACGCCGGCTGTTCTCATGGGCGATGTCGATCATCTGCCCGGCTTGTGCGGGCAATTCGCCCAGGGTGCCGGCGGCCAGCAGGGCGAGCGCTCCGCTGATTGACGTCAGCGGCGTGCGCAGTTCATGGCTGACGGTGGAAACGAACTCGGATTTCATGCGCTCCACGCGCTTGCGCTCGGTGATGTCGCGCACGATGCCCACATACATGGGGCGCCCCTTGCGCGATATCTGCGACACCGCCAGTTCCATGGGGAAAACGTCGCCGCCCTTGCGGCATCCTTCCACCTCGCGGCCGATGCCGATGATGCGCGGAACGCCGGTGGAGTGGTAGTTTTCCAGATAGCCGTCGTGGTGGCTGCGGTAAGGCTCCGGCATCAGCATGCTGACGTTGCGGCCGATCACTTCCTTGGCGGCGTAGCCGAAAATGCCGGTGGCGGCGCGGTTGAAGGAATGGATCAGGCCGCGCTCGTCGATGGTGACAATGCCGTCGAGCGCATTGTCGAGGATCGCCTGGGTGTGCAAGGCGCTTTCCTGCAAGGCCTGTTCGGTCAGCTTGTGGCCGGTGATGTCCCAGCAATGGCGCAGATAGCCGGCGAGTTCGCCATGCGGCCCCAGGCGCGGGGTGCAGGCGTCCGCGATCCAGCCATATCCGCCGCGGGCCTGCCTGAGGCGGAATTCCGTTTCGAAAGGGCGCGAAGCCCGGCGGGCATTGGCATAAACCGCCAGGCAGCGTTCCCGATCATCGGGGTGGATGCCCTCCATCCAGCCCTGGCCCAGTTCCTGTTCCATGGTGCGCCCGGTGTATTGCAGCCAGCGCTTGTTGAACCAGACGCCGTTGCTGTCGGCATCCGACAGCCAGATCAGCGCAAGCGCGCTGTCGGCCATCTCGACAAAATCCCCCCCCGTCATCCTGTTCATGTCGCCAGCCCGGACCTTTCGAGTTTTTTGGGGCCTTAGCTGGCCTCAGGCCGGGCAAACTGTTCGACGATGGGCTTTAGCACGCCAAGCGCAACGGGCTTTGAATAAACCGGGATGCCGGGCGGAAGCCCTCCGTGCGCCTCGATTTCCTCGCTGCGCATGGCGGTCACGACGATGACCGCCGGAGCCTTGATTTCTCCGCCCTGTACCAGATGCCGGATCATCTCGAAGCCGTTCATGCCCGGCATGGAAAGGTCGGCAATGATAAGGACGGGCGCATATTTGCCGGCCATGAGCAGCCCCTCGAAACCGTCCTTGGCAAGATGGAGATTGATCGGCAAACCCCACTCGGCGAATTTCATCTTGTACAGCTCGCGTTGCACGGGCTCGTCTTCCACGATCAGCACGTTGTGCGGGTGCTGGACAGGCTCATTGGCAACGGCGGATGCCTGTCTGGCGAGCATCGAATCCACCGCCTCGCTGGGGATGCGCCGATGGCCGCCGGCGGTCTTCCAGGCGGGCAAAACACCGGATTCCACCCAGAGCTGAATGGTGGTCACCGATACGCCAAGCTTTTGCGCGGCTACCCGTGAGGTATAGAAGTTGATTTTTGGCTGAACTGACATATTTGGCCCCGGTGGCATTTTTTATATTTTTAACATTTTAATAAGTATTTGTCTAAAGATATATCTATGCCATGCCGTAAAACAACAAAATTAACACTTTTTCGTTAATATATTTTGTGTAATTTGCATTTTTAACATATATGTGTAAGATACAGGCTTGTTTTTGATTGGGGCTGGTTTTTGATTTCGGTACCCCGCAGAAAGTCGTTATCGAAGTCTTTTTTCGAACTGTAAGGTTGTCGGAGAAGGGGGTGGGTATGCAAATGAAAATATGTCTCATGCAAATGGATGAGCGGACCAGGCAATCCATTTCCCTGGTTTTCAAGCACCGCACCAATGACGCGATCGTGCTGGCGGATGAAGACAGCGCGGATATTGCGGTTCTGGACCTCGACCATGAGAGCTCGCTGGAAGCCTACCATCAAGTGCGCGAGCGCCGGCCCGCTTTTCGCGCCGTCGGAATTTCTTCCCGCCCGGACCTGGTTCGGGGCGACCTCGAGATCATTCCCAAGCCCATTTCCGCCGGCCGGCTTTTGGAGTCCATCCAGAAGCTGTCGGGCGGCGAGTTCAGGATCCCGAGCACAAAAACCTCCGGTGCGGCATCCTCGCTGAGCGCTCGCATCGCTTCCAGCAGGCGCAGGCCCGAAACCCTTGTTGCGGTTGCGGATCAACTGACCTACGACCCCGACGCCTATCTGCTGGGGACCATCCTCAAGTCGGCATCAGAGGCGGAAAAACAGGACAAGGTCGCCGTCATCAGCTTCTATGGAGACCGCGTCATCCTGATCGACAGCCAGAGCAAACTGATCAAGACCAACCTGTCTTCCTCCCAGGCGCGCGCCTTTGCCTTGACCGCAGTAGGCGCCGACGAAGCGGAGGGGCTTGCGGCCACTGTCGGGCTGCAGCGTCCGGCCGTCGAGTTCATGGCAAGGGAAGCGGCCCGAAGCCGGTTTGCCGGCAAAACCTACGATGTCCCCAGGGAAGTGTTCATGTGGAAGCTGGGCGCGATGACGAGCCGCGGGCGGCTTCTCCTGGGCATGAGTGCCGAGGACCGCGTGTACCTGCGGCGCTGGCCGAACCTGACAGGCTTCTCCTATACGGACAACGAGATGCGCATCATTGCCTACTGGATTCGCCAGGCCGCCAGCCTGCGCGAGATTTCCGAGGCCCTGGGCATCGCCGAGCCGGAGGTGTACGGCGTGTACAGCGCCGCCCAAGCGGCAGGGCTGGCAGGCAAGGCGCGGCGTGAAGTGGATGGCGTCTGGGAAACGCCGGATGTCAAGGAGCACAAGCAGCGCGGGCTGTTTGCCTCGATCATGCGGCGCCTGGTCCAGCGCAGGCCGGAGATGGCAGAGGAGGCGGCGGCATGAGCGTCTACAAGATCGTGTTCGCCGGCCCGGTCGGCGCCGGCAAGACCACTTCCATCGCCTCGATCAGCGACATCGAGCCCTTCACCACCGAGGAGTCGGCCACGGACGAGGTCAAGAACATCAAGGACAAGACCACGGTGGCCATGGATTACGGGCTCATGGAACTGGGCGGCGGCGAGCACTTGCACCTGTACGGCGTGCCGGGGCAGGTGCGCTTCGATTTCATGTGGGAAATCATCGTCGAGGGAGGCATCGGCCTCATCCTGCTGCTCAACAACCAGAGCGAAAAGCCGCTCGATGAAATGGAGTTCTATCTCGACAGCTTCAAGGATTACATCGACCGCACCGCCCTGGCGGTGGGCGTCACCCGCATGCAGCCGGGCAAGGGCCCCGACATCGACGACTATGCGGCCTGCCTGGCGCGGCGCGGCATGAAGGCGCCGGTGTTCGATGTCGACGGCCGCCGGCCCGAGGACGTGATCACCCTCGTCCAGTCGCTGCTCTACACCCTGGACCCGGGGCTCAAGCACTAACCCCCCGCGCCACGACGATCCCATGAGCCTTTCTCCTCCCATCCTCAGCCTGCGTGATTTCGGCGTCGCCTTCGGCGACCGCATCGTGCTGAACGCGGTCAATCTGGAACTTGGCGGCCCGGGCGTGATGGTGGTCATGGGGCCGGTCGGGACCGGCAAGTCGACGCTGTTGCGCTCTGTCGCGGGGATCAACAATGCCGTCCCCTCGTTCCGCACCTGGGGTGAGGCCTTATACCGTGGGTTGCCGCTGGGTACGGAAAACGGTCCGGCGCTGGTTGCCCAGAATGCGCGACTGCTGATGTCCAGCGTACTGGAAAACATTGTCAACGGCGTGGCGGAGCGCAATTCGCTGACGCTGACGGCAAAACGCGAAGTCGCGAAGACCCTGCTGGCGGAGGCCGGACTGCAGGACCTGCTGGATGGACTGGACCGGCCGGTTGTCGAACTGCCGCTGGCCGTGCAGCGCCATCTGGCCATTGCCCGTACTGCCGCGGCCGACCCGCGCCTGCTCTGCGTCGACGAACCGACCGCCGACCTGGCATGGGAAGACAGCCTGCCCTTGCTGAAATTCCTCAAGGGGCAGGGCGAAAGGCGCGGCGTGCTGGTGGTTTCGCACAACCAGCAGGATGCGATTGAACTGGGCGGGCAGACCGCCCTGCTTGCCGGCGGTGCGATCCAGTCCTGCGCGCCGGCAAAACAGTTTTTTGAAAAACCCGCCTCGCCGGTCGTGGCCGATTTCGTCCGCACAGGCTCTTGCGTGCTGCCCTCCCCCGACGCCAAGCCCGAGGAACTCGACGAATCGATGTTGCCGTTGTTGCCGGTGCTGCCGGATGCGGCCAGGAACTATGTGCGCGAGAGCCTGGGGCCGCGCGGCTTCCTGTGGTTGAAGAAGGGGCTGCTGGCCGGTACCCCCAGGCCGGGCATCGTGCAGGACATCGAATACGACCTCGACGCCTTGAAGCGCGTCGGCGTCAGCACCCTGGTATCGCTCACCACCAGGCCGGTCGATTCGGAGGCCTTGCAAAGCCGCGGCATCCAGGGGCTGTGGATGCCGGTCAGGGACATGCAGGCCCCAGGGCTGGAGGAGGCCGAGCAGATGTGCCGCAAGGTCGCCGGCCTGATGGCGGAGGGCCGCGTGGTCGCCTATCACTGCCGCGCGGGGCTGGGCCGCACCGGCACCATGCTGGCCTCGCATCTCATCATGGAGGGCAAGTCCGCCCTCGACGCATTGGAATCGGTTCGCCGGATCGAGCCCCGCTGGGTGCAGTCCGACGAACAGGTAAGGTTTCTGGAGCGATTCTCGGAATCCGTTTCGAGTCGCCGGGAAATGAACGGCCGTCTGGCCTCTGTTAATTGAAACCCAAATGGAAGGAAATAAAAGATGTCTCTTGATCAAGCGCTCAGCAATGCCATCAGCACCGTTCCCGAATGCGTGGCCGGCGGCTACGTCGATCTGGCCTCCGGCATGCTGCTGGCCGTCAAAACCGTGGATTCGCATCCCGGCGAAGTGATGGACCTTCTCGCCGCCGCCACTTCGGACCTGTTCCAGGGCAACAACGTGTCGGTCATCGAGAACATTTTCAAGAAGGCGCGCGGCCATGCGGCGGATCCGCACCACTACTTCCAGGAAATCATTGTCAACAGCGACAACCTGATCCACGTGTTCCTGCGTTCCAAGAAGTCCGAAGATCAGGTGGCGGCTTTCGTGTGCCGCAAGAGCGCCAACCTCGGCATGGTGCTGACCAAGGCTCGCCAGGCCATGCCCACGCTGGAAGCCGTTGCTTGAGCCTGAGTGTGCCAAGGTGTCATCCCGGCGCGCGCTCTGTGCGCGCCGGGATGGACAAATAGCAGTTTATTGGCGCTGCTCGTGACAAGTATCAGGGAGAAGCAGTGAACAAAGAGGCAGTGGCAAGTGCCGTCACCCCAATCCTGAAACGCCTGAACTCGACTTCCGCCGACATTCAGGCGTCTGCGGTCATGTCCCGCGACGGGCACAGCCTCGCCACGGTGCTGGGCGATGAAGTCAACAGCGTAAGGCTCGGGGCCATATGCGCAACCCTTCTGTCGCTGGGCGAGAAAGCCTCGATCGAACTGAAGCGCGGCTCCCTGAAGCAGATTCTGATCCACGGCGAGGAGGGCTACGTGCTGCTCCTGCGCATTGGCGAGAAAGCGGTGCTGGCAGTTGTGTCCCGGCCCAGCGCCAACCTGGGCATGATGCTGGTCGAGGCAAGGAGGACGTCGAGCGAAATTTCAGCGCTTGGCGTTGTGTGAACCGTCCGGAGAATTCCCCGGACGCATACCGACGGAGGTTGTCATGAAAACCGTGAATGGCGCGATTTCGCAGCCGAAAATTCAGCCGGCCTGGCTGAAACAGCTTGGCGTGGGCGGGTTTATGTTCTTTCTGATCAAGGGCCTGCTCTGGCTGACGGTGCCGGCCTTGCTGGCGATGGCCGGGCTTGAATAGGATTTGACGCTGCCTGCATTGACCGGGCATTCGGGCAATGGGCGAGAACCTGATCGATTGCGAGGCCGGCAGGCGGCTGGGCTGCCGCACTTTCTGCTGCAGGCTGCTTGTCAGGCTCGACGAGGGCGAGCGCGAGCCCGGCACGAACGGCTTGCCCGCGAAGGGTTTCGTCGACAAGGGACCGGATGGCTTGTGCATCCATCTGGACCGCGATACGCACTGCTGCGGCATCTGGGAAAAGCGGCCGCGCATCTGCCGCGAATACGACTGCAACCACGACTACCTGCTGCAGGCGGCAATCCGTTTGGGGGTGAAAAACATCGCCCAGTTGTCCAGGGATTCCCTGGGCCTTCACCTTTCTCCGGAGGAATGCATCAGGATACCGGGCTGCAGCCCGACCGAAGTTGGCGACAAAGAATGGAAAAACAATGGCTGACATAACTTATGAGGGGAAAACCTACAACTGCCGCGAGGGCGAATCCATCCTCGAGGCCTTCCTGCGGCAGGGCGTGAACATCCCCTTCTCCTGCCGCAATGGCGTTTGCCAGGTGTGCCTGCAGCGCGCAACCGGCGGAGAACTCCCGGAGGAGTCACAGAAAGGGCTGAAGGCGAGCCTGGCGGCGAAAAACTATTTCCTGCCCTGCGTCTGCCGTCCTGTTCAGGACATCGCCATTGCCCCGCCATTGGACGAAGACCTGTACTTCACGGCCGTGGTGGCGGGCAAGGAGCAGCTGGCCAGGGATATTTACCGCATCCTGCTCGAGCCCTCGCTGGCAATGCACTACCGTTCCGGCCAGTTCATCAATCTGCGCCGGCCGGATGGCGTGAGCCGCAGCTACTCGCTGGCCAGCGTGCCGGGCGAAGACTATTTCCTGGAATTGCACGTCAAACGCATGCCGAACGGCGCCATGAGCAACTGGCTGATCGACGAACTGGAAGTGGGCGGCGAGATCGACATCCAGGGGCCGAATGGAGACTGCGTCTATACCCACAAGAATCCTACCCAGAGCATGCTGCTGGTCGGCACCGGCACCGGCCTTGCCCCCTTGGTCGGGGTGGTGCGCACCGCCCTGGCTTCGGGCCATGGCGGCCAGGTCCATCTTTATCATGGCAGTTCGAAGCGCGACGGACTTTACCTGGTGGACGAATTGCGCGAGCTTGCCGACAGGGCACCCAATTTCCATTACGTGCCCTGCGTGTCGCGGGAATCCGTGCCCAAGGGCTTCCAGCAGTGTCGCGCGCACGCCCTGGCATTTGCCGTGCATGATTCCCTTGCCGGCTGGCAGGTGCATCTGGCGGGCAATCCCGACATGGTCGACGCCGCAACGGCGCTCGCCGAAAAGGCGGGCGCAAAACCCGAAGACATTTGTGCCGACGCCTTCGTGCTGAAGGATTTGCGCACAAAAAAACGCACCCTCGCCGGGCGCGGGCAGGCGGACCCCGACTCCGGCCGCCGCGAGTTCGCGCCCGACCCCGAGATGTGGGCGGCCCTGAAGGAGGGCGAAGTGATGAGCGCGATCCTCACCGACTTCTATACCCGCGTGTTCGAAGACCCCGTGCTGTCGCCCTACTTCGCCGGCGTGACCAGGCAGCGCCTGATCGAAAAGGTCTATTCCTTCATGCGGCAGATTTTCACCGGCGAGAAAATGTACTTCGGCGATCGGCCGCGCAATGCGCACCACTGGATGGTCATACCCGACGAGGTGTTCGACTACCGCGAAGCGCTGATGACGGAATGCATGCGCCGGCAGGGACTGGCCGAGCCTTACATCCAGCGCTGGCTCGCCATCGAGGAAAGCTTCCGCAGTGACATCGTCAAGGACAAGCCCTTCGGCCGGCTGGTCGATGGGGTTGAGCTGCCGGTGGAAGGCTTTGGTGAAACCGTGCTGGAGGTCGGCGCCCTGTGCGACAGCTGCGGGCGCGTGCTCGAACCGGGCGAGCACGTGCGCTACCACCTGCGTCTGGGCCACATTTACTGCAGCGGCTGCAACCGGGCCTGAGTGACGACCGCAGCCTGTAATCCCGGCTAATCCAGCAGCGTTGTGGGAGCGGCTTTAGCCGCGAACCGGCGATCAGGGCTGGGTCGCCGATGCGCTTGAAGCGGCCTTCTTGAACCGCTCCACTTCGGCGCGCGCCTCGGTCAGCAGGCGGTTCCAGTCACCCGGCGGGTGACCGCTGTCCAGCATCTTGCGGAAGACCCGGTAGGCGTCGTCCGCACTCTCGTAGGCGCGCTTCGTCTCCTCGCCATTGACCCAGGCGAAAACGATCACCTTTGCCTGAGCGTGGTAGCGGAAGAACAGCCGATACTGCTGGAAGAACTTGGCGCGGAACCAGTGCTTGTGCTCGTCGCCGAGCGTGCCGCCCTGCCGGTACTCGGTCCGCGTCGGGTCTTGCGGGATCACCTCGAATGCCAGTTTGGCGATGGCGGCCAGGCGCTTGGTGGCGTTCTTCTTGACATGGCCGGCCGGATCCTTTTGCCTGAGGGCCTCGACCTGCGCGATCAGGGCATCGAGTTGGTCAATGAACAGCGGGTGCGCGTAGATTGCCCAGCCATTGACGACCAGCGGGATGCCGCCACTCATTCATCGTCCGCCGACAGCGGGGCATCGAGGTCGACCTCAATGCCGCCGGCCAGCGAACGGATGCGCTGCACCAGCGCGGCATCCACCGCATGCAGGTGCTCGGGATGCTCGGTGATGTCACGCGCCAGAAAACCCAGAAACGCACCGAGCGCCGCGTCTTCCGCCTCGCTCAATTCCGCGCGAGTGAGCACTACCTCACCGTCCGAGCGGATGGTGTAGTGGATCTTGTCGCGCTTGCTCAAGCCAAGCGCGCGGCGCACGGTTTCCGGCACCGTCGTCTGGTAGCGGTCGGTCAGCGTCGATTCGGCTTCGAGGAGGGCTGGCATGGCGGTTCTCCGGTTGTGGGTGCCATGTACAGTAATGCATCCGCATTGCCATGTCAATGCGGATGCATTGCCAGACAGAAGGCGCCTTACCCGGGTGATTCGTGTTTGAATCACTTTTTTTTTCAGGAACCGAACATGGCCCAACTACCCGGTGCCGTCGAGCAGGTGCTGCGCCTGCATGCGGCCTTCATTCACGGCGTGGTCAATGCGCTGCGCGACCGCAGCCAGCTGCCGCGGTTGCACGAACACCTCAAGGCTGCGGAAGAGGCGGGCTGGGGCAGGTTGGTGGCGGCGATCAGGCAAATCATCGACGGAAAGCGCGGCGAGGACATCAAGCTCGGCCTGGACGAGGAAGACCGCATCCTGGTCGACGCCATCCTGCGCGGTCTCGACAATCCCGCCACATTGCCGCCCGTGCAGCAGCCCGATGGCGCGGCCGCCGCGCCGGGGCTTGCGGCCATGATCCAGGCCGCCGGCAGCGGCGACGCCAAGGCATTCGCCGCGCTCGCCAACATGGCCGAACAGATGGTGAAGGCGGGCGGCGACATGGCCCGCATGGGCGGCATCATGCGCCGCCTGGTCGACGGCGAGCGCGACGCCGACAAATTATCCAAGGGTATGGGCCCGCTGGGCAGGGAGCTGGTGCTGAATCTGCTGGATGAACTGGCGAAGCTGCGCGCGCATTAGCCGGAATGAAAAAGCCCATGCAAACTGGCATGGGCCTGAAAATCTTTGTGTTGCTCAGAGTCAGGAGCAAATCGGATTGATAGTGCTGTCCAGGCTCTCACGCGGCAACGTGGTGGCAAAAGTGGGTACGGTCAACACAGCACTAACAACGGGAATGTGGGTTGTAATCTGAAAGTTGGTGATGGAAACCTTTATAAAATCACACGTAGCCGGAATGCATCCCTCAGACATTTTTTTGGTTGCTTTGTCGAAAGCCATATATTTGATATCGACATTGGCATCTGCCAAGTTTGGCATAATCCGTCGCATTCGGTCGCGAATGGCGTCATCATTCATGTTGCATACTACTGCTACGCGTGCCCCATAACGGGCAGCTTCCGCTGCGGCATTCCAAGTAAATAATACCCGCCCTATCTCAACCACGCCCAACAGCAGCATGAAAAACGCGGTCGCAATAAGCGCGAACTCAACGGCGGCAGCCCCATTCTGCTTTTCGGCGAACTGTTGCAAATCTTTCATCATGCTTGCCTCATGATGTTCACAATATCATCAAAAATTATGACACTCGGGAGTCCGACTGTTTCCCCGTAGTAGGAGATATTGAAGGGGAGGGGGTAAAACTTGTAACCCTTGACGGTAACGGAAACTAGATTAGTCGAGCCATTCACGTTTTTATGCGTGGCTTCGCAGTCAGAGGTACCGGAATCACAGATTTTGATAATCAGCCCATTCTGGTTGGCCAAGGGAACTAGAGGGGTTCCGATACATTCGGTATTGCCGTACTTTACTAAGCATTCTGCCTCCACAAAGCCGTTATTGGGATGATCTGGATCAGATGGGTTCAGAGTGGATAGGTATCGTGTGGCATCGCGCACCGATTTAACCAGAGTGTTGTATTGGTAAATCGCCCGGCCATATTCAGCCACGCCAAACAGCATTAACAACAAGGGCACAATCAATAAGGCGAATTCGATTGTCGCCACCCCGCTTTGAAAGCGGGTTTTCGAGAAGAGCGCTATTCCAATTCTGTTCTCCATTTCAACACCTCTCTACTGCACCAGAGTCGGCACTAAGGGTCCGTTACTGTCCGCGTCGCCAGCCAGCCCAAAAGAACCGCATGGCACACCTTCAGCATCAGGTTGACCAAGGTATTCCAGTACTACCTCGTCAGGACCATTAATTGGGCTCAACATCAGCACACAGGCCCACCCTTTTATTTTGACCTGCTGTACTTCGCAGCCTGGACTATTGGTTTTGAAATCTCTGCAATCGACTATCGGCGCAAGCGCTACCCTGCGTTGAGTCCCGTTGGCCAGTTCGGCATCAAGAACATTCACGCTTAATCCGGAGAGAACACCAGCCGGGTCGCTTGGAGTGCTGGGGTCGTAGGGATCATGAATGCCCGCTGCAGTGACATAGTTTGGCGTGAGGCAAGTTACTGCAGGAACGTCATCATCAGGGTCATCAGGGTCACCGATATAGGCTGGGGTTACCGTACAGGTACCTTTATAGGCGTTTTGGGGTACGGGGTTGGGCCAAGATGTAATTCTTGTTATGCCCTGTTCTTTAACAGCAATGCCATAAGGTTGCTCAGTATTAACGTAGCCACGCCCAGTGTAATCGGGACGAGGTGTGGTGAGATTGTTGAATGGGCCTTGGACTAAGCCGAAACGGCTGTTCCAGGCATTGACTGCGCCGGCTTTGTCACCTTGCTCTCCTACACAAGTGCCTTCCACTGGTAATTCGCATTGGCCTTCCCCGCCCAACAACCCACTCAATTCGTTTTGGCCCCCCCCCGTCGGGTTAAAGTCAAGCCAGTTGAAGCTGCCGGTAAGATTATCAATAGGGTCAAATTTGCCTGAGTACCATTTGCCGGCCAGTAAGCCGAAAGGATCCTCTGGGTCATCTTCATTTCCGGGAGTAGGCTGGCATATGCCTACCGGAAGGGCGCAGGTGGTCTGGCTTGGGGCCAAGGTGGCGACAGCATAGGCGCTGACTCGTTGTGGGCCGAAGCCGAGCACACCCATGAACAGCATCCCAATATTGGGACGGTTAACTGTGCACATGACGTATTTTGCATCCCCATCGTCGATGGTTCTGTTGTAACCGGAATTCGGGCTCAGCGAATCGCTGTATGTCAGGCTTGCGGCAGTGACTGGCGCAGCTTCATCCTGGAAATTGATTTCATTGCGGGTGCCGACCAGGATGCCGACGGCATCGGCCCGTGTTTTTGCGCCCTCCAGGCCATTGAGTTCCTTCGCCGCCGCCAGCGCACAGGCATCGGCCGCATTCTGCAATTCGGTCTTGATGACGAACATGCGGCCGAGGTCGATGGCCAGGCCGATCATGCCGATCAGCACGAAAATGGACAGGGCGACAATGATGGCCACTGCGCCGCGCTGCTGCCTGATGGTGATGATGGTCCTGCTCAATGCAATTCCCCCAGCCCTGGGCTTCATGAAACAAGGGATTAACTCTTAATTCGGCCAGCTTAAGAACTTTCTTAAGCACTGCAAGCGGCCTGCACTACTCCGGCGCGGATGTTTTCTGAAGCGCGGGCCGTCCTGTAGGCAAGCGTACAGCATATCCGGACGTCACGGTGAGGCTGCGCAAGCCCGCACAAAAGCGCGCGGGCTTGATGCTGCACGGGCTAGCCATGGGTTCCGGATGGCGTCGCGGCCAGCAGAACCTCCCCGGACTCGGCTTCCAGCCTTGCCTGGCGCTGCGCCATGTCCCGGCCCAGCACGACGCGGACATGGACGCCGGGGCGCAGGTTGCTCGTTTCCGCGAGCACGGTGTCTTCGGGCAGGTGCGCCAGCAGGCGTTTCGCTTCTTCGAGGTAGCCGGGCAGGTAAAGCACCTTGGTGACCTTGACGCTGAAGCCGCGCTCGTTGGTCAGGTAGTTGGTGGTGTAGCCGTGGCCTGCGAGCTGCTGCGAAGTGCGCAGGGCCATGCGGCGGACGCCGTTGCCGTTGCGGATTTCGAGCACGAAGTCGCCGCTGTCGAGCGCGGCGGTGCGGGTCGCCTGCTCGCCCGCCTGCTGCGCGGCCATGTCCCGGCCCAGCACCACGCGGATATGGCTGCCGCGCCGCAGGCTGGCGGTTTCCGCAAGCACGGCGCCCTTGGGCAGGTGTGCCAGCAGTCGCCTGGCTTCCTCGAGGTAGCCGGGCAGGTAGAGGACCTGGGTGACCTTGACGTTGAAGCCGCGCGCGTTGCTCAGGCAGTTGGTGGTGTAGCCATGGCCCGCGAGTTGCTGCGAAGTGCGCCAGGCCATGCGCTGGATCCCGTTGCCGTTGCGGATTTCGAGCGCGAAGTCGCCGGCATCGGCGGATGCCGTCCGGAGGGTGTCGTCGCGCAAGGGCAGGCTGATGCGCGCCGCGCCGGCAACGGCGGCAGGGGCTTGACTGGCGGCGCCCGTGTCGGCGAGCTTCATTTCATAGACCTGGGGCGCAACCTTCACGACCTGGACCGCGGATGCCGCGGCGGCAGACGCCAGTTCCGTGCTGGATTGCAGTTTTACTGCCGGGTCGGCCAGGGGCCGCATGGGAATGGCGGGTGCCGCTCCGGTCGGCGCGATGGCGGTTTTAGCCGTTGCGGGTTCTTTCCTGGCAGGGGTGTCCATGAGCCGCGCTACTGCGATGGGGGCCGGAACTGCCTCGACGGGCTTGGCAGCGGCGGGCCGGGACGGATAGAGCGGGATGGACCTGGCTTCTGCGGCCGCGGTTTGCATTGCTTGAGCCGGCGCAGCGGGTTTCGCCGCCGCGGCGGGCATGGCGCCGGTCGGCGCGGCGGGTTTTGCGGCCACAGCGGGGGCGGGCGCCGTTTCCGCCGGCACGGAAATGGTCTTTATCGCAACCGTCGTGGCCATGGCGAGACTCGGCGCGATCTGTGCCGGCGCGTCCGGGGCAGGGGCAGTCTCGACGGGCGCTGCGGCGGGCCGGACCGGATAGAGAGGAATGGTCCTCACTTCGGCAGCGGCCTGCACCGCTTGAGCCTGCACCGGGGGCGCCTCGGCTGTCGCTACTGACAGCGCCTGCTGGGCGGCTGCCAGATTGGCGCTGGTTTTGAGGTCGGTCGGGTCGAGATCGAGCGATTGCTTGTACGCCATCTCGGCCAGGCCGTTTTCGCCGCTCAGCGCGTAGGCGTAGCCCAGGTTGTTCCACAAGGCGGCGGAACGCGGCTGATGCCGCAAGCCGGCCTTGAATTGTTCGGCGGCTTCGGCATTGCGCCCGACGAGCAGCAGGCTGGCCCCCAGCCCGTTGTGCGCGCCGACATGGGCGGGATTGGCGGCCAGCGCACGGCGATAGGCCTCGATGGCCAGTTCGTAGCGCTGCTGGCCCTGATAATAGCGGCCCAGCGCATATTGGGCGTCGGCGCCCGATGCGGCCGGCTGTGCCTGGCTGAGGGTGCCTTGCGTGCTGCAGCCCGCGGTCATGCCGAGTGCGGCAGCCAGGGCGACGGTCAGTGCGGTGAGTTTCATCATGTCCTCCTTGAAATTGGCCGGGATGGAGCGGGGTCAGCCGCCGCCCATGGCCGGCAACAGGGTTCGATAGATGCTGAGGAAGGCGGGCCCCAGCAGCACCAGAAGCATGGATGGAAAGATCGTGAAGATAAGCGGGAACAGCAGCTTCACCGCCAGCTTGGCGGCCTTCTCTTCCGCGATCAGGCGGCGCTTGGTGCGCAGCGCCTCCGAATGCACGCGCAGCGAGTCGGCGATGCTGGTGCCGAAGCGGTCGGCCTGCACCAGCATGGCGACCAGCGAATCCACATCCTCGAGGCCGGTGCGCAGCGCCAGGTTGCGCAATGCCTGTTCGCGCGAGGCACCGGCGCGCAATTCGAGCCCGACCATGCGGAATTCTTCCGAAGTGATCGGGCTGGTGATGGCCATTTCGTCGCCGACGCGGCTGATGGCGGCATCCATGCCCAGGCCGGCCTCCACGCAGACCGTCATCAGGTCGAGCGCGTCGGGGAAGTTTTCGAAAAGCTCGCGCTTCCTGACATAGACCATGCGGCTCAGGATCACATTGGGCAGGTAATAGCCGATTGCAGCCAGCGCCAGAACGGTCGCCAGGGTATGGGCGAAATCGGCTTCAAACCCCCCGAGCCCTTTGCCGAGCAGGTAAAAACCGGGGAAAACCACGGCCAGAAGGGTTTTGGCGGCAAAGTAGACGATCGGCGCGTTCTTGTTGCGGTAGCCGGCATTGATGAAGCGCAAGCGGATGGGCGAGTTCTGCCAGTCTTCCTCGGGCAGGGAGAGCTTGGCCAGCGGGCCGGCAAGATCGACGACTTTCTGCACCCAGGCCGGGGCTTCTTCGTCCACGTTCTGGATGAGCTTTTCTCCGCCCACCACCTTCTGCAGGCGCCGCTGGGCGGCGCCCGGCACCAGCGCGTTCATGACGATGTAGACGGTCGCCAGCACGGCGAAGAAGATGATCAGCAGGATGACGAGTTGCATGCCGGACATATCTTTTCCTTAGACTCGTATTTTGATCATGCGCCACATCCAGAAAATGCCGACGAGCATCAGGGTGAGCGCGCCTGCGATCATTTTTTTGCCGGTTTCGTCGGTCCACAGCATGGACATCAGTTTCGGGTTGATGATGCTGATGAAGATGGCGAGAACGAACGGCAGGATGGTCAGGATCCAGGCCGACAGCCGCCCTTCTGCGGACAGCACCTTGATGGTGGCCATGAGCTTGAGACGCTCGCGGATCAGCTTGCTGATCTTGCCGAGGATTTCCGAAAGGTTGCCGCCGGTTTCGCGCTGGACCAGCACCGCGATCACGAAATAGCGCAGGTCGGTGCTGGGAACCCGGGTGGCCAGGTTGAGCAGCGCTTCCTGCAGGGGAATGCCGTAGTTGACTTCGTCGAACGTCAGCTTGAACTCGCCCGCGATCGGTTCGGGCGATTCGTTGCCGACCATTTGCAGTGCGCCGGGGAAGGCGTGGCCCGCCTGCATGGCGCGCGACATCATGTCCAGCGCATCGGGCAACTGCTGCTCGATCTTCTCCAGGCGCTTCTGTTTGCTGTTGTAGACATAGAGGAAGGGAACCGCGCCGAAGGCCAGCGTCAGGATGGCGGCCGCCTGCCAGGGGAAGCCCATGATCAGGCTGAAAAGAAAGCCGGCCACGGCGGCAGCCAGGGCCAGTCCCTGGAAGCGTGCCATGTTCCAGGGCAGCCCGGACTGCTGCAGCAGGCGGTCCATCTGGTGTACGCGCGGCAGGCTCAGCAAAAGCTTGGCCATCCACGGCGTTTCCGACAGCAGCCGCTGCTTGACCAGCCTCGCCTCCTGGGTGCCGTGGGCGCCGGCCGACATCGCCTGCAGGCGGCGCTCGATGCGCTTGGCTTCCGGCCCGCGATAGCTGTTCCAGGACATGTAAAGCCCCTCGAAGAACAGCACCAGGGCGATAAACCCCAGAACGATCAGCACGATATAAAAAATGTCCATGGACTAGCCCGTCATTCGTAGGTTTGGGTGGGGTCGAAATATTCGTCCTTGATCTCGATGCCGAAGGTGCCGAGCCGCTGCGCGAACTTGGGCCGGATGCCGGTGGCCTTGAAGTGCCCCAGCACGTTGCCGTCCTTGTCGATGCCGGTCTGCATGTAGGTGAAGATTTCCTGCATGGTGATGATGTCGCCTTCCATGCCGGTGATTTCCTGCAGGCTGGCGACCCTGCGCTTGCCGTCGGAATAGCGCACCAGCTGCAGCACGACCGAGATGGCGGAACTGATCTGCTGGCGCATGGCCTTGGGCGGCAGGTTCATGCCCGCCATGCCGACCATGTTTTCCAGCCGGGTCAGCGCATCGCGCGACGAGTTGGCGTGGATGGTGGTGAGCGAGCCCTCGTGGCCGGTGTTCATGGCCTGCAGCATGTCCAGCGCTTCGGGGCCGCGCACCTCGCCGACGATGATGCGGTCGGGACGCATACGCAGGCTGTTGATGACCAAATCGCGAATCGTAACCTCGCCTTTGCCTTCGATGTTCGATGGGCGCGACTCCAGTGTTACCACGTGCTCCTGCCTGAGCTGCAATTCCGCCGCGTTTTCTATGGTGATGATGCGCTCGTCATTGGGGATGAACGCGGATAGCACGTTGAGCGTCGTGGTCTTTCCAGAGCCGGTGCCGCCGGAGATGAGCAGGTTCAACCTTCCGAGGATGCAGGCGCGAATGAAGTCCAGCGCTTCCTGCGTAAGCGTGCCAAACTCAATCAGGTTCTCTGCCGTGATGGGAATCTTGGCGAACTTGCGGATGGTCAGGATGGCACCGTTGAGGGCTAGTGGCGGAATAATGGCATTGACACGCGATCCATCCGTTAGGCGCGCATCCACGTAGGGTGAGGATTCGTCCACACGACGGCCCAAGGGGGCGACAATGCGGTCTATGATGCGCTCAAGATGGTCGTTGTCTTCGAAACGGACGGTCGTTTTCTCGATGCGGCCTTTTCGCTCTATGTACACTGCGTGGGGGCCGTTGGCCATGATTTCGGTAATGGAGGCGTCGGACAGGAAAGGCTCTATGGGGCCCAGGCCGATGATGTCGGCAACGATCTGCTCGAACAATCGGTGCCGCTCTGCACGGCTCAGGATGATGTTCTCCTGGGCCAGGATGGAGTTGTACAGGTCTTCGATGGCGCGGCGCACTTCTTCGGGCTTGGTGATGTCCAGCTTGTCGTCCATCTCCGAGACGAGGCGGTCTTGCACTCTGGACTTGAGATCCTTATACGTGCCCTCGGCCTGCGACATGGCCGCAGGCTGCCGGGTTCTCAGTTCGTCCAGCCGTGAGGTTCCTTCGGCTGGCTTCGTTCCCTCAATTCGCTTTAGAAGTGACATTTCCCTACCTGCTTTGCACGCATCAAGAGTCGTGGCGCGTTACAGGGCGCGTCCAAACAGGCTGCGCCGCTGTTGAGGCTTGGCAGCCGGCTGCTGTGGAGCCGACAGTGTATCTTCGGCCTTTTCGGGCCGAGGCGCAAATTCGGCCATGAGCGAAGCAGCCAAGTCGGCAATAGCCTGCGCAAGCGGACTCTTGCGGTTGCCCAGCATGATGGGCACGCCTTCGTTGGCTGCCTGTGTAGCGCTGCGCTCGTCCAGGGGCAATCGCACGCCGACCGGATGTTTGATGCTGGCTTCAATATCCCGAATGTTGATGGCTCCCTTCCTGTCTGCCAGGTTGACGACCAGGGTGGCTCGCTCTTCCGGATACTGGAGCGCATCGGTAACTTCAAAGAAGAGTTTGGCATTCTTGATGGCCGGAATATCGGGCGTAACGATTAAGAGGATGCGGTCGGACATATCCAGGATGCCCAACATCAGGTCATGAAGAGACGCCCAGGTGTCCACCACGACGAAGTCAAACAGGGTCAGCAAATGCTGAACGATGGTCTTCAAGTGCTCTGGCGTGACCAGGTCGGCCAACTCTGGGCGGCTGGGGGCCAGCAGTGCCTTGATTCCCGACGAATGAGGCGTGAGGACGCCGTTGATCATGTCAATGTCCAGATCTTTGATCTGGGGAATCAAGTCTGCGATGCTGCGCGCAGCCTGTAGATTCAGGAGCACGGCCACGTCGCCGAATTGCAGGCTTGCATCTACCAACGCGACCTTGTGTTCGCCCAGGCCCTGCAGGGCGATGGCGAGGTTCACTGCGAGGGTGCTGCACCCCACGCCGCCCTTGGGGCTGAATACGGTGATCAATTTGCCCTTTGGTTTGGCGGTTTTGGCAACGGTCTCGCGGCCTTCCATGGCGAAGCCGCTCTGTTCAAAGGAGATACGGCGGGTCTGTCCCATTTGGTACACGCGGCGGATGCTGCCCACGAGATCGTCGGCTGTGAACGGTTTGGTGAGGAACTCGCGAGCGCCCGCCAGCATGGACCGCCGCAGATAGTCGGCATCGGCCTGCACCGACATCATGATGACCTGGGCATAGGGGAACTTCTGCGTGATGCCCTCGGTGGCGGCGATGCCATCCATGCCGGGCATGTTGATGTCCATCAACACGATGTCCGGATCCAGCTCCGCGGTCATCTCCACGGACTCAGGTCCGCTGGCCGCCGCGCCCACTACGTCGATGTCGGTCTCGAAGAAGAGCAGCTTCTTCAGGTTTTCGCGCGTCTCTGGGATATCGTCCACGATCAGGACGCGTTT